>DATAUR010000125.1:0-97608 GCA_036268175.1 Phenylobacterium sp. | reverse complement strand
CACCGCCGCCCCGATCGACGATGGCTCGGCGACGGTGGACAATTGCGCCAGGCGCTGGGCCTACAGCCTGGCGCCGTCGCGCGACCGGGCCGACGTGGTGGCCGAGGCCGTGGTGGCCGCCTGCAACGCCCAGCTCACCGGCTGGAACCGCGCCAGCCTTGGCGCGCCGGCCGGCGACGGCGAGGCGGCCAGCCTGACCACGGGCCAGCTCACCTCGCCGATCCAGGAGCACATGGGTTTCATCCACGGCCGCGCGCTGCTCTATGTGGTGCAGGCCCGCGCCGGCGCCTGCGCGCCGCCGCCGGCGACCAACGGCGTGCCGGACGGGGTCGGCGGCTAGCCCTGAACAAATTTGTGCAGGTGACCCCCTGATCGGATCGTGACCTGCTACCCCGAACGCGGGGGCGAGGGATAATGGCGGCGATCAGGCGGCGAGGACTGCTGGGGTTGCTGGCGGCGGCGGGCGGATCAGCCTGCGCGGGCTCCGCCCTGGGGCGCAGCGCGACGACCAGCGCGGGCGCGAGCGATCTCACCGGCGTCTGGACCAACGCCTGGTACACCAAGCTCGAGCGGCCCAAGGCGTTCACGACCCTGGTGGTCACGCCCGCGCAGGCCGCCGCCTATGAGACGCCCAGGCACGCTCACCAGGGCGAGCTGATCTCCGAACACGACTCCGTCGGGCAGGACGAGAGTGAGTTCCCCGACAACGGTCCGGGCCTGGCGCGCATCCGCGGCGAAATCCGCTCGTCCTGGATCACCGACCCGCCTGACGGCCGCATCCCATGGACCGAGGCGGCGAAGACGCGGCTCTACATCCATGCCCAGGCGCCGGACCGCGCCGACAATGTCGAGGACCGCGAGATCGACGAGCGCTGCCTGGTCTACGCCAGCGCCACCGCGCCCCTGCTGAACGCCCACGACACCAACCTCGTGCAGATCGTCCAGACGCCAGGCGCCGTGGTGCTGGTGAGCGAGCGGCTGCACCAGACCCGCATCATCCCGATCGCGCAGCCCGGCGGCCCCGACCCGACGGAGGGCGCGCTCCCCGGCTGGGTCGGCGTCTCTGTGGGCCGCTGGGAAGGCGCCACCCTGGTGGTGGAGACCACCCGTCTGCGCCCTGGCGACACCAAGCTCGACGACGACATCTACCTGAGCGACCACGCCAAGGTGGTGGAGCGGTTCACCCGCACGGGCCCAAAGGAGATCGGCTACCGCTTCGAGGTCACCGACCCCACCCTCTTCACCCAAACGTGGCGCGGCGAAATGGTCTTCCGCCCGGCGGAAGGCCAGATGTTCGAGTTCGCCTGTCACGAAGGGAACTATTCGCTGCCGGGCATCCTGGCGGCGGCGCGGGCGGCGGAGCGTGGGGCGAAGGGCGCGGGGAAATAGGCGCGTGCGGCGGAGCGTGGCGACAGCAACGGAGATCGGGCGGCGAGGCCTGCTCGCGGGCCTGGCGGCGGCCGCCCTGCCCGCTCGCGCGGCGGCGAGCTCCCGTCGGCCCCCAGGCGACCTGGAGGGAACCTGGACGCTCGGCACCTACACCGACTTCCAGCGGCCCAAGGACCTGCATGCGCTGGTGCTGACGCCCGCGCAGGCGGAGGCCTATGAGGCGCCGCGGCGCGCGCTACACGGCATGGTCGCCTCCAAGACCGACGGCCTGGGCCAGGCGGAGAGCGAGTTCAACGAGCGCGGCGCGCGGCTCGCCCGCGTCCACGGGCAGATCCGCTCGTCCTGGATCACCGATCCGCCTGACGGCCAGGTGCCGTTCACGTCGGAGACGAAGGCGCGGCTGGGCATCGGCGCCACCCCGCCGCGGTCCGATCCCCCGGACAATCCGGAAAGCCAGCCTGGGCCCACCCGTTGCCTGGTCAACCACGCCGGCGGCGCCCCGATGATCGGCGGCGCCGACGCCAACCTCTTCCAGATCGTCCAGACCCGCGACCACGTGGCGATCTTCAGCGAGGCCTATCACGACGTCCGCATCATTCGCCTGGGCGCGGGCCTGACGCCGGACGCCCACGCCGGCGCCTGGCTCGGCGACAGCGCCGGCCATTGGGAGGGCCAGACCCTGGTGGTGGAGACTGCCGGCTTCCACCCGGGCGACACCCGCCGCGGAGGGTCGCTGATGCAGACCGCCGAGACCCGGGTCACCGAGCGGTTCACCCGCGAGGGCCCAGACAGCTTGTTCTACCAGTTCACTGTCAGCGACCCGACCCTCTACACCCAGCCCTGGCGCGGCGAGATGGCCCTCGACAAGGCCCCCGGCCGTATCTTCGAATTCGCCTGCCACGAGGGAAACTACGCCATGGCGGGGATCCTCGCCGGCGGTCGGCGGGAGGAGGCCCTGGCGAAGGTCGCCGCCAAGTAGCGCGCCGCGACATTGGCCGGAAATAGCCGGGCCTTCGTCCGTTCACGGGCTTTACGGCGCCGCTTGAAGGCGGTCTGTTCGGCCTCCCCGCCGCCCCGCGGCGTGGCGACGCCCGAGGTCGCCGACTATTACGCCCGCCGCGCCGCCGCCGAGGTGGGGCTGATCATCTCCGCGGAGACCGGCGTCGGTTCCCCCTCCCGCCGCTTCGCGGGGGAGGTCGCGGGCCTACCGCCCCTTCTCCGCCGCCCGGGCCACCTGCAGCATCAGCGGCATCGAGTAGTTCCCCTCGTGGCAGGCGAATTCGTAGATCGGGCCCTTGTCGGGTTTGAGCGGCATCTCGCCCTTCCAGACTTCCGTGAAGGTGGCCGGGTCATCGATCTCGAAGGCGTAGCGGATCTCGTGGGGGCCGGTGCGGGTGAAGCGTTCGGTGACGCGGGCGTCGGGGGAGATCATATAGACGGGGCCGCGGAAGGCCTCCTGCGGGTGGAAGTTGGCGGTCTCCACCACCAGGGTCTCGCCCTCCCAATGACCGATGGAGTCGCCCATCCAGAGGCGGACGTTGGCCGGCGGATGGCGGGCGGGATGGCGGCTGTCGCCCAGGCGAACGATGCGCAGGTCGTGGTTCATCTCCGAGAGGATGGCGACCTCGGTGCGGGTCTGAACGATCTGTTTGCCGGCGGCGACCGCCGGATTGATCATCGGCGGGGTGTTCGAGGCGAAGCTGCCGAGCAGGCAACGGTCGGTTGGCGGGCGGTCCTCCGGGTTGGCGGCGGCGCCGTTCCCGGCGGCCTCCATGAGGGCCCGGTAACGCCGCAGCGCTTCGGGCCGCCAGGGCAGCCGGCCATCGGCGGGGCTGACGATCCAGGAGGTGCGCAGCTTTCCGTCCAGGCGGGCCATGGGCCAGGCCTGATGCCATTCGGAGACGCCCTGCCCCAGGCCCGCGGCCTCGCCCCTGGCGCTGGCCGCGGCGGCGGCGGCCTCGAAGGCGTTCTCCTGGGCGCGGGTGGCGAAGGTGAGCGGGGTGTTGGGCGCGCGCTCCAGGTTGGTGGCCGAGAGGGACGTCCACAGGCCCTGCAGGTCGGGCTGGCCATAGGCGGTGCGCGGGGCGCGGTAGGGGCCGGCTCGGGCTTGGGTTGTGAGGGCCAGCGCCAGGGCGGCTAGCGTGGCGATGCGGCGTGGCGTCATGCGGTCTTCCCCGATCCCGGCGTTATGGGAAGCCGGAACGGGCGGCGGGGCAACTGGACAATTTTGGCCCCACTTCGCGAAGCGAAAGAAGGAGACCGCTGGCGCGGGACTACCTCGGCCGAAACCGCTTGGTGGCGGGGAAGCCCTTCGGCGTGAGCTTGCCCGCTCCCGCCCTCCGGCCCGCCCATTCGCGCCAGGCGTCCCATTGGTGGGTGCGACCGGCGGTGTCGATCCAGCTCGCGCCGTCGGCTTCGGCGAAAGCGGTGGCGTCGCGCAAACCCCCTTCGCGATAAGACTGCAGCTTGACGCCCTTGCCCCTGGGCATCTCCGGCAGTTCGGAGACCGGGAAGATCAAGACCTTGCCGTTATCGCCGATCACCGCGAGGTGGTCGTCGCCGTCGCGCAAGGGGAGCGAGACCAGGGCCGCGCCATTCAGCACCTGCTTGCCCGCGCGGCGGAAGGCGATGGCCTCGGCCTCCGGCAGGATGAAGCCGTAGCCTTCCTTGCCGGCCAGGATGCGGCGGGCGCCGGGCCTGTGCACGAAGACGTCGACGATGCCGACGCGGTCGTCGAGGTCGATCATCAGGCGCAGCGGCTCGCCGTGGCCGCGCGCGCTGGGGAGCTTGTCGCAGGCGAGCGTGAAGAACCGGCCGTCGGAGGCGAAGACCAGGAGCTTGTCGGTCGTCTCCGCCGGGACCAGGAAGGCGAGCTTGTCGCCCTCCTTGAACTTCAGTTCCGAGGGGTCGTCCACGCGGCCCTTGGCGGCGCGGATCCAGCCGCGATCGGAGAGGATCACGGTGATCGGCTCGCGCACGATCATCGCCTCGATGGCGGCCTCGGCGTCGACTTCCGGCGCGTCGGCGAAGATCGAGCGCCGGGCGTTGAGCTGGTCGCCGAGCGCCGCCTTCACCTGCCGCAGGCCCGCGCCTACCAGCTGCCACTGGGCCTTGTCGGAGGCCAGCATGCCGACGATGCCGTCGCGTTCCTCGGTGAGGTCGGCGTGTTCGCGGCGCAGCTCCATCTCTTCCAGCCGCGCGAGCTGGCGCAGGCGGGTGTTGAGGATGGCGTCGGCCTGAAGTTCCGAAAGCTCGAAGGCCTCGATCAGCTTGGCCTTGGGGTCTTCCTCGTAGCGGACGATGCGGATCACCTCGTCCAGGTTGAGGTAGGCGATCAGCAGGCCGTCCAGGATGTGCAGGCGGGCCTCGATCTTCGCCAGGCGGTGGCGGGCGCGGCGGACCAGCACCTCGCGCCGATGGTCGAGGAAGGCCTCCAGGACTGTTTTAAGGCCCATGACGCCGGGCGTGCCGCGGGCGTCGAGCACGTTGAGATTGACGCTGAAACGGTTCTCCAGGTCGGAGAGCTTGAAGAGGCTCTCCATCAGGACTTCCGGCTCGACGTTGCGGGACTTGGGCTCGAGGACCAGGCGCACGTCCTCGGCGCTCTCGTCGCGGACGTCGCCTAGGAGCGGCGCCTTCTTGTCCTCGATGAGTTGGGCGATCTGTTCGACCAGGTCGGCCTTCTTCACCTGATAGGGAATCTGGATGACGACGATCTGGTAGGTCCCGCGGCCGGTCTCCTCCTTCTCCCAGAAGGCGCGCAGGCGCACGCCGCCGCGGCCGGTCTCATAGGTCTCCAGCAGGGATCGGGCCGGTTCGACGATCACCCCGCCGGTGGGGAAGTCGGGGCCTTTGACGTGGACCATCAGGTCGGCGATGGAGGCGTCCGGATGGGTCAGCAGGGCCAGGCAGGCGTCGATCAACTCGCCGGCGTTGTGCGACGGAATGCTGGTCGCCATGCCGACGGCGATGCCGGTCGAGCCATTGGCCAGCAGGTTGGGGAAACCGGTAGGCAGGACGACGGGCTCTTCGTCCTGGCCGTCGTAGGTCGGCTTGAAGTCGACGGCGTCCTCGTCGATGCCGTCCAGCAGCAGGGTGGCCGCGGCCGTCAGCTTGGCCTCGGTGTAGCGCATGGCGGCGGGGTTATCGCCATCGATGTTGCCGAAGTTGCCCTGCCCGTCCACCAGCGGATAGCGTTGGGCGAAGTCCTGGGCCATGCGGACGAGGGTGTCGTAGATCGACTGGTCGCCGTGCGGGTGATAGCCGCCCATCACCTCGCCCACCACCTTGGCGCACTTGCGGGCGGCGGCGTCGGGGTTCAGCCGCATCTCGCGCATGGCGTAGAGCACCCGGCGTTGCACGGGCTTCAGCCCATCGCGCACGTCGGGCAGCGCCCGGTCGGTGATGACGCTGAGCGCATAGGCGAGGTAGCGGCGGCTGAGCGCCTCGCTCAGCGGCTCGTCGATGATCCGGTCGCCGGGCGGCGGGGCGGTGGTGGTGTCGGACATGGGGATTTTTCGGGGAATCGGGAGCAACGTGTTCCGCGGCACCCTAACGGAAATTTCCGCTGACCGTCCCTATGGCTCGGCGCGATTTCCATCAATATTTCAACTCGTCATGGTCGGGCTCGTCCCGGCCATCCATAGACGCCGTCGCTCGGAATTTTCCTGCAGCGTCGGCGTCTATGGGTTCCCGGCACAAGGCCGGGAATGACGAGCAAAATAGAGAATTGACACGAACGTTTACCGATGTAATCGATAGGCAACGATTACGAGCGTAAACGTCATGAAGATCAGCGCGGCGGAAAGTCTGGTGATGGAGGCGGTGTGGCGGAAGAACCCGCTGGCCGCCGAGGAGATCTCCGCCGAGGTCGCCGGCCCGCAGGGTTGGACCGAGGCGACGGTGAAGACCCTGATCAACCGCCTACTCAAGAAGCACGCGCTCGCCGCCACGCGGGATGGGCGCCGCTACCTCTATCGGCCGCTGGTGGCGCGCGCCGACTATGTGGGGGCTGAGAGTCAGGGCCTGCTTGACCGGCTGTTCGATGGCCGGCTGGCCCCGCTGGTCAGCCACTTCTCCGAAAAGGGCGCGCTCACGGCGGAAGACATCGCCGAGCTGAAGAAGCTAATCGAGGGGTTCGAGCCGTGATCGCGGCGATCCTGATCGGCCTGTTGAAGGCCAACCTGGCGGCGGGCGTCGCGGTGTTGCTGGTGCTGGCGGTCCGCGGGTTGGCGCGGCCAAGGTTCGGAGCGCGGGCGGCCTATGCCCTGTGGCTCGCGCCGCTGGCGGCGGCGGTGGCGGCGCTGCTGCCGCATACCGCGCTGACCGCCGGCGTGATGGCGCCGATCGTATTGCAGGCCGAGGCCATGGCCGACACCTTCGTCGTCCAGGCGGCCGCGCCCCATGCGGGCCCAGGCGTCGCGGAGATCCTGCTGGCCGCCTGGATCGCCGGTGGGCTGCTGGCCGTAGGCCTGCTGGCGCGGCGACAGGCGCGGTTCGTGGCCTCGCTCGGCCGGCTCACCCCGCTTCCCGAACGCGGGCTGTTCCGCGCCGAGCGGGCGGGCGTCGGCCCAGCCGTGGTCGGCGTCTGGCGACCCCGGGTCGTCGCCCCGGCCGATTTCGACACCCGCTACGCGAAGGGCGAGCAGGCCCTGATCCTGGCGCATGAGTCCGCGCACCTCGCGGCGGGCGACGCCCTGATCAACGCCATCGCCTGCCTTATCCAGTGCGCCTGCTGGTTCAACCCGCTGGTCCATGTGGCGGCGCGGCGACTGCGGGTGGACCAGGAGCTGGCCTGCGACGCCAGCGTGATCGGCCGGTTCCCGACGCAGCGGCGGGCCTACGCCGAACTGCTGCTCAAGTCCCAGCTCGTGGCGCAGCCCCTGCCGTTCGGCTGCCACTGGCCGGCACGGTCGGAGCACCCCCTGAAGGCGCGGATCGCCATGCTGAAGTCTTCGCCGCCCGAACCCTCCATGCGTCTCGCGGGCGTCGCGGTCGCCCTTGGCTTCGCGGTCGGCGCGGGCGGCCTGGCCTGGTCGGCGGAGCCCGCCAGCCCGACGCCGGCCGCCTCCCCGAGCGACGCCGCTCCGGCGACCAAGCCCGTCCGCAAGACGGCCACGCCCACGCCGCGTCTTGCTCCGATGAGCTACGCCCCGTCCGCCGCGGCCTCGCCCATCGTCACCAACCCGATGATGATCCAAATCCCGGTCCGCTGGATGCCACCCGCGCCTCCAGCCGGCGGAGCTTCGGAAGCGGCGGCTCAAGCCAGCGCCACGCCGGTTGTCTGGCTCGACAAGCCCACCGGCGCGGACCTGGCCCGGTTCTATCCGGCCGAGGCGGTGAAGCAGAACTTCGAAGGAATGGTGGTCCTGTCGTGCGACGTCGGCCCGGACGGTAGGATGGTCGGATGCAAGGCTTCGGACTTCATGGGCTTCGGCCCACCGCTGGCGCTGCGCGAGGAATTCCGCGAGGCCACGCTCGAAATGGCCCCCCTGTTCCGAATGCAGGCGCCGGTGGCAGGCGCTCGCGTCAACATTCCGATCCGGTTCGCCCTGCCAACCGATCCCGAGGCCGCGGCGAAGCTCGCGGCGCTGCAATGATGCAGGTCGACACGCCGCCACCCGCCTCGCCGCCGGCCGATGTGCTGGTGGTGGCGCGCGCCAACCACACGACGACAGCCGCCACCCTCGACCTGCCGCTCACCCTCGTGAAGGCCGGACGGCGCGAGGAGATGGTGGTGCGCCGCGTGCTGTTCGTGAACGTCTCTGTGGCCCAGGTGCGGCCGGCGGCGAGTGGCGCCAACAGCGACAACGACCGCTATCGCTGGACGCTCGCGGGCTTCCTGGAGCGGGAGTACTGCATCCGCTCGCTCACCGGCGTGTTCGCCTGCACGACGGCGGAGACCGCGCCATTGCCCGACAAGGCGCAGGGCGAAGCGCCCCTGACCGCGCCGGGCGACTTCCGGCTGGCCGTGTTGGCGGAAGGAAACCTTTCAAGCACGCTCGCCGCCCGGTCCGACGAGATCTTCGCCGCCGACCGGCAGGCGGTGGTCGATCCGTTCATCAAGGCGGCCGGGGCGATCGTCGCTAAAGACGTCCCGCGTCGCTCAGGCGGTCGACCAGCCAAAGGCGGGCCGGCGGCAAGGGGCGGTTGATCGGGTTGAAGATGAACTGTTCCAGGAAGTGGGCGGTGAGCGTCAGGCCCGCGCCCACGTCGCCGGCTTCGAGGCGCGACTGGCTGGAGAGCAGGAAGGGCGGCAGTGTCAGCATCCGCTCGCGATAGGGCTCGCCGGCGGCGCGGGAGACGGCCCGGCCGGTCTTGGGGCTGACATAGACCAGGTCGTCGGTGACCCCGGTGGCGGCGCATTTGGAGAGGTCGAGGCCGAACCCTAGCTCCTGCAACAAGCCCGCCTCGAAGCGTACGAAGACGGCGGGCCAGAGCTCGGTGAGGCTAAGCGCCCGGCTGAGCGCCTCGAAGGCCAGGTAGGCGCCCGGATGTGGCTCGCGCTCCGGGAGCGCCCCGGCGGCGACGGCGGCGGCGGCGGAGAGGCCGGCCAGCGCCAGGGCGTCATCGAACAGGGCGGACGGCCACTCGCCCACCGGCTCCAAGGCCGCGGCGCCCAACTGATCGGAGACCCGCGCGCGGTAGCGGATCAGCACCTGGGCGCCGGCCTGCAGGAACGGCTTCATCTTGCGCGACGCGCCACCGGCCACATGGGCGGCGTACTTGCCATGGCGGGCGGTCAGCAGCTCGACGATGGCCCCGGACTCGCCGAAGGCGCGGGCCGAGAGCACAAAGGCGTCGTCTTCGAATTCCATCGCGCCTTAGCTAGCACAGCTATCTCACCCATTGCCGCAGCAATGGAGGCGGCAAAAATCGCGCCGTCGGAACCGGGCCTTAAGCTCTGCCGCGTACGGCTTCACGGAACAGCGCGAGCAGAAGCCGATGACGTCCCCCAGATCCCGTGCCTGGCCCGATCGCCGGCGGGCGAAACCCTCCGCCATCACCGTCGGCGGCGCCCTGCTGGGCATGGCCGCAGTGGGGTTCGTGACCTTGTGCCCCATCGGTCTACGGCCCCATCTGGCGAACGCCGATGTGGAGCGCTTCGGCGCCTATCTGGTCCTGGGCCTGCTGGTTTCCCGGGCCGCCGGACGCCGCGCGGTCGCCGCCACGATGCTGGTCATGGCGCTGGCCTTTGGGCTGGAAGCCGCCCAGCGGTTCGCGCCCGGCCGCCATGCGCTGATGGCCCAGGCCCTCATCAAGGCGTTCGGCGGCCTTTCCGGCGTCATGGTCGCCCAACTCGGATTCCCGATGACGCGGCTGATCGCGCGGCTGTCGGGGCTCAGCGATCCCCGCTGGGTTCTGGCGCCGATCTACGTGTCGAGCCGCTGAGGTCCAGACAGCGGGCGCCTTCGTGGACGCATCTCTTCAAGCGTCGAAATCGAGCCCCACGTCGCCGTAGAACTCACGCTTGTCGGCCCAGCGTTCGTCGACCTTGACGTGCAGGAAGAGGTGAACCGGGCGATCGAGGAGCTCGATCAGTTCCTCGCGCGCTTTCTGCCCGATCCACTTCAGGGTCTGGCCGCCCTTGCCCAGGATGATCGGGCGCTGGCTTTCGCGTTCCACATAGATGGTCTGCTCGATGCGGGCCGAGCCGTCCTTGCGCTCCTCGAAGGCGGTGGTCTCCACGGCGGCAGCGTAGGGCAGCTCCTCGTGGACGCGCAGGTAGAGCTTTTCGCGGGTGATCTCGGCGGCCAACAGTCGGGCGGGGATGTCGGCGGTCTGTTCGGCCGGATAGAACCAGGGGCCTTCCTTCATCAGCTCGGCCAAGCGGCTTTTCAGGTCGTCGACGCCGTTGCCGTCGGCGGCGGAGATCATGAAGACTTCCGTGTAGACACCTGTATCGAAAAGCCTTTTCGACAGCGCCAGAAGGGTCTCGCGCTTCATGCCGTCGATCTTGTTGAGCGCCAGGATGGCGGTCTTACCGGCCGCCTTCAGGCCCTCGACGATGGATTCCACATCGACCGCGGCGCGCTTGTCGGCGGCCTTGGCGCCCGGCTCCTCGGCGTTGAGCTCGGCCTGGCTGTCCACCAGGTGGACGATGACGTCGGCGTCCTGCGCCCCGCCCCAGGCGGCGCGGATCATGGCGCGGTCCAGGCGCCTGCGCGGCTGGAAGATGCCGGGCGTATCCACCAGCACGATCTGGGCCTCGCCGGCCATGGCGACGCCGCGCACCGGAAAGCGCGTGGTCTGAACCTTTTGCGTGACGATGGAGACCTTGGCCCCGACGAGGCGGTTGGTCAGGGTCGACTTCCCCGCATTGGGGGCGCCGATGATGGCGGCGAAGCCGGCGCGGGTCATAGGGCGGATTTCTCGATGTCGGCGCCCGCGTGGCGGGTCAGCATGGCGTCGGCGGCCAGGCGTTCGGCCTCGCGCTTGGAGCCGGCGACGGCGGTCATGGGCTCGAGGCCCGGCAGGCCCACCTCGATGGTGAAGACCGGCTCGTGGGCCGAACCCTCCTGCTTGATCACCCGGTAGTCCGGGAGCGGCAGGCCGCGCGCCATGGCCCATTCCTGCAACATGGTCTTGGGATCCTTTGTTGGCGCGTCAAGGTGATCGAGAAGGTCGGCCCAGAAGGCCAGGATGAAAGCGCGGGCGGCGTCGAAACCGGCGTCGAGATAGAGGGCGGCGATCAAGGCCTCGCAGGCGTCGCCCAGCACGCGGTCGTTGTCGCGCGCGCCGATCTTCGTGGCGCTGGCGTCGACGCGGAGCGCGTCGCGCAGGCCGGCGCGGCGGGCGGCGTCGGCGCAGGCGCGGTAGTTCACAAGCTGGTTCATCAGCTTGGAGAGCGCGCCCTCGCTGGCCTCCGGGCGCAGGCGCATGAGCTGTTCGGCCACCGCCAGGTTCAGCACCCGGTCGCCCAGGAACTCCAGCCGCTCGTTGTTGCCGATCTTGGCCGAGCCCTTGGAGACGCTGCCGTGGGTCAGCGCGCGCTCCAACAGGGTGCGGTCAGCGAAGCTGTGACCGATGCGGCGCTCCAGCTCAGCGATCGCCGCGATCCGCGTGTTCATCAGTGCAGCAGGTTGAAGAACCGACTGGGCTGCAGGTTCAGGAACCAGGTCCACGGCTTGAAGATCGAGGCGCCCTTCGACCAGGACAGCAGGATGATCTGCGCCTTGCCTTCCAGGTTCTCCGCCGGGACATAGCCCACCCCATCGGCCTCGGGCGGGACCCGGCTGTCGGAGGAGTTGTCGCGGTTGTCGCCCATCATGAAATAGTGGCCCTCGGGCACCAGGAACTCCTGGGTGTTGTCGAGGTCGCCGTCGGGGCCGTAGTCGTTGGTGAGATAGGTCTTTCCGCCCGGAAGCGTCTCCTGATAGCGGGTGATCAGCCGATAGCCGTCACTGTCGTCGCCGTGGACCGTGCCCTTGTTCACGCGGGGCACCTGCACGCCGTTCAGGTAGAGCAGGCCCTGCTTCATCTGGATGCGGTCGCCCGGCAGGCCGATGATCCGCTTGATGTAGTCCACGTGCGGGTCGTGCGGCAGTGCGAAGACCACGATGTCGCCGCGGTGCGCCTTCTGCTCCATGATACGGCCGGAGAACAGCGGCGGCGCAAACGGGATCGAGTACTTCGAATAGCCGTAGGTCCACTTGGACACGATGATGTAGTCGCCCTCGTAGAGGTTGGGCTCCATCGAGGCCGACGGGATCGTGTAGGGCTGGAAGAACAGCACGCGCAGGAACAGCGCGATCAGCAGGGCGTAGACGATCGTCTTTACGATCTCGACGATCTCGGCCATCGCGCCGGATTTCTCGGGAGGCGCGGGAGCCTGGGTGGTCTCAGTCATGGATAGCCCTTGAGGTGGCCCGCCGTCGCGGAACGGGCCGTTGCTACGCGGATGCCCGCCCCGGAGCAAGGTTTGTGCCCGCGCGAAGTTGTCCGGACAGCCGCGCGTCCGCCCTACTCCGGCACCGCCTCGATGATCACGAAGGCCTGGGCATAGGGGTGGTCGTCGGTGAGGGAGAGGTGGATCGCGGGGCGATGGCCCGGCGGCATGATCTCCAGCAGGCGGGCGTGGGCGCCGCCGGTCAGTTGCATCGTCGGCTGGCCGGAGCGCAGGTTCACGACCCCCATGTCGCGCCAGAAGACACCGCGGCGCATGCCGGTGCCCAGCGCCTTGGCGCAGGCCTCCTTGGCGGCGAAGCGCTTGGCGTAGGAAGCGGCGCGGTCGGCCTTGCGTTCGGAACGGCTGCGCTCGAGCTCGGTGAAGATGCGGTGAGTGAAGCGCTCGCCGTGACGCTCCAGGGTCTTTTCGATCCGGCGGATGTCGGAAAGGTCGGAGCCCAGGCCGATGATCATGCGGCTTTGGTGGCTCGGGCTTCATCCATCAGCGCGCGCATCCGCTGGATCGCCGGGCCCAGGCCGATGAAGATCGCCTCGCCGATCAGGAAGTGGCCGATGTTGAGCTCGGCGAAATCCGGGATCGCGGCGATGGGCTTGACCGTCTCGTAATCGATGCCGTGGCCGGCGTGGACCTCCAGGCCCAGACGAACGGCCTCGGCGGCGGCGGCCTTCAGCCTGTCGAGCAGGCGTTGCGCGTCCGGCGAGCGTTCGCGCACCGCCTGGCAGTAGGCGCCGGTGTGCAGTTCGACCACCTGGGCGCCGGCCGCGGCACTGGCGGCCACTTGGGTCACGTCCGGGTCGATGAAGCAGGAGACGCGGATGCCGGCGGCGCGGAGCGCCTGCGCCACCGGCGCGATGGTGTTGTGGCCGCCGGCGACGTCGAGGCCGCCCTCGGTGGTGACTTCCTCGCGGCGTTCCGGCACCAGGCAGGCGGCGTGCGGCAGGTGGGCGAGCGCGATGGCTTCCATCTCCGGCGTCACCGCCATCTCGAAGTTGAGCGGCCGGCCGCGGCGCTTGGTGATGACCGCGAGCGCGTCGATGTCGGCATCGGAGATGTGGCGGCGGTCCTCGCGCAGATGGGCGGTGATGCCGTCGGCGCCGGCGGCCAGCGCCATCTCGGCGGCGCGCACGGGGTCTGGATAGCCCTCCCCGCGCGCGTTCCGCACGGTGGCCACATGGTCGATGTTGACCCCCAGGCGCAGCTTGCTCATGCGCGCAGCCTCTTGCTCCCCGGCTCTTCGGCGGGAATGGCGGCGAGGTCGGCGGGAATGTCGTCGGCGGGATAGGACGGGACGTCGAGGGTGGCCAACGCGACGAGCGGATAGCCTACCTGCGCCTTGCCGCCGGAGCGGTCGACGATGCAGGCGCAGCAGACCACCACGCCGCCCGCCGCCTCGATGGGCAGGGTCGCCTCGCGAAACGAGCCGCCGGTGGTGATCACGTCCTCGATGACCACGACCTTGGCGCCGGGGGCGATCTTGAAGGCGCGGCGCAGGCGGAACTCGCCATCCTCGCGCTCCACATAGAGCGCCGGCACGCCCAGCCAGCGGGCGGTCTCGTATCCTGGGATGATCGCGCCCACCGCCGGCGAGACAATCACATCGGGCTTGCCGAACTGCGTCTCGATCTTCTCGGCCAGAGCCTTGCAGAGCCGCGCGGTGCGCTCCGGAAACTGGAAGACCAGGTTCTTCTGCAGGAACATCGGCGAATGGCGCCCGGACGCCAGGATGAAGTGGCCTTCGCGCAGAGCGCCGGCGCCGCGGAATTCGTCGAGGACCTGTT
The DNA here is from genome assembly GCA_036268175.1 of Phenylobacterium sp. GTDB lineage: Bacteria > Pseudomonadota > Alphaproteobacteria > Caulobacterales > Caulobacteraceae > Phenylobacterium. Next base: position 83,532 of record DATAUR010000125.1, on the reverse strand, counting down.
CGGTGTTCATGGGCCCCAGATAACCCGCTTTAGGGGCTCTCGAAAGATATCGCGGTCGCGAAAGAGGTCGGCTGTTGCGCGAGAGTACGGCGCGCCCTTAGGTGACGGCATGCGCAGGATACTGGCTCGGATGCTGCTTGGGACCCTTGTCGTCATCGCCGTGTGGATCGCCGCCGGAGCGGCGATGGTGGCGATGGCCGGGCCGTTCACGCCCAGCGGCCGCTATGTGGATATCGGCGGACGCAAGATGCGGCTGGTCTGCGCTGGGCCGCCGGCGGGCGGCAAGCCGACCGTCTGGATGGAGGCCGGCGCCTTTGGCCTGGCCGCCGATTTCGCGGCGATCCAGGAAAAGCTGACCGCCAAGGGCATCCGCTCCTGCGCCTACGACCGCGCAGGCATGGGCTGGTCCGATCCCGGGCCGAAGCCCAGGGACAGCGAGGCCATCGTCAGCGACCTGGAAAAGCTGATCGCTGCATCGGGGGAACGTGGGCCCTTCATCCTGATGGGCCATTCCATGGCGGGCCTTCACACTCGCCTGTTCGCCGCGCGCAATCCGGACAAGGTGGCGGGCCTGGTGCTGATCGAGGCGACCACGCCCGAACAGATCGACAGCCCTGGAACGCAGAAATTCCTGGGCGCCTTTACCGGCATCAGCCGGGTGGCGGCGGTCTCGGCGACGCTGGGGACCACGCGGGCGCTCTATTGGACCGCTGGCGACCGCATCGGCCTGCCGCCGCAGGGCAGCGCGGAAAAGCGCCACGCCTATGTCTCCGGCCGCCACGCCCGCACGGCCTACGAGGAGGTCGAGAACTGGCCTCGCAGCGCCGCCGAGGCCAAGGCCGTCGCCCCTTACGATCCCAGGTGGCCGGTGGCGGTGATCGTGGCGGATCGCGGGGAAGGCGACCGGCCAGGCGATCCGCGCCGGGTTCCCGAACAGGCCTCCAGGGCCGGGACCTTCGAGGCGGTCGCCGGGGCCTCGCACACCACGATCCTGGGCCTGACCTACGGCGACGGCGCGGTGCGCGGAGTGCAATTCGTGCTTGCCCATCTGGAACCCGGCGCGGGATAAAAATCCCGGACATGTCATTGTATTTGCATCGTATCTGGCTTGGGGCCGCCACGGCTGCGGTGCTGGCGGTCATCGGCTTCTATGCGAGCCGCCTGTTGATGCCGCTGCCGATCTTCTCCGGCGACGAAGCCGCCTATCTGATCCGCGCGCTCTATCCCGACGGTGTGGTGGCGGCCGATCCTGCGGTGGCGCAGGTCATCAACGGCCTGCACCTGAGCGTGATCCGTGCGGTCGACCGGATCGGCGCCCCGATGATCGTTGGCGACCGCCTGGTGAACGCCGCCGCCTATCTGGCAGGGCTGGCGCTTCTGTGGCGAACGGGCGCGAAAGGCCTTCGGCGGACCGCGCAAGTCGGCTCGGCTCTGATCGCCTTTGGCTTCCCCTACTACCGGTTCGCGTTCTCGGACCTGCCGGAGGGCCTGTTCGTCGGCGTGCTCGCCGTGCTCTGCGCCGTCACCGGGCGCTGGTATCGCAGACGCCCGATCTTCCACGCGCTCGCGGCCGGCGGATTGGCGGCGGCGCTGGTGCTGGTGAAGCCGAACGGGATCGCCGTGGTCGCCGCGCTGGGCGTGCTGGCGGTGCTAGACGCTCTGCTCCAGGGTGATTGGCGGCGCCTGCCGGTGAGGGCGCTGCTGTTCGCGGCGATGTTCTACGGCCTCGGAAACCTGATCCAGTGGGCGGCGGAGGAGCCGATGAACCGCCCCTGGGCGTTCTTCGTCGGCGAGTTCTACGGCGCCGCCCTGGCCTTCGGGACGCCGCCGCACGCCCTGCGCGTGGCCCTGCTGGCGATGGGCGCCATGGTCTCCTCCGCCGCCGTGCTGGCCGGAGCGCCGGCCGTCATCGGGCTGAGCGAGCTTGCCGCCCGTTGGCGGGCGCGGCGAGACGGCTTCGTGGCGGAGGGGCGAGATTTCATCTTCCTCCTGCTGCTGCTGTCGCTGGCGGCGACGCTCGCCATGGTCACGGTCTTTTCGGTGAAGATGGCGTGGGATCCAGCCTCGAACGCGTTGCTCTGGGGCCGCTATTTCGAGTGCTATGTCCCGCTGATCTGGCTTTCCGCGGCGCCGGCCCTGACCCAGACCTTTGGACGGGGAACGGCCTGGGCCTGCGCCGGCGTCATGCTGGCGGGTCTTGCGGGTCTGCTGGCGAGCTTCCACGCCGGCATCGTCCTGTTCCCCTGGGACTCCAGCGCGCTCACGGCCTTCTTCCACACCGATCCGGTCCGCGCGCCGCTCGGGCGGGCGACGCCCTATCGCGCGATGGCGGTCCTGGCGACGGCGGCGGCCGCTGTCGCGCTCGCTCTGAAGGCGCGACCGATCCCGGTGGGCCTGGCCCTGACGCTGGCGCTGGCCGGCCTCTCGACCCATCTCGACCATGTTTGGCTCGGTCCCCGCGTCCAGATGCTCGCCAAGCTGGACGAGGACCTGCGCACCGTGAGCGCGACGCTGCCGCCGGCGCCGGCCGGCGTCATCCTGCTGGCGACCGACGTGAACGACGCCGATCTCGCGTTCCTGCGCCTGGACGCCCGGCCTTGGGTCCTGTTCGGGCCGCCCGGCAAGACGCGGCCGGAAATGCTGGCGAGCGCGCGGGCTGTGGTCGTCCTGGGCCCCGATACGCCGCCGGGCGGGCCCTGGGCGAGGGTCTTCAAGGGCCAAACCCTGTCGCTGTTCGAGCCAGCCCCGCCACGCTGAGATCGCCGCTTGCCTCGACCGGCGCGGCCTGAAAACCTTCCCCATGGCCCTTGCCGCCGACCCTGCCCTGCCCGCGAATTCAGCCCTGCCCGGCGACGACCCGCCGGCGGAGCGCGGGTTTTTCGGCCATCCGGCGGGCCTCGCCTATCTGTCGTTCATGGAGGCCTTCGAGCGCTTCTCGTTCTACGGGATGCAGGCCCTGCTGGTGCTCTACATGACCAGCCAATTGCTCAACCCTGGGCATGTGGAGCACGTGGCGGGGTTCGCGGCCTTCCGGGCCGGACTGGAGCACGTCTTCGGCCCCATGAGCCGCCAGGCGGTGAGTTCGGAGATATTCGGCCTCTACGCCGGGCTCTGCTCGCTGACCCCGGTGTTCGGCGGCATGATCGGTGACCTGGTGCTGGGCCAGAAGCGCGCGGTGCTGGTGGGCGGGGTGATGATGGCCGCCGGCCACTTCCTGATGGCGCTCGAGGGGCCGTTCCTCCTGGCGCTCACCCTGCTGATCCTCGGCTGCGGCCTCTTGAAGGGCAACATCTCCGCCCAGGTCGGCAACCTCTACCGTGGTGCGGACCGCAGGCGCGCCGACGCCTTCCAACTCTTCTACATGGCGGCCAATGTGGGGGTGTTCACCGCGCCCTTGATCTGCGGGACGCTGGGCGAGGTGGTGGGCTGGCACTGGGGATTCGGCGCGGCGGGCGTCGGCATGCTGGTCAGCCTTGGCATCTACCTGGCGGGCTATCGGTGGCTGCCGCCCGACACCTTGCCGCCGAAAGGCGAAGCCCGAGCCAAGGCCGCGCGGTTGACCCGCGACGATATTCCCGCGCTGGCCGGCATGGGCGTCCTGCTGGTGGTGGTGGCGCTGTTCTGGATCGCCAACGGCGAGGTGCTGAACGCCTACATGCTGTGGGCCAGGACGCATCTTGATCGCCAGATCGGGCCGCTGACCCTGCCGGTGACCTGGCTGCAGTCGGCCAGCGCCATCGTCGGCATCGCCATGGCCCCGGTGCTGATCGGCCTGTGGACCGCCCAGGCGCGACGCGGGCGCGAGCCGTCGGCGCTGGGCAAGATGGCCATCGGCTGCGGCCTGGCGGTGATCGCCTACGCCCTGCTGGCGCTGGCCTGCTGGACGAGCGGCGCGGCCAAGGTCCCGCTGGTCTGGGTGCTGGGGTTCCACCTGATCGTGCAGACGGCCTATCTGTTCGTCTATCCGATCGGCATGGCGCTGTTTTCCCGCACCGCGCCGCCGGCGATCAATTCGTTGATGATCGGCATCTATTTTCTGTCGGTGTTCGCCGGGTCCCTGCTGGTCGGCTGGGTCGGCCAGTTCTACGAGCGCCTGAGCGCACCCGATTTCTGGCTGCTGCACGCCGCCGCCGCGGGGGTCGCCGGCGCCATCATCCTGGTCCTCTGGGGACCCCTCAGCCGATCTTTTAGGGTAACGCCAATTTAACCTCGCTCCTTAACTCCGCGGAGGGAGGGCGGTCTTATACGTGGGCCTGTCGGGTTCGGACGCAGGCGTGGTTGGGGCGCTTTCGGACGAGTTCGGCGCTCGACGGCCGACCGAACGTCAGCCGACGCCCCCAAGGTGAGAATCGCCCGTGTCAGCGAACGTCAGGCCGACGAACCAGAGGAAGGCATTTCCTCCAGACCTTCCCGAAGGTCTGAAGCCGCGCCTGCGGCTGTTCCTCAGCGTCGACCTGGTGGGCTCCACGGCGTTCAAGCAATCCCGCCAGGAGTGGCTGCCGGCCCTGCTTAACTTCTACCGCGACTTCGACCAGATCATCCACGGCCAGTACCGGTCGTTCCGCCAGCGCAGCAACGCCTACGTGGCCGCGCCGGAGTTCTGGAAGAGCAACGGCGACGAGCTGCTCTACACCTGCGACCTGGTGACCCGCGCCCAGGCAGTGGAGGCGATCCACGTCTGGCTGTCGGCGCTCAGCGCCTATCGCTGCGACCTGGCCACCCTGTCGGAAGACCTCGACGTCAAGTCGACCGCCTGGATCGCCCTGTTCCCAGCCCCCAACGCCGAGGTGTTCTTCCGGCGCGGCGACCTGCAGTTCCGCTCCGACGCCGCCGATGACGCCATCATGCTGCAGGCCGAGATGCGCGACCAATGGTACAGCGGCAAGGGCCGCCAGGACCTGATCCGCGACTTCGTCGGGCCCTCCATCGACACTGGCTTCCGCCTGAGCAGCTGGGCGAGCCCGCGCCGGCTGATCCTGTCCGCCGACCTGGCCTTCCTCCTGACCAGCTCCTACGTCACCGCCGACGAGCCCCTGCCGCTGCATTTCTCCGGCGGCCAGAAGTTGCGCGGCGTGGTCGACGAGCAGCCCTACCCGATGATCTGGCTGCCGGTGGGCGCCGGCCAGCGGGTCGACGTGCGCGACGAGGGGATCGGGCGCCGCCTGGCCGATCCCGACCTGCTGCGCTCGTTCTGCGAGGCGATCATCGAGCAGAACTACAAGGTGTTCACGCCGCTGTTCCTGGACGAGGAACTGGACGACGAGAGCGACTTCGGCTGGGCGCCGCCCTACATCATCAACCGCATCATCGCCGACTGGCACGCCGAGAAGCGCCAGAAGCTGGTGGCTTGACGCACACGGCCTGACGGCCTCCGCTGACCGGGCTCAAACTTCGAGCCCGGGGGCCGCGCCGCATGAAGCTCTACCAGACCTACGCCTCGCCGTTCCCGACGCGGGTGCGGCTGTCGATCTACGCCAAGGGGCTGGATGTCGAGATCATCGAGCCGCCGGGCTTCCACGCCTCGACGGAGGCCAAGGGCGACTACCTGAAGATCAATCCCATCGGCCGGGTGCCGACGCTGGTGCTGGACGATGGCCGCGCGCTCCCCGAGTCCGAGGTGATCTGCGAATACCTGGAGGACGCCTTTCCAGAACCTCCGCTACGGCCGGCCGACCCGTTCGACCGCGCGCGGATGCGGCTCCTGAGCCGGATCTGCGACTTCTACGTGGTGATGGCCATGGTTCCGCTGTTCGACCTCTCGGCCCGCTCGCGACGGCATTGGGAGCCGGCGAAGGTGGAGGCCGCAGCGGGCAAGGTCGCTGAGGCCCTCGGTTATTTGGAGGAATACATCGGCGAGGACGGCTTCGCGGTGGGCTCAGCGCTCACCCAGGCAGACGGCGCCATCGCCCCGCAGCTGGTGCTGGCGGTGGAGTGGATTCCCACCGTGTTCGGAACGCCCGATCCCCTGGCGGCGCTGCCAAAGCTGTCGGCCTACTGGCGCGCGATCCAGACCGACGCCATCGCCGCGCGGCTGATCCAGGAGACCCGCGACGCCATCGTCGGGGTGTCCGCACAGGCGAAGGCGCGGGCTGAGGCGGCGTCGGCGAACTAAGACGAACACGATTTGCGTAAGTTGCGTGCAGCTTTCATACTACCGTGACGCGACCGAAATCGAATTGGCAGGTACATCGTCCCTGGAGGCGCCTGTGTCGAAGCGAGTTTTCCCTCTTGCCGTCGGCGTGCTGGTGGGCCCCGCCCTCTTTTTCTCTCTCCCCAGCGCAGCCCAGATTCCCGGGAGCCAGGCGCGGCCGGATTGTCGGCTGTCCGAGGACCTCGCTGGCGGCGGCCAGCTCCGCTACTCGAACGTCGGGGGGCCGCGTGTCTCATGGTCCTCCGGACCGAGCCGTCCATTTTTTCAACTTAGCCTGGACTACGGCCGAGGCCCCGTCGGCGCGCCCACCTGGGTGCGCGCGTTCTACGTTTCCGGATCGGAGTCGCAAGCCACCAGCTATAAGGTGATCTTCGATTTCGATGGGTCGGCGCAGCCCGCCACGCTGCCCCTGAAGCCGGGTGCGGCGGGGGGCTTCATGGGCTCCGTCAACGACCGCAACAACCCCGAGTTGATAGACAGCTTCGCCCGCGCGCGGCGCGTCACGGCGACCCTGTATGAGGGAGATCGCCAAGTCGTCCAGAGAAGCTTCGAGCTCACAACGGCCGACCGTCGCGCGGCGGGGTTGGATGGGTTTGAGCGCCGCGCCGAGGCCAATGATCCCGGCATCTGCGGCGCGGCCGCCGGGCCCCCGCTTCCGGTCCCGCCGATTCCAAGATGAGGCGGCCTTCCGGTCGCACTGAACTTTAGTCCTTGCGCCGCTCCACCGTCTCGACGCTGGGGTTGGCGCGCAACGCGGCGGCGATGTGGGTCAGGTGGCGGGCGTCGTTGACGTCCACGTCGATGTCCACGTCGAAGAAATCGGCCTGGCGGTGGTGCATCCGCAGCTGGACGATGTTGCCGCCAGCCTCGCCGATGATGGTGCAGACCTGGCCCAGCACACCTGGCGAATTGCGGATGGTGGCGATCAGCTTGGCGCGGGCGATGGCGTTGCGCTCCGCCTCGGGCGTCCATTGCAGGTCGCGCCAGAGGTCCTCGCGGTCCTCGAAGGCGGCAAGGCGTTCGCAATCGATGGTGTGGACAGTGAGTCCCTTGCCGCCCTCTTCCTGGATGCCGACGATGCGGTCGCCGGGCAGCGGCGAGCAGCAGTCGTCGAAGTGGATGCTGACGCCGGCCGTCAGTCCGCCGCCCCGGACATAGAGGCGCGCCGCCCGGCCGTCCTCGATGCGATGGCGGGCGGTGGCGGCCTTCTTCTCCTCGGCCTTCAGACCCGGGAACAGCACCTCCAGCACCTGGGCGGGCGAGACGCGGCCGCGGCCCACGGCGCCGAACAGCTCGTCCTCGCTGGCCACGGCGAAGCGGTCGAAGGCGGGACGTAGGGAGAGGTCGTTGCGCGACTTGCCGGCGGCGGCGAAGGTCTGGTCCACCGTGGCGCGGCCGAGCCTGGTGAACTCTTCCTTTTCCGTCTGGCGGATGTGGCGGCGGATGGCGGAACGCGCGCGGCCGGTCACCGTGATCGAGCGCCAGTCCGGCGGCACCACGGGCTTGCCGCCCCGGATCACCTCCACCACGTCGCCGTTGGCCAGCACGGTGCGCAGCGGCTTGAGTTCGCCGTTGATCTTCACCCCGATGCAGGTGTCGCCGATGTCGGTGTGCAGCGCGTAGGCGAAGTCCAGCGGCATGGCGCCGGTGGGCAGGCTGACCAGCCGGCCCTTGGGCGTGAACACGAACGCCTGGTCGAGGAACATCTCGAGCTTGGCGTGCTCCATCAGCTCTTCGGGGTCGCCGCCGTGTTCCAGCACCTGGACCAAGTGGCGCAGGTTGACCAGCGGGTCGCGGCCGCCGGCCGCCTGCTGGTGCTCCAGGTCGAAGCCGTACGACTTGTCCTTGTAGCGCCAGTGGGCGGCGACGCCCTCCTCCGCCACCCTGTCCATGGCCTCGGTGCGGATCTGCATCTCGATGCGCATGCCGCGCGGCCCCACCACCGTGGTGTGCAGCGAGCGGTAGTTGTTGCGCTTGGGCGTGGAGATGAAGTCCTTGAACCGCTCGGGGATCGAGGGCCAGGCGCGGTGGATGACGCCCAGCGCGCGATAGCAGTCCTCCTCGGTGTCGACGATCACCCGGAAGGCGTAGATGTCGGAAAGCTGAGAAAATCCAATCGATTTGCGCTGCAGCTTGCGCCAGATCGAATAGGCGTTCTTCTCGCGTCCAAAGACGCGGGCGGCGATGCCGGCGGTGTCGAGCCGCGCGGAGATTTCCTGGCTGACCAGGCTGACCGCCCCGCCCTGCTCGTGACGCAGGGTCTCCAGGCGCCGGTTGATGGCGTCGCGGGCCACCGGGTTGAGGTGCTCGAAGGCCAGTTCCTCAAGCTCGGTCGTGATGCGGTGGACGCCGATGGAGCGGGCGAGCGGGGCGTAGATGTCCAGGGTCTCGCGGGCGATCCGCTCGCGCTTGGCGGGGCTGGCGATGTGCTGCAGCGTGCGCATGTTGTGCAGCCGGTCGGCCAACTTGACCATCAGCACGCGCACATCCCGACTGATCGCCAGGATGAATTTCCGCAGGTTCTCGGCCTGGCGCAGGTGTTCGGAGGACAGCTCCAGCTTGGAGAGCTTGGTCACGCCCTCCACCATCTCGCCGATTTCCTTGCCGAACAGCTCGTCGATCTCGGCGCGGGTGACCGGGGTGTCCTCGATCACGTCATGCAGCAGGGCGGTGACGATGGTCGCGGTGTCGAGGCGGTAGTCGGTGAGGATGCCCGCCACCTCGATGGGGTGGGCGAAGTAGGGATCGCCCGACGCGCGCTTCTGCGCCCCGTGCATGCGCATGGCGTAGACATAGGCGCGGTTCAGCAGCGCCTCGTCGGCGGTGGGGTCGTAGGAGCGGACCTTCTCGATCAGCTCGAACTGGCGAAGCATCTTCGGCCGCGCCGCCGAACTCTTGGCGGCGGCCAGCTTCGCAGAACTTGGGGCGTCGGTCTTCGTGACGGCGGGTTGAGGCGCCGCCGGAGCGGTCAGAGGGTCTGCGCCTTCCGGGCTCAGTACCGCTCCTCCTGGCCGCCATCGCGGTCGCTCTGCAGGGCGCGCACCAGTTCGAGCTCGCTCATCTGCATGTGGGTCGGGTCGGCCAACAGGGCCAGGGTCTCGGCCTCTTCCTCGGCTTCCGAACGTTCGTCCACCCGTTGCAGGGTGCCGATCAGGGTCTCGCGCAGCTCCTCGGCGTCCACCACGTCGTCGGCGATCTCACGCAGCGAGACGACCGGGTTCTTGTCGTTGTCACGGTCCACCAGGATCTGAGCGCCTGCCGAGATGGCGCGCGCCCGATGCGCCGCGAGCAACACGAGGTTGAAGCGGTTGGGGACCTTTTCGATGCAGTCTTCGACAGTGACGCGAGCCATGGATTCCTCGGGCGGGGGAGAGAACCTGCGAAAATAGAGGTTTGCGGCTCATTGTGCAACGCCGCAAAGGCCGCGGTAGTGTCTCAGTTTGAATTTCCGGTCACCGGCAGCTACCTTGGAAGTCCGCCAGCCATTTTGGCCAGCGGCGGAGAAGGAGGTCCCGCATGAAGCTCATTCCGCTTCTTATGCTGTCCTCCGGAAAACCCCATGTGACGCTTGAGCGTTGGGGATAACCACAACCTCCCGGTAAACCGTCGAGCAGGCGGCGGGAGAGGTGCGAAAGCTGTGGGCTCAGGCACCTTTGTTATGATGGCCTAGGCTCCTGCTAGCCTAGGTCAGCCACCGCCCGCTTCTTGTAAGGCCCCCGCTTGCCGGGCTGCGGGCGTTTCGCTTCGATCCGCTCGGCGATGTCTTCCAGCGACCACAGCTTGTCCGTGATCCCCGCCGCCATGGCTGGCGTCATGCGGAGCGTCTTGTGGATACGGACGAAGTTATAGAACGCGAAGTAGAGCGCCAGGGCGTGGATGTGGTTCTGAAGCTTCTTCGAGAACGCGTTGGTTAGGCGCGTGAAACGGCGGTTCTGCATCCGGATCGAGAGGTTCGCGCGCTCGGCGTAGGACGTTGAGATATGCGCCGGATCGGGGTTGCCCTCGATCACCTTCTTCTTGGTCCCCGTGCAGATGGGAGGGCTGTAGCGGGCCTGCCCCAGCTTCGTGTCCGACTTGTAGATCTTGTCGATCATGGCGTAGTCCGCGTCGAGCCCGAAGGCGTCGTCCACGGCCCGCAGATAGGCCGTGTGGCCGTCCGTGGTGATCTGGAGGCGTTCGCTGCTAATCCGGTCGCGCAGGTCGTTCATGAAGATGCCCGCGCTCTGGCCGGAGCGGTCGCCCACGAAATACGAGACCATCAGCTTCGTGTCGGCGTCGAGCGCGGTCCACGTCCACACGTCGCCAGCATAGTCCGGGTCGCCTTTGACGTTCGCGAGGTTGCGCTGCTTGGCGTAGCAAAATGACCAGATTTCGTCGGCCTGCACCCGCTCCACCTTCACGCCGCGCACCAGCTCGTCGTGCATCGCCAGGCACGTCTCGCCCGCGTCTTCCAGCAGTTTCGTCACAGTGTTGATGGACACGTCCGCCAAGCGGCTGATCGACCGCATCGACACACCTTCGCAGAGGCAGTTCAGGATCATGACGCGCTTCGCGAGGGGCAGTTTGTTCATGCCCCTTTTATCTGAACTTTTTGCTTGTGTGTCAAGCATACTGTTCAGTTGGAAATCAGGCGAAGCGGTGGCCGAAGTTGGATTGCGCCCTCTTCTGGCCGGAGCCCGGCCAAGCCGAACAATAGACTCTCCAGTTCTTCCGGCGGGAGCCTAAGATCGCGGGAGATGTCTTCCTTCGTCACCCGCTCTGACCACAAGGCCGTGAGCACTTTTTTCCATACGACCGACAGTTCCCTGGGCAACCCGTATGGTTCAGACTTTCGGTACTTTCGTTCCGTGGCCTGAATAACGAAGTTTCTGTACTGCCACTCCGTAATAATGTGAAGCTTTCCAAGCCTCACGATTAGCGCCATTACAGATACACCCCAGCGTTTCTTTGCCTCAATAATCTGGTTCAGCGTGTGGACGCGCGGGAGAACAGCCTCAACATCTTGGCGCGGCATCAAAAACTCGGACGAGAACGCGTCGGCCTCGTCCTCGGCGTCACGTCCGTGTGGGCCGCCATGCTTGTGGAGGACAAGGTGGCCCAACTCGTGCCCGGCATCATACCGGCTGCGCTCGGCCGATTTCATGGTGTTCAGAAACACGAACGGGCGTTCGCCGCGCCACACGGAAAAGGCGTCCACGGTCATCGTATTCTCGGCCATCGAGAACAGGCGAACGCCTTTCGCCTCAAGCAGATGCACCATGTTCTTGATCGGTTGAGCACCGAGCCCCCAAGCCTCCCTTACGGATTGGGCGGCCACACAGGGATCGTCACCGTCGAGCTCGATCAGGTCCGGCGCTGGCAGCCCGAACCGCTCCTCAACCCAATCAGACAGGAGGTACGCCAGCGAGCCCGCCGCCAGGGCGGCGGTGCGCTCCTTGGCGGAAATGGTGCTCATACTCCTAAAGCTGGCCGCATCCTCCGGCAGCCGTTCTACATCGGGCTCAAAGAAAAACTCGACGGGGAAGTTGAGCACCTCCGCCGTCCGTTCCACTGTTTCAGCCGGCGGGACGATGACGCCGCTCTCGTACCTGAGCACCGTGTGGGGCGTGACGCCGATGGCCTCGGCCAGCGCCTTCTTACTGAGTCGTCGGCGCTCCCGCGCCAGCGTGAAGCGTGATGGCGTGAACATGGAACTTACTTGCGGACGACATCGATCTCGAAGTCCTGCCCGGCATCGTCGGCCGCCGGGGTGTCGATGATCACCTTCTCCCATTCGCCGTCACGCAGGATGAAGATCCGCTCGCTGAACTCGACGACATAGCCGCTCTTGTACTTGGTGGGATGCGAAAGTTCGGCTCGCACCTTGCCGCCGTCGTCGTAGATGCAGAGATACCAGAGGGCATAGGGCAGCTCGCTCAGCGGCCCCATCTCCGAACGCTTGAACAGCAAGCCCTCGTTGTTGAGGTCGGCCACCTTCTCCGAGGCCGGCCCCTTGAGGGTGCGATTGCGCGGCGACCGCATCTCGTCCGCCGTGCCGGCGTCCGTGTTCACAACGGCGATCATCTTCTTGAGGTCGCTGTTCCAGATAGTCTCGATGCCATTGTGGTCGCCGCGCTCCCAACCCTCGCGGCGGAAGATTTGCCGGGCACGCACGGTACCAGCGTCCCAGGCGTAGTAGCCGGGCGCCGAGCGGGCATTGTTCTCGGTGCAGCGAGCGCGGGCCGCGACCGCCGCCTTCACAACCTCGATCCACTGGTCCCGCGTTGAATTGAAGTATTGCCGGAGTCGCCGGTCGCTTACCCGCGGATCGGCGTGAATGATGGCGGCCATCCCGAATCCCTTCGTAACTTTTTTCAAGCTCAAATGTGGACGCAGAAAGTTACGCGGTCAACCCTCGCTTTTACCCCAACGTTTCGTTGCGGCCCTGCGCGCTATCTCCGACCGCTGCTCCGGCGTCAGAGCCGCCGCTCTGGCCGCGCCGCCCTTCTTGCCGCCCCGGCTGTGATGGGCCTTGTCTGGGGCCGTGGCGTTGTCCTCGGCTTCGCCCGTCGCGATCTTGCCGATCATGACGGCAAGCCCGATGGCGTCAGCGGGACGCTTCTGGCCTTGGGGTCCCTTAGGCATCGGTGTCACCGAAAAGCGGCGTCTCATTGAGCTTGCGAAGTTCCGCCTTCATCTCCGGCGCCACGGCCAACAGTTCGGCCACCACCTTCTGGACCCACACATCTATGAGTTCGTCCGACAGGACGGCGGCGAATAGGCACCCTCTCTTGGGGACCAGCGAAACGCCGCTGATGCCAACCTCGATGAGAAACGTTTCGCCGCTCAGCGGTTCGACCAGATCAGACATGCCGCCACCTTAGCGGCGTTCCGGATTCCGCGCGATGCTTGTCAACGGGGCCGGATTTCAAACTGAGACACTACCAAGGCCGCAGGCTCAGGTTCGCACGGACTGTGGCGCTCCGGCTTGACGGGACGGGCTCGCGCGCTGGAACGCTTCGAGCGCCTCGCAACCCTCGACGATGCGGGTGACGGTGGGCGCGTCGGTGGGCTGGAAGCCCATGGTCTTGGCCACCGAGAGCAGGCTGGCGAGGCAGATGTCGGCCAGGGTCACGCGGTCGCCGTGGCAGAAGGCGCCGGTGGCGGCGTCGCGGGCCAGGCGGGTCTCCAGGGCGGTGACGCAGCGGGTGATCCAGTGGAGGCGCCAGGCACGCATGGCCGCCTCGTCCAGGCCGGCGGTCTCCCGGAGGTACTTGCCCACCCTTGGCGTCAGCAGCGGGTGGGTGTCGCTGACGATCAGGCCGCAGAGCGAGCGCACCCGGGCGCGGCCATGCGGATCGGCAGGGAGCAGCGGGACCTGCGGATAGGCCTCCTCCAGATATTCCAGGATGGCCATGGACTGGGTGATCGGCGCCTGACCGGGTTCGACCAGGGCCGGGACCGCGCCCTCGGGGTTCACGGCCAGGTATTCCGGCGCGAACTGGTCGCCGGCGTCCAGGTCCAGCGCGGTCTCCTGCGCGTGGAGGCCCTTCAGGTTGAGGGCGACGCGGACCCGATAGGCGGCCATCGACCGCCAGAAGCCGTAGAGGCGAAGTCCGGCGGCGTCGGCCATGAGGGTCTCCTTCGATGCGCAGCTAAGCGCCACGTACGCGGACCGCAAGGGCTTCCCCTTACCCGACGTTCACCACGTGCGGTTGCAAAGGCTCAACGGTTGGTCGGCTAGGTTACAGTCCGATCTGGACCGGAGTCCTCGATGCCGCCTGCGTCTTCCGCACGCCAGGAACGCTTCCCGTGGGAGCCGGAATCCGTCAACCGCGCCAATCTGGTGACCGCGGCGGTGCGCCAGTTGCTGCTGCAAAAGATCCCATCCAAGGGGGCGCACGCCCAGAGCCTGCTGGTGGCCGCCGGCGCCCTGGTGGGTTTCGCCGCGCAGAACTCGGCGCTGGAACAGGGCGAACTTCTGACCCGGCGGCGCGACTTGGTGGCGCCGGAAAGCCTGATGCTGCGCCAGTCGAAGGACGGCCGCCGGTTCCTGGCCGGGCGCTGGGTGACCGCTCCGCTGCTGCTGGGCTATGGCCACGGCTTCCCGCTGCAGCGGTTCGTGGTGCAGGCCGCGGCGGCGGCAGGAGTGAAACGCACGGAATTCCCCGACTATTGGGAGCTAGAGCGCAGAATCGCCAAGGCCGCCGCCGAGGAGGAGTTCGGCCGGTTGGAGCCGACGGAAGGCCGCGGCACGCTGGCTCGGCCCCAGGACCTGCTGCGGGTGCTGTGGCCGACGACGCGTCGGATCGTCACCGCGCCCATGCCGCTGGAGATGATGGACGAACCGGTGCTGAACGAGGCGCACTGGCCCGTGGCGCTGGCGGTGGTCGCCGCGCGCCTGATGACCCAGACGGCGGAAACCGTGCCGCCGAAGCTGGCCGCCGGCCTGGTGATGGAGGGCGCGATCATCGCCTCCAAGCTCGACCCAGATCTCGCCGACCCCAGCCGCTGGACCCTCGCGCCCGGCCCCCGAGGTCTGCAGATCGCCCGCGACGACCGCCGGCGGCGGGTGGCGTAGGTTCGTCCCCGAACCACACGAACCACACGAACGGTTCGCGCTCCCGAGACTCCGCGAAGCGGAGGCTCAATATTGGAACCACGGAAAACACGGAAAGGGCACGGAATCGCAGCGGCGCCTTCCGTGATCTGTCCGTGTTTTCCGTGGCCATTCCCTTGCTGAGACGCCCGCTGCGCGGGCCTTTCAGGGCTACACCCCGTTCGTGTGGTTCGTGGGGTTCGTGGACGAAATCGGCGCCGCGTCACGGCCGACCGATGCGCTTGCAGCGAGTTCCATGGCGGTCCGGCCGAGCACCGGATGCACCCAATCGGGAGCGATCTCCGCCAGGGGTCCCATGACGAAGCGGCGTTCGTGGGCGCGGGGGTGCGGCAGGATCAGGCCGGGACCGTCCTGCACCGTGCGGCCATAGGCGATCAGATCGAGGTCCAGGGTGCGCGGCGCGTTGGGCAGCCCGCGCGTCCTGCCAAATGACCGCTCGATGGAAAAAAGCGCCTCCAGAACCGCCTCTGGAGGGCCGTTCGCCTCGACAATCGCGACCCCATTGCGATATTCGTTGCTTTTCGGGTCGGGCCAGGCGGCAGAGTTCCACCAGCGCGACCGGGCCAGCACGGGCAATCCTGCCTGGGAGAACCGCGACAAGGCCGCATCCAACAGCGCCTCAGAGGACGGGTGATCGCCGGGCATATTGGAGCCCAGGGCCACGATCACCGCTTCATCGAGCGCCGGCCCCGTGGGTTTCCAGAGCAGTTCGCGCCCCTGTCTGGCGTTTGGGAATTTTGCGACGATGACCTTCTATCCCACTGACCGGCTGGCGCTGTTCATCGACGGATCGAACCTCTATTCCGCGGCCAAGGGCCTGGGCTTCGACATCGACTACCGCAAGCTCTTGGAAGAGTTCCGCAAGCGGGGCGTCCTGATCCGCGCCTACTACTACACAGCGCTCGTGGAGGACGAGGAGTACTCGCCGATCCGGCCGCTGGTCGATTGGCTGGACTACAACGGCTATTCGCTGGTGACCAAGGCGGCGCGGCAATACACCGACAGCCAGGGGCGCAAGCGCTGGCGCGGCGACATGGACGTGGAGATCGCCGTCGACATGATGGAGATGGCCGCCGGCGGCGCCGACCACCTGGTGCTGTTCAGCGGCGACGGCGACTTCCGCGCCCTGGTGGAGGCCGTGCAACGGCGGGGCGCGCGGGTGACCGTGGTCTCCACCGTCAAGTCGCAGCCGCCGATGGCGTCGGACGACCTGCGCCGGCAGGCGGACAACTTCGTGGACCTGGCGGACCTGTCGGAGATCATCGGCCGCCCGTCCCGCCTGCCCCGGTTCATCCAGGAAAGCCGCAGCGAACGCCACCACCACGACGAGCCGGAGGCCGATGCCGACGCGTGACGCCGCGCCGGTCGAGGCCGAGACGCCCGAGCCGCCGCGCGATTGTCCGCTGTGCCCAAGGCTGGTGGCCTATCGGGCTGCCAACGCCGCCGCCAATCCGGGCTGGTTCAACGGGCCGGCGCCATCGTTTGGGTCGGACGACGCGCGGTTGCTGGTGGCGGGCTTGGCCCCGGGACGGACGGGAGCGAACCGCACCGGGCGGCCGTTCACCGGGGATCATGCGGGCGTGCTGCTCTATGCGACGCTGAAGAAGGCCGGTTTCGCCACCGGGACCTACGATCCCAACGGGAACGACGACCTGGCGCTGGTCGATTGCATGATCTCCAACGCCGTGCGCTGCGCGCCGCCCGGGAACAAGCCGGAGACTTCGGAGGAGGCCAACTGCCGACCGTTCCTTAACCGCCGCATCGCCGCCCTGCCCCGCCTGAAGGTGATCGTGACGCTCGGCGACGTGTCGCGGCGCAATGTGCTGAAGGCCCTGGGGCTGAAGGCGTCAGCCGGCCTTCCGGGCCACGGCACGGAGTTCCGCGCCGGGCCCTATGTGGTGCTGAACAGCTATCACTGCTCGCGGCTGAACACGAACACCGGACGGCTGACGCCCGCGATGTTCGAGGCGGTGTTCGCCCGCGCGCGGGTCCTGCTCGACGGCTAGACCCGATCTATCACCGGCTAAGAGCCGAGGCCGGGCGGCGACGGAGCGCTCCACCGATCAGGCCAAAACCCGCGATCATCAGGCCCCAGGTCGTGGGCTCCGGTACCGCAATACCAAGTGCAAAATCATCAATGAGCGGGCCATGGCCATCGGTGCTCCCCGATCCGAACCCTGCGTGAAGCACCCCTGACTCTCCGGCCGTGAAGGACACGGTGTAAATCGACCAAGGTGTGTTCCACGGCACCAAGCCGCCAAACGCGACCCCATTGATGTCAGGAAAGCTCGAGAAGTGAGTATTGACGAAAACGCTGGAAACCAGAGCGTTTTCGATGGTTTGCGGCGTATCAAACAGAAAAACCGCACCGAAGGAGTCGTCCGTAGCGAAATCCGCACCGACCTGATTTCCGCTCACCATCATACGGAGCGTGACCACATCGCCGGCGGCGACAAAGAACCCTTGCGTGGTTACGAGTTGAACGCCGAAGGGTCCTGGACCATCCAGTTCAACGGAAGACCCGGATGCCGTGAGGCCGAGCGGACTGCCTGGTCCGATGAGATCTCCCGGCGCGGCGGCCGGGTTAGACGTCATGAAATTCGCGAAGTCACCCGGTTCGCTGTCGAAATTGTCGGTGAAAACGGTATTCGCCATGGCCGCCCCAGCGACCAGACAAGCCGCCGCCAAGGCCGCGCAACCTACGCCAATCCGAAACATTTTTCCCCCAACCGGCGCGACGAACTGTATCGCGCCCAGGATCAAGCTGCCTCAAGCTCATCCGCCCCGCAATCATTAGCTGCGAAATGCCCCGATCACAGCCAATCCTATTTTTGAAATAGCTGCATTCACCTGAGGAATGGCCGGCATCTCGGCGTTCCTCACACATTAATTGCGGCGCGCTGTTGGATTAGATTTTCGCGAGGGCGACCGTCTGGCGGCGGCGGAGCGTCGCCCCGGTCAGGCCAAAGCCTACGATCAGCAGCGCCCAGGCCGCCGGTTCCGGAACGCCGCCCGCGGTAAGCGTCGTGGAGAAGAACGCCTCGCCCGACGGGTCGGACGCCGACCAGATCCACTGCGCCGAGGTGCTGACGCCGCTCACCGGCCCGCCGATGGCGTTCCCCCAGATATTGGAGCCGCCGTTGACGCCGAAGCTGACCGGGGTCCCGGTCGGCGCGGTCCAGGCGGGCGTGCCGCCCAGGTCCTGCTCCACGCCGTTGGAACTGGCGCGCCAGTCGGTGGTGTCGGTGGTCAGCGTCTGGGTCCCGTTGGCGAAGGTGAAGCCCGAGCCGGACAGGTTGAAGCTGCCCAGCAGGGCGTCAGGATTGCCGCCCGCCATGTCGCCCGGACCGCCAAGATTGTTGGCGACCACGTGCAGGTAATAGGTCTGGCCGGCCGTCAGGTCGGTGGTGAAGGTCTGGGCGGTCTGCCAGGTGTCGCCAGAGGCGACCAGCGTGCCCAGCGTCGAATCCGAGGTCGAGATGTAGGCGTCGTACGCGTTGTCGGCGGTGATCGCGCCCGACAGCACGGCGGCCTGGGCGCTCGACCCGAAGAGCAGCGCGGCGGCGACAGCGGCGGCGGTCAGGAGCTGGTTCGACATACGCATGGCGTCTTGGACCTCGTGATGAAACTCGTGGAGACGGCCGCCTGTCTCAAAGCCGCACATCCTGCAGGACCGGCGTGCAAGATCGCGGCCATGCGCAGCGAGCGGCTTGCCACGGATCGCGCCCAGGGCTTACGTCGCCCAGCCGACACGAACGGGGGCGCGAGAGATGATTTTCGAACAGATCGCGACGGGTGGATGCCAGTCCTACCTGCTCGGCTGCGAAACGACCCGCGCTGCGGTGCTGATCGATCCCGAACTGACACAGATCGACCGCTATCGCGGGCTCTGCGCGCAACATGGCCTCAGCGTGAAATACGTCGTCGACACCCACACCCACGCCGACCACTTCTCGGCGAGCCGGGAGCTGGGCAAGGCGCTGGGCGCGCCAGTGGCGATGCATCGCCTGGCGCCGGCGCCGCATGCGGACCTGCGGCTCGACGATGGCGACATGCTGATCGCCGGGACCCTGCGGCTGAAGGCCCTGTATACGCCCGGGCACACGCGGGATTCCATGAGCCTGGTGATGGACGACCGGGTGTTCACCGGCGACGCCCTCTTGATCGGAGGCACCGGGCGCACCGACCTGCCGAGCGGCGACCCACACGAACTCTACGACAGCCTTTTCGAAGGCCTGCTGCGCCTGCCGCCGGAGACCAAGGTCTATCCGGCCCACGACTACAAAGGGCGCTCCCATTCGACGATCGCCGTCGAGATCGAGACCAATCCGCGGCTGCAGAAGACCGAGCGGAGCGAGTTCGTGGCGATGATGCAGGCGCTGGACCTGGCCGCGCCGACCCACCTCACCGAAGCCCTGCGCACCAACATGAGCGGCGGCAAGACCGTGGCGCAACTGTTGAGCGAGGCGGCCGCCAAGGTTCCCTTCATGTCGCTGGGCGAGCTGAACGACCGGCTGGGCGCCAACCGGCGCGACATCGTCATTCTCGACATCCGCGAAAAGGACGCCTTCGACGCCGGCCATGTGCCGGGCGCGCGCCACCTGCCCCGCGGCCAACTGGAGCTTAGGGTCAACAGCGAGCTGCCGGACCCCACGGTGCGGATTCTGACCTACTGCGAGTTCGGCAAGATCTCGACGCTCGCCGCCGCCACCCTGCGCGAACTTGGCTATGGCCGCGCGGTAGCCCTGGACGGCGGCATGAAGGCCTGGCGCGAGGCCGAGTTCCCGCTGGAGCGCTGATCGCGCTCGCCTCGCCTGCTGGGCGCCGCTAGGGTCGCGGCATCTTCGCTGTCAGTGGATTCTCCGACTTGAAAACCAAGCTCTTCGCCGGCCTCGCCGCCGCGACCCTCCTCGCCTCGACTTCCACCCTGGCGGAGCCGCCGAAGGTTGACCCGGCCCTGCACGACCAGGCGCTGGACCTGCTGAAAAAGGGCATCTCGTTCCGCACGGTGATCCCGGGCGACCAGGTGCCGGTTTATGCGGCCTATCTGAAGAGCGTGCTGGTGAAGGCCGGCTTCAAGCCCGACGAGGTGACCATCGAGCCGGTGGCCGGCAGCGCGGTGCTGATCGCCCGCTACGCCGGGACCAATCCCAGCCTCAAGCCGATCCTGGTGATCGACCACATGGACGTCGTCGAGGCGAAGCCCGCCGACTGGACGCGCGACCCGTTCACCCCGGTGGTCGAGAACGGCTACGTCTTTGGCCGGGGCGCCATCGACGACAAGTTCGATGTCTCGATGATCGTCACCGTGCTCTCGAAGCTGAAGCGGGAGGGCTGGAAGCCGCAACGCGGGGTGATCCTGGCGCTCAGCGGCGATGAGGAGACCCAGATGCAGACCGCCCGCCGCCTGGCCGGCGAGCTGAAGGGCGTGGAGATGGTGCTGAACGGCGACGCCGGCGGCGGCGAAGTCTCAGAAGACGGCAAGCCGGTGATCTACACCCTGCAGGCGGCCGAGAAGACCTACGCCGACTTCGAAATCACCGTCACCGATCCGGGCGGCCATTCCAGCCGGCCGGGCAAGACCAACGCCATCTACCGCCTGGGCGCGGACCTGGCGCGGCTGTCGGCCTACCAGTTCCCGGCCATGGAGAGCGAGATCACCATGGCCTCGTTCAAGGCCGCCGCTCCCAGCGAGCCTGGCCCGGTGGGCGATGCGCTGCGCGCCTACGTGGCCAATCCGAAGGACGCCGACGCGCTCGCGACCCTCTCGGCCGATCGCGACATGGTGGGGCAACTGCGCACCACCTGCGTGGCGACCATGATCTCGGGCGGCCATGCGACCAACGCCCTGCCGCAGCGCGCCACCGCCTCGGTCAACTGCCGCATCTTCCCCGGCACGCCGTCGGAAGAGGTGCGCAAGACCCTGGTCAAGGTGATCGCCGACCCGGGCGCGACGGTAAAACGGGAGAACGACGGCTCCATCGACGCGCCGGCCTCGCCGCTGCGCCCCGACGTGCTGGCTGCGGTGACCAAGGCGGTTCACGCCCGCTATCCCGGCCTGCCCGTGGTGCCGGGGATGTCGGCGGGAGCGACGGACTCGATGTTCTTCCGTGCGGAGGGTATCCCGGCTTACGGGGTCGGCGGGGCGTTCATGAAGTCGTCCGACGACTTCGCCCATGGCCTGAACGAGCGCGTGCCGGTGAACACCATCGATGGCGCGTTGTCCCAGTGGGAAAGCGTCCTGAAGGACCTGACGAAGTAGGCCGATGCCCTCCGACGGATCGCCGAAAGAGGACTGGCAAGCGATCTACGAGCGCGGGCTTGCCCTGCATCGGTCCGGCCGGCTGGAGGAGGCCTCGCGCCTCTATCAGGAGGTGTTGGCCGGCGATCCGGATCATGTCGACGCCCTGCACCTGCTGGGAGTCTATTGCGTCCAGACGGGGCGCTTGGAGGACGCGGCGCGGCTGATCGGGCACGCCGTGGCGCTGCGGCCCGACTTCGTCGACGCCCACGGCAACCTCGCCACCGCGCTGAACAGCCTGCGCAGGCATGAGGACGCCCTGGCGGCGGCGGATCGGGCCATCGCCCTGCAACCGGATCACGCCTCGGCGCACGGCAACCGGGGGCAGGCCTTGCAGGCGCTGGGGCGGCCGGACGAGGCGCTGGCAAGCTACGATCAGGCCGCGAGGCTCAATCCGACGGCGCTAGCGCACTTCAACCGCGCCGCGGTGCTGCGCGAGCTGGGACGCCTGGACGACGCCGTGGCGACCTACGACCAAGCCCTGGCGCTGAAGCCCGACTACGCCGAAGCGCATCGGGCGCGCGGCACGACGCTGGCCGAGCTCGGCCGCCGCATCGAAGCCCTGGCGGCGCACGATCGGGCCATCGCCTGCAATCCGGCCTACGCCGAGGGGCACTGGAGCCGGGGCGTCACCCTGCGCGATCTGGGGCGCACCGCCGAGGCCCTGGAGAGCCTGGACCGGGCCATCGCGCTGCGCCCGACCTACGTCGAGGCCCATGGCGCCCGCGGCAATGTCCTGATGGACCTGGTGCTCCGCGACGAGGCGCTCGCCAGCTACGAGACGGCGACCCGCCTGAACCCGGACTATTTCGAGGTCTGGAGCAACAAGGTGGTGGCGCTGCGCGAGCTTCGCCGGCCGGAGGAAGCCCTGGCGGCAGCCGACCGAGCGCTGGCGATCCGCCCAGACTACGCGGCCGGCCACAGCAACCGGGGTGCGGCGCTCTACGACCTGCGCCGCCTGGACGAGGCCCTGGAAAGCTATGACCGGGCGATCGCCCTGCAGCCGGACTACGCCGAAGTGCTCAGCAACCGCGGCACGGTGCTGTTCGAGATGCGGCGGCTGGCGGAAGCCTTCGCGGCGCATGAGGCGGCGTTGGCGGCGGACCCGGACTATGCCGACGCCCATCACAATCAGGCCATGTGCCGGATCGCGCTGGGGGACTTCGCCCGGGGCTGGGAGCAGTACGAGTGGCGCTGGCGGACCGCGCCCTATGCGCCGGCAGTGCGCGACTTCGCCGCCCCGTTGTGGCTCGGCCGGGAGAGCCTGCAGGGCCGAACGATCCTGATCCACGCCGAGCAGGGGTTCGGCGACGCCCTGCAGTTCTGCCGCTATGCCCCGGCCGTGGCGGCCCTGGGCGCCCGGGTCGTGTTGGAGGTCCCGGGGCCGCTGCGGCGCCTGATGTCGCGCCTCGATGGCGTGGCGCAGGCGATCCCCCGAGGCGAGACGCCGCCGAAGATCGATTTCCAGGTTCCGATGATGAGCCTGCCGCACGCCCTGCCCGGCGAGGGATTCGGACCGCACGAGGCCTATCTCTCCGCGGACCCGACGGACGTCGCGGCCTGGGCGGAGCGGCTGGGTCCGCGCGCCGACCTGCGCGTGGGTCTTTGCTGGGCGGGCGGGACGCGGCCCGACCAGCTCGTCCAGGACAGCTTCGACAAGCGCCGCTCGCTCTCGCTCGAGGCCTTCGCGCCGTTGGCCGGCATCCAGGGCGTCAGCTTCCACAGCCTGCAGAAGGGCCCGCCGGCCGAACAGCTCGCCGAGGTGACGGAGCGCGGTTGGGCGGGGCCGGAGATCCTCGACCTGACGGCGGAGCTCACCGACTTCGCCGACACCGCCGCCCTGGTCGCCAACCTGGACCTGGTGATCACCTGCGATACCGCCATCGCCCACCTGGCCGGCGGGCTGGGCAAGCCTGTCTGGATCCTCAACCGCTTCGACGCCTGCTGGCGATGGCTGGACGGGCGGGACGATACGCCCTGGTATCCGAGCGGGCGGCTGTTCAACCAGACGGCGGCAGGCGACTGGGCAAACGTCATCGAACGGGTGGAGAATGCCTTGCGGCGGCTGGCCGGCGACTGAGTCGGGCGCGCTGTCGCAGCGTCACGAAACAGGTTCCCTTCGCCCTCGCCCCGCGCAATAGTCGGTCGGCTGGTGAGATGACGGGCGCCGGCGGAAGACGTTTGGATGCGCCCGAGAAGCCAATCGATGTTGCAAATCGACCTCACCACCCTGCGGCCGCAGGAGCTGCGGCAACTGCTGGACACCACCCGCCAGCGCGGCCAGGCCGAACTCACCTATGAGATCCTGCAGGAGATGGCCGCGCGCCGGGAGCGCGACGAACGCGAGGGGCGGCGCGCCCTCTTCGCGCGCCGCAAACGCTCGGAGCCACGGACCATCGAACTGAACCTGGGCGATCCCCTGGAGATCGAGGACGAACCGCCGCCGGAAGAGGACAACTGGGATCCGCCGCACGCGGCCGAGCCAGAACCCGAGCCAAGGCCTGAACCCGAGCCCAACGAGGCGATCTATCTGGAGCGCGAGCCTCCGCCGCAGCGCGCGCCAAAGAAAGCCAAACCGAAGAAAGCGGGCCGCGAATCCCGGCCGGCGCCGGAGCGCAGACCGCGCCGATGGGGCTGGGCCGCCGTGGCCCTGGTGTTCGGCCTGGCGGCGGGCTCCGTGCTCGGCTGGTCGTTCGACGAGATCGCCCACGACCTGGGCCTCGCGCCCACGACCGCCGCTGACAAGGCGCAGACAACGGCGCCGACGGTGGTGGCCCAGGCGCCGCCGCCCGCCGAACCCGCCGCGCCGACCATGGCGGCCGACGATCCGAGCGCCATCCAGCCGCAGGCCGCCGCGCCGGCGCCCGACGCCGCCAATGCAACGGTATCGCCGCCCCAAACCACCGAAGCCGCGCCGGACGGCACAACCGCCCCGGCGCCGCCACCCCCGACCGCCGCGCCCGTTCCTGCGCCCGTCCGGGGCACGCCGCCGTCGGCCGATACCGCCAAGGCCGACATCGGCAAGGCGGACCTTGGCGACGCCGACACTGCGAAGACCGCGACCATCACCACCGCCTCCGCCGGCGCAAAGCGCTGCGCCGGCGAGCCGTCGCCCGCTGACCAGACCATCTGCCGCGACCCGCATCTGCAGCGCCTGCAACGCGACCTGCGGGACGCCTACGCCACCGCCCTGGCCGCGCATGAGGACCGCGCCCTGCTGCGCGAACACCAGCTCGCCTGGGCCGACGCTCGTAACGCCGTCACCGACCCGGACAAGCTGGCGCAACTCTACGAAGACCGCATCCGCAAGCTGAACGCCGCCACCGCCGACGCCCTGCGGCAGAAATAGCGCCGCGCGGTCAGCCGACCCGGTTGAAGCCGTCGGGGCTCCAGCCCTCGCTGCCGACGCTGTGATAGACGAAGAACAGGCCGCCAGGGTCGTAGCGGCGCTTCACCTGCTTCAGCCGCGCATAGTGCTCCCCCCAGAACGCCGCCTGCCAGTGGGGTTCGAAATAGTCGGTCTCCGACAGGTAGGACGCGGGCTTGGCCGGCAGCGCCAGCAGGGGCGCCAGCGCCGCGCGGACCGCCTTGTCGTCGACCCGGCCGCGGGCGTCGTTGGGCTCGTGGCCGGCGACGCCGGGATAGGCCGGCCCCTCGCCGGCGCCGGTGATGGCGAGCGCGAAGGCGTCCATCACCGCGGGGTTCATCGCGGTGTCCTTGGTGCGGGCCAGCGCCTCGGGCGGAGCGCCGGCCAGGCCCTTGTTGAAGTGCAGGGAGACGCTCCAGCTCGTCGCGGCGTGGACCAGGGCGTCGACCAGGGCGGACTGGTGGCCTGGCTCCAGCAGGTCGCGCGACAGCCAGGCTGACTGATAGGCGTGCAGCACCTGGCCCGCCTGGCCGGCGTCGCCAGCCCAGACGAAGTGCGACTTCGGTGCGCCGGGGCGGTCGTCGCCCCGGGTGACGCCGGGGATGGTGGTCATGATCGCGGGGTTCCAGAACAGCCTGGCAGGCAGAGCGCTGACCGACGTCTTGGCGAGGCTGTAGTCGCCCGGCCGCGCGGTGATCCAGTCGAAGAACGGCTGCCAGACGGCATGCGCCTGCGCCTGGGTCAGCCCTTGGAAGACCAGGCTAAGCGAGATCCTGCGGCGTGCCTGGAAGCGGATCTGCTCGCCCCAATGCGGGCTGATCAGGTTGTCTCGGGCGAAGGTCAGCAGGTGTTCGATGAGCGTGCGGTAAGCCGCGTCCGACGTCGCGGTGATCTCGCCATTCACCGAGCCGAAGAAGGTCGGCAGCGGATGAGTGCGTAGCGTCAGGCGCGTGACCACCCCGAAGGTGCCGCCCCCGCCGCCTTTCAGGGCCCAGAACAGGTCGGGGTTGGTGCAGGCGTTGGCGATGCGCACCGCGCCATCGGCGGTGACCACCTCGGCCTCCAGCAGGTTGGCGGCGCCGGTGCCGAAGCCTTTGGAGAAGCTGCCGAAGCCGCCGCCCTGGACCAGGCCCGCGACGCCGACGGTGGTGCAGCCGCCGCCCTGGACATAACGGCCGCCCTTGGTGGTGACCGCGTCATAGGCCTCCAGCCACAGCGCGCCCGCGCCGATGCTGGCCGCGGGCTCGGGCGCCACGTGGCAGCCTTGCGGGACGAAGGCGTCGTGCAGTTCGATGTCCTTCATCCCCTTGGTCCAGATCAGCAGCGAATCCGGCGCATTGGAGCCGCCCAGATAGCTGTGGCCGCCGCCCTTCACGACCAGGCGCAGGTTGTGCTTGCGCGCGAAGTTCACCGCGGCGGCGACATCGGCGGCAGTCTTGGGTTCGACGGCGTAGGCGCTGGACCGGGAGGTCCAGGCGTCGGTCCAGCCCAACGTCTGAGTGAGGGCCGCGCTGTCGCCGATGAAGAAGGGGTTGCGCAGATTCTTGAACAGCTCCGCGCAGGCCGGGCTGTCGGGCGCCTTGGCGCAGGCCTCGAACGGCGAGGTGAGCTTGGTCAGCCGCCCGCCGACCGCGCGGTCCAGGTCCGCCCACTGGCCGGCGTCCGGCCAGCCGGGACCGCCCGGCCGCACCCGGCTGCGCGGGGCCGCGGCGGCGGCGAACGGAGCAAGGCCGGTCGCCAGCGGCAGGGCGGCGGCGGCTTTCAGAAGGTGGCGTCGAAGCATGGCGGGGTCTCTCGCGGAACGGATCGAAGTTTAGGGGCCCCTACCGGTCAACGCCACGCAAGCCACCAAGCGAGGGCCGGACGGCGGCGCCGGTGTGACGAGCGGCGGGGCGGCGAACCGCGCCGGCTCAGCGCCAGTAGTGATAGCGCCAGATCGGGGCGAAGCCCGCGGCGCGATAGATGCGGCGCGCGGGGTTGGCTTCTTCGACTTGCAGGAAGACCTGGCCGCGGCCGCACGCCAGGGCGACGCGACCCAGGGCGGCGAGGATGGCTCTGGCGTGGCCCTGGCCGCGATGGCCAGGCGCGGTGCGCATGCCGTGGATGCCGACCCAGCGCGCGCCAAAGCTCATGACCCCGACAGCGTGGGTCGCCCCACCCTGCCCGGCCGCGCCGTAGATCGCGCCCGGCGAGCGGGTCAGGGCCTGGACCCGATGGGCGCCGTCGGCGGGATCGAAGCCGTCGCCCAGGAAGACGCCGGCCCAGGCCGCGTCAGGAGTCTCCAGCACCCGGGCCGGCGCGTGGGAGAACGCGGCGAGCGCGGCGACCGAACCGGTCTTGAAGATCGTCGGCTGCTGGGGCGCAAAGCCCCGACGGGTCAGCTCGGCGCACACCGGCGCTAGGGATGGGACGTCGGCGATACGGAAGGCCGGCTTCAGGCCCCGGCTGCGATAGGCGTCCTCGATCTCGCCCAGCGCATCTGGGCCGACATCGTGGCGCAGCGGAGCCGCGCTCTTGGCCCGGCCGATGGTCCCGTTGTCCAGGGGAACCAGCCAGCCGCCGATCTCCATCATCTCCGGCGGCGCGACGGCGGCCACGGTGTCGCGTTCGAGGACGGCGACGTCCTCCCGGTCCACCTAGCCGTGGTCCTTCATCAAGCGGGCCTTGTCGCGCTGCCAGTCGCGTTCAGCGGTGGCTTCGCGCTTGTCGTGCTCCTTCTTGCCCTTGGCCAGCGCCACCTCGAGCTTGGCGAGACCCCGGTCGTTCCAGAACAACTTGGTCGGGATGATCGTGCGGCCGTCGCGCTGCACCGCGCCGATCAGCTTGTCGATTTCCTTGCGCTTGAGCAGCAGTTTGCGGTGGCGGCGCGGCTCATGGTTGAAGTGCGGCCCGGCCTGGACGTAGGGCGGGATGTCGGCGTTGACGAGGATGATCTCGTCGCCCTCCACCGCCGCATAACTCTCGGCGATGTTGGCCCGGCCGTTGCGCAGGGACTTCACCTCCGAACCGGTGAGCGCCAGGCCCGCCTCGAAGGTCTGTTCCAGGAAGTAGTCGAACCGCGCGCGGCGGTTCTCCGCGATCAGCTTGCGCGGCGTCTCGGCTTTGGGGGCCATTAGATCACGCCCGCGTCCCGCATGGCGGCCAGCACCTCGGCGCGCGAGGCTTCCGAGGCCGCGACGATCGGCAGGCGGGCGTCCTCCTGGCAAAGGCTCAGGTGGGCGAGCGCGAACTTGGTGGGCGACGGCGAGGCGTCGGTGAACAGCGCCTTGTGCAGCCGGATCAGCCGGTCCTGACCGTAGAGCGCGCCCTGCCACTGACCGGTGAGCGCGTCGTTGTAGAAGGCCGAGACCTGGTCTGGCGCCACATTGGCGGTGACCGAGATGCAGCCGTGGCCGCCGTGGGCGATGTAGCCCAGCGCGGTGGGGTCGTCGCCGGAGAGCATGGTCCAGCCCTCGCCGCACATCAGCCGCTGCTGGCTGGCGCGGGCCAGGTCACCGGTGGCGTCCTTGATGCCGACGATGTTGGGCAGCTTGGAAAGCCGCGCCACGGTGTCGTTGGAGAGGTCGACGCCCGTGCGGCTGGGCACATTGTAGAGCAGCACCGGGATCTGCACGGCCTCGTTGATCGCCGCGTAGTGGGCGTACATCCCCTCCTGGCTTGGACGGTTGTAGTAGGGCGTGACGATCAGGGCCGCATCGGCGCCGATGGCCTTGGCGTGGCGGGTCAGCTCGATCGCCTCGTCCGTGGAATTAGAGCCCGTCCCGGCGACCACCGGCACGCGGCCGGCGGCCGTCTTGATGCAGAGCTCGATGACGCGGCGATGCTCGTCGTGGCTAAGGGTCGCACTCTCTCCGGTCGTCCCCACCGGCACCAGGCCGTGGACGCCGCCTTTGATCTGGCGTTCCACGAGGCGCACGAAGGCGTCTTCGTCGACCTGACCGTCGCGGAAGGGGGTCACGAGGGCGGGAAGCACGCCCCGGAACAAAGGCTCTGACATTGTAAGCAAATTGCCGTGATTGGACGCATTTCAAGGCGTCGTTCAGATTCGCCGCGACAATATGGGTACGTGGGTATCGCCCGCAATGTCCTATTGATTCGGTTCGGGTTCCCGTTGTGAGTTCGTTGGGGGGACGTCCGCTTGCATCAGATCGCGCGTAAGGCTTTCCTCATCGCCGGCGTCGTCGCCATGGCGAGCGCGGCCGCGCGCGCCCAGTCCCTCGACCCGGTGGGCGACCTGCTGGCGAGCGCCCTGAAGACGACGCCACTGGACACGCCGGCCCCGCCGCACGCCGCGTCCCATCCCCTAACCGACCGCGACGCCGGCCTGTTCCGCCAGGCCATCGACGACGCGCGCCACGCCAACGTCAACGGCGCCCGCGAGGCGATCGCCGGGATCAGCGATGGGCTGGCCCGCAAGACCGCCACCTGGGTGCTGGTGGACTGCGACGCCGATGCGCTGGGCTTCTTCGACGTGGACGCCGCCCGGCGCGACCTGGGCGGCTGGCCGCGGGCCGCCAAGCGCCAGGCCGCCGCCGAGCGCCTGCTGGAGACCTCCGGCAAGACGCCGCAGCAGACCCTCGACTGGTTCGCCGGCGCCGAGCCCACCACCGCCCAGGGCGCCATGGCGCTGGCGGCGGCGTACAAAGGCCTGGGCCGGGTGGCCGACGCCGACGGGCTGATCAAGCACTGGTGGCGGGACAAGAGCTTCGAGGCCGACACTCAGCGGACCATGCTGGCGCGTTTCGGAGAGGCGCTGACCCAGGACGACCACATCCGCCGCGCCGACATCCTGCTCTATGGCGCTCAGGGCCCGGCGGCGCGCGACATGATCCCGTTGCTGCCGCCGGAGCAGCAGGAAGCCGCCCGCGCGCGCCTGGCGCTGCGCGCCGAAGCCCGCGACGCCAACCAACTGCTCACCGACCTGCCCGCCAGCATGGCGGCGAGCCCGGGCGTGGCGTTCGAACACGCCGCCTATCTGCGCCGCAAAGGCCTCGACACCCTCGCGCTCGCCCAGGTGGCCAGCTTCCCGCATGAGGTGGCGACCTCCGACCAGGGCGACCGCATCTGGGACGAGCGCCGGCGCCTGGTGATCTCGGCGCTCCGCGAGGGCGACGCGCACGCCGCCTACGCCGCGGTCTCCGACAGCGGCCTGACCACCGGCGCCGACGCCGCCGACGCCGAGTTCGCCGCCGGCTGGATCGCACTGACCAAGCTCAACGAGCCGCAGAAAGCCGCGAAGCACTTCGCCGCCCTGGAGCGGATCGGCACCACCCAGATCACCAAGGGCCGCGCCCTCTACTGGGAAGGCCGCGCCGCCGAGGCCCGCGGCGACAAGGCCGCCGCCGAGGATTTCTATGGCCGCGCCGCGCATTACGACACCACCTTCTACGGCATGCTGGGGGCCGAGAAGCTCGGCCTGCGCCTGACGCTCCCGCCGTCTCCGGTCATCACGCCGGAGGCCCGCGCGGCGTTCGAGGGCCGTGACGCCATCCAGGCCACGCGGCTGATGTTCGACTATGGCCCGCGCGAGCTGTTCCGCGCCTTCGTGCTCAACCTCGACGACACCCTGCCGACCGCCGAGGACGAGGCGCAACTGATCGACCTGGCGCGCAACTACGGCGAAATGGACGTCTCCATGAAGGCCGCCCGCGCCGCCGCGCAGCGGGGCTTCGTCCTGCCGCAGCGGGCCTATCCGGTGCGCAACGTCGAGGCCGGCGGCGGCGCGGAGCCCGCCTTCGTGCTGGCCATCACCCGCCAGGAAAGCGGCTTCGACCCGAACGTGCGATCCGGCGTCGGCGCCCGGGGCATGATGCAACTGATGCCGTCGACGGCGAAGATCCTCGCCCGGCGCATCGGGATCAGCTACTCGCCCTCGCAGCTCGACGAGCCGGACTACAACATGCGGCTGGGCGCGACCTTCCTCAGCCAATTGGTGAGCCAGTTTTCCGGCTCCTATGTGATGGCCGCGGCCGGCTATAACGCCGGGCCCGGGCGGCCCACCCAATGGACGCAGTTCTGCGGCGACCCGCGCGGCGGCTCGACCGACCCGGTGGACTACATTGAGTGCATCCCGTTCTCGGAGACCCGCAACTACGTGATGCGCGTGCTGGAGAACGTGCAGGTCTATCGCGCCCGGCTGAACGGCGGCTCGGCCCCGATCACGCTCACCGCCGACCTGAAGCGCGGCGCCTACAGCTATGGCGCGCCGGCCACGTCGCTACCGACCGTGGCCGACACCTCGACGCCCACGGGGCGCTAGGCCTTCGGCGTCCGCAGCCAGGCGACGGCGAAGAGCAGGCCGAGCGCGATGTCGATGCTGGCGAAGATCACCACCGCCCCGTGGGTGCGCCCCTGCAGGTGGAGGACCCAGACCGTCACGCCCCAGGGGATCTTCTCGAACAGCGTCAGCGGCATCAGCGGCCGATAGCGCACGGGGTCCAGGCTCATGACGAAGAACACCGCCTGGAACACCAGGCCGGCCATCAGGAAGCCGTAGTAGTCTTCCGGCCGGGTCAGCGGGCCCACGGTCCGCGCCAGCTCCCCCTCGGCGAACAGCAGGGGCGCAAGCAGCAGGACGCCGTAGATCGACGCCGCGCGATAGGTCCATTTGGCGAAACGCATGGGTGTCTGGGCTCTTGGAGACCGCTCAGTGGAGTCCATACCACCGGCGCCGCCCTGGCCCGCAGCCACAAGACGTCACGTCAGCCCGGCGAACCGGTCACGAAGCGCCCGCTGCGAACCCTAGTCGACGACGACGCCGTTCAAGAGGCCATCGAGCGTGACCTCGATCAGTTCGTCGCGGTCGGCCCATCCGAAGTGCGGACGCGACGCCATCAGGGCCACCACCCCGTGGCAGGACATCCACAGCGCCTGGGCGGCGGAATCCGGGGCGCCGGTGCGCAGCCGGCCGGCGGCGGCGATTTCGCGCACCACGTTGCGGAAGCTTTCGTAGCACTGGGTGGAGAGGTCGCGGGTGTCCTCCGGCCAGGGCCCGGCGGCGGCGAGGGGCCGGCCGGAATAGACGAGCTGATAGGCGTTGGGGTGCTGCAAGCCCCAGCGCATGTAGGCCTCCAGCATCATCCGCACGCGGACCACGGGATCCAGCGGCTTGGCGGCGATCTCGCTGTTGCGCTCGAACAGCAGGCGAAGGGTGCGCTCGCAGATCTCGAGCAGGATGCAGCCCTTGTCCTGGAAGTGCATGTAGAGCGCGGTGGACGAGACCCCGACCTCGTCGGCGATCTTGCGGATCGTCGCCCCCTCATAACCCTCGGCGACGAAGATGCGCTCCGCGGCTTCGAGGATTTCGGCGCGGCGGAGGTGGCCATCGCCCTTGGCCTTGCGGGCGGATCGGCGCGGCGTCGTGGTGGTGACCGACAAGCTCGCTCTTTCTGATGGGGTCCCTGCCGCTACGGGACCCCAAATCGCCGATTGTGACAAGCCCGCGCCTGCGATTCCTCAGCAGCATCGCAGCCTTGCGGCTGGACGAGGACGCCAGCGACCGCGTAAGCGCGGAACCATGAGCTCTGCCGGGCCCCCTTCGAACGATCCCCAGGTCGCCGATCTGCCCAGCGTCATGCGCACGCGGGCCTGGGCCGACTATGGGCTGATCGACAGCGGCCACGGCCGCAAGCTGGAGCGCTATGGCCGCTTCACGGTGGTCCGGCCCGAGCCGCAGTGCCTGTGGACGCCGGCGCTCCCCGCCTCGGCCTGGGAGGCGGCGGACGCGGTGTTCGATCCCACCGACGAGGAGGACGCGGGGCGCTGGAAGCTGAAGGGTCAATCGGCCCCTCTTGGAAATGGGGAAACCTGGCCGCTGGCCTGGGGTGAGGTGAAATTCAACGGCCGTTTCACCAGCTTCCGGCACCTGGCCTTCTTCCCCGAGCAGGCGGCGAACTGGGAATGGCTGGACGCCGCGGTGCGCGCCGCCGGCCCGCAGCCCAAGGTCCTGAACCTGTTCGGCTATACGGGCGTGGCGAGCCTGGCGATGGCGGCGGCGGGCGCGGCGGTGACGCACGTGGACGCGTCGAAGCGCGCGATCGCCTGGGCGCGGGAGAACGCGGCGCTTTCCGGTCTCGCCGACCGGCCGATCCGCTGGATCACCGAGGACGCCCGCAAATACGTGCAGCGGGAGGTGCGGCGCGGTTCGAAGTACGAAGGCATCATCCTCGATCCCCCGAAATACGGCCGTGGGCCGGACGGTGAGGTCTGGCGGCTGTTCGAGGACCTGCCTGAGCTTGCCGGCCTATGCGCCGAACTTCTTTCGGAAAACGCGCAATTCCTGGTGCTGAACGCCTATGCCGAGCGGATCAGTGGCGCAGCGTTGTCCGGCCTGCTAGCCGACAAGCTGAAGGGCCGTGGCGGACGCATCGAATGGGGCGAACTGGCCCTGGTTCAGGAAGACGGCGCCCGCGAGATCGGCATGAGCTTCTTTGCGAGATGGCAGGCATGAGCAGCCGCGCCGTCACCTCCCTGACCAACCCGACGGTGAAGGCCGTCCGCGCCCTGCACCTGCGCAAGGAACGCGATGAGACCGGCCTGTTCGTCGCGGAAGGACTGAAGGCAGTGATCGAGGGGATCGAGACCGGCCACGCGCCGGCGATCCTGATGCACGGAATGGAGCATCATCCCCTTCTGAAGACCGCCATCGCCGCCACCCTGGCCGCCAACGGCGAGGTGATCGAGGTCACCCACGACATCCTCGCCAAGGTCAGCCGCCGGGATAATCCGCAGGCGGTGGTCGGCGTGTTCCGCCAGGTCTTCCAGCCACTCGACGCCATCGAACCACAGGCGGCGCGCTGCTGGGTGGCGCTGCACCGGGTGCGCGATCCCGGCAACCTGGGGACCATCATCCGCACCGCCGACGCCGCCGGCTGCGGGGGCGTGATCCTGGTGGGCGAGTGCTGCGATCCCTATTCGGTGGAGGCGGTCAGGGCGACCATGGGTTCGATCTTCGCCGTGCCGCTGATCAAGGCGACGGAAGGCGAGTTCGCGGCTTGGCGCAACGGCTGGCCAGGCTCGGTGGTGGGCACCCTGCTCTCCGCCGAGGTCGATCATCGAGCGGCGGACTACGCGCGGCCTGCGCTGATCCTGATGGGCAATGAGCAGCAGGGCCTCCCCCCCGATATGGCGGCGCTGTGCGACGTCAACGTCAAGATCCCCATGCGCGGCCGCGCCGACAGCCTGAACCTGTCGGTAGCCACCGGCATCGTGATCTACGCCGCGACCGGATGAGCCGCAGCTGGAAGGTCTTCGCGGCCGCGGGGCTTGCGCTGATCCTGCTGGCCGCCCTGGGCCTGGCCTTCGCGCCCTATGTCTACGCCGAGGCCTTTCCGGTGCTGACCAGGCTTGGCCTGCCAACGACGCCGGCCAGCCAGATATCCACTGACGCCGCGCCCGGCCCGGCGCTGGGCGCAGCCGTCGGCAATCGCTGGCGGGTGCAGCGGATCGCGCCGGACACCTATGCGCTGGGCGAGCCGCAGGGCGATCCCGACAACTACGAATACCTGCTGCTCGGCAAATCCCGGGCCCTGCTGATCGACGCCGGATCGAGCCCTGACCATGACATCCGCCCGGTGCTGGCGACGCTCACCCGCCTGCCGGTGACGGTGCTGCCGACGCATCTGCACTTCGACCACACCAATGGCCTGAGGTTCGCCTCCTCCATCGCCTTGGTCGACCTGCCGCAGACCCGCGCGCGGCTGCGGGACGGCCTGGTCCGCCTGGGACGCTACCAGGTGATGGGGACGCTCGGCGCCGGCGACGGCCTGCCGCAGTTCCGGGTCGGCGCCTGGATCAAGCCGGACAGCGTCATCGACCTGGGCGGCCGGCAGGTTCGGGTGCTCTGGACCCCCGGGCATACGGCGACCTCGATCTCGGTCTTCGACCCAGCGGCGAAGCTGCTGTTCGCCGGCGACCTGATCTATCCGACCAGCCTCTACGAGTTCATTCCGGACTCCAGCCTATCAGCCTATGCGGCGACCGCCGACCGGCTGTTGGCGACCCTGCCCGCCGACACGACGATCTACGGCGCCCACTGCTGCCGCAATGACGTTCCGGCCCAGGCGCCCTGGCTCGGCATGGGCGACTTGAGGGACGCGGCGGCTACGGCGAAGGCCGTCGAAGCCGGGACCGCCAGGGGCCGCGGCGTCATCGTGCGCCGCTTCCCGGTGAATTCGCGGATGACGCTGATCACCCTCTATCCGTTCGGCAACCGCTAGCGGCCCCTCTCCGCGGCCTGGGCCAGCGGCTCCTTTTTCCAGTCCGCGTGTCACAACCGCGCCCGCCGGCGCGTCTAGGCTCCATCGAGACATGGAGTAAGCGCATGACCCAAAGACTGAACCTCTACACTGTCGCCCCCAAGGCGCTGGAGCCGCTGATGGCGCTGGAAGGCGTGATCAAAGCCAGCTCGCTGGAGCCGTCCCTGATCGAGCTCGTGAAAATCCGCGGCTCGCAGATGAACGGCTGCGCCAACTGCCTGCACATGCACACCGCCGACGCCCGCGCGGCGGGCGAGCTGGAGGAGCGGATCTATCTGCTCGACGCCTGGCGGGAGTCGGCGATGTACACGCCGCGCGAGCGGGCGGCGCTGGCCTGGACGGAATCCCTGACCAAGGTCGCCGAGACCCACGCGCCGGACGCCGACTACGAAGGGCTGAAGCCACACTTCGCCGACGAAGAGATCGTCTATCTGACGGTGCTGATCACCGCGATCAACGCCTGGAACCGCATCGCCATCGGCTTCCGGGCGGAGCACCCCAACGACCGCAAGCTGAAGGCGGCGGCCTAAGGCGCCTCACGTCCCGCGCGGCTTGGCGCGGGCCGTCGGCGCGGCGACGGAAGGGTCCTCCGGCCAGACGTGCTTGGGATAGCGCCCGCGCATGTCGCTGCGAACGTCCTTCCACGAACCCTTCCAGAAGCCCGGCAGGTCCTGGGTGGTCTGGATCGGCTTGTGGCCGGGAGACAGCAGCGAGAAGGTCAGCGGGACGCCGGCGACCTTGGGGTGGGCGGTGAGGCCGAAGACCTCCTGAACGCGCACGTCGACGCGAGGGCCGGCGTCGGCGGCGTAGTCGATGGCGAAGCTGTTGCCCGTAGGGGCGGTCCAGCGGGCGGGCGCCTCGGCGTCCAGGCGGCGCTGCAGGTCCCAGGAGATGAGCGTGCGGAGCGCCGCCTCGAGCGCCGGCGGTTTCAGGGCCGAGAGCGCGCGGACTCCCGGCAGGATCGGGGCGAGCCAGTCGTCGACCTTCCCGACCAGGGCTTCGTCGGAGAGGTCGGGCCAAGCCGGATCGAGCTCGCGCAGGAAGGCGACGCGCTGGCGCAGCGATGTGGCGGCCTCGCCCCACGGCAGCAGGCCAACGCCCTCGGCGCGGACGCGGTCCAGCAGCGCCGCGACGATCAGAGCGGGGTCGGGATTTTCGTCGACGGTTTCGCGCACGGTGAGGCGACCCAGCCGCGTCAGGCGTTTGGCGCGAAGGCGCCCCGCCCCGCTTTCTTCCAGCCGATCCTCGGTAGTGAGCTGGTGCGCGAAGGCGGCGATCAGTTCGTCCCGATCGAGCGGCGCGGCCAGCAGGATCCGGTCGCGGCGCTCGGCCCCGCCCAGCTCTGCCACCGCCAGCCAGGTCTCGCGGGCCAGCGCGTCGGTGGGCTCCAAGAAGGCCCCTCGCCCGCTGACAAGCTGGAATTCGCCCTGCGGGCCGCGGGCGCGGGCGATCCGCTCCGGATAGGCGAAGGCGAGCAGCAGGCCGTCGGAGAGTTCATCACCCCGTCCGCCCTTGCCGGTCATCCTCGCCCAGCGGTCGGCCAGCGCCTGAGCGTCGCGGGCCCTGGGGCTTCGGTCGCGCTCCAGGGCGTCCAGGCGATGGCGCAGGTCGACGTCGCGGCCGCCGAGGTTGCGCTCGGCGATCAAGGCGGCGATGCGCGCGGCGCGCGGCGCCTGGCCAGTCTCGGCCGCCTTCAAGATCATGTGCGCCAGGCGAGGGCTCAGCGGCATGTCGGCCAGCGCGCGTCCGTGGGCGGTGAGCACGCCGTCCTGCGTCAAGGCCTCCAGGCGGGTCAGCAGCGCGCGGGCCTCGGTGAAGGCGGCGGCCGGCGGCGGGTCGAGGAAGGCCAGGCCCGCGGCATCCTTGGCGCCCCAGCGGGCCAGGTCGAGGGCCAAGCCCGAGAGATCGGCGTCGAGGATCTCCGGATCGGCGTAGGCCGGCAGCGCGCGGGTCTCCGCCTCTTCCCACAGGCGATAGCAGACGCCGGGCTCGGTACGGCCCGCGCGGCCCCGGCGCTGATCGGCGGCGGCGCGGGAGACTCGGACCGTGGCGAGCCGGGTCAGCCCACTAGCCGGATCGAAGCGCGGCACGCGGGCCTGGCCGGCGTCGATCACCACGCGGACGCCCCCGATGGTCAGGCTGGTCTCGGCGATGGAGGTGGCCAGCACCACCTTGCGCTTGCCGGCCGGCGCGGCCGCGATGGCGCGGTCCTGATCGCGGGGGTCCAGCGCGCCGTAGAGGGGCGCGATCTCCACATCCGGGCGCGGGCGTTCCCGTAGGCGCTCGGCGGTGCGCAGGATCTCGCCCTGGCCGGGCAGGAAGACCAGCACCCCGCCGGTCTCGGTGGCCAGCGCACGCTCGACGGCGCGCACCGTCCGATCCTCCAGGCGCAGGCGATCGTCGCGGCCCAGGTAATGGGTCTCCACCGGAAAGGCGCGGCCCAGGCTCTCGATCACCGGGGCGCCTTCCAGCAGCCGCGCCACCGCCGCGCCATCGAGCGTTGCCGACATCACCAGGATGCGCAGGTCTTCGCGCAGCAGGGCCTGGGCGTCGCGAGCCAACGCCAGGCCGAGGTCCGCGTCCAGGCTGCGCTCGTGGAACTCGTCAAAGATCACGCAGGCGACGCCGGCCAGTTCCGGGTCGGCGAGAATCTGCCGCGTGAAAACGCCCTCGGTGACCACCTCGATCCGGGTGGCGGCGGAGACCTTCGCCTGCATCCGCACGCGGAAGCCAACGGTCTGGCCCACCGGCTCGCCCAGCGTCGCGGCCATCCGTTCGGCGGCGGCGCGGGCGGCCAGGCGACGAGGCTCGAGGACGACGATCTTGCCCCCGGCGCCGTCGGGACCCATCCACGACTCGGAGAGCAGCTCCAGCGGTACGACCGTGGTCTTGCCGGCCCCGGGCGGCGCCACGAGCACCACTGTATTCCGTTCGGCGAACGCGGCCTTCAGGGCCGGCAAAGCCTCATGGATGGGGAACATTCTTGCGCTCTAGCGGCCCGACGCCGCAACGCCAAGCCTTGGTGCTTGACCGTTGAGGCACAACCAAGCCACGGTCCGGCCAACTGTTCACCGGCGGACCCATTTGCGATGACGTGGGGGGGAACCGCTGCTCGGAGGGAAAATGTGGCGCGTTAAATCGCTCGACCAGATCCTGGCGACCGCGGAGAAGAAGTCGCTTCACCGCTCGCTTGGACCGGTGCAACTGACCATGCTCGGCATCGGCGCGGTCATCGGCACCGGCATCTTTGTGCTCACCGCCACGGCGGCCCAGAAGGCGGGCCCCGGGATGATGGTCTCGTTCATCATCGCTGGCGCGGTCTGCGCGGTCGCCGCGCTCTGCTACTCGGAACTCGCCTCGATGGTGCCGGTGGCGGGCTCGGCCTACACCTATTCCTACGCGGTGATGGGCGAGCTGGTGGCCTGGCTGGTCGGCTGGGCGCTGATCCTGGAATACGCGCTCGGAGCCAGCGCGGTCGCCGTGGGGTGGTCGGGCCATATGGTCGGCCTGCTGGACAATCTGGGCATGCATCTGCCGCACGCCCTCACCGTCGGGCCCAAGGTGGTCATCGGCAACTTCCTGGAAGGCGGCGAGGTCGGCGGGTTCATCAACCTGCCCGCGGTGATCATCACCGTGCTGGTGACCCTCCTGCTGATCGTCGGCACCAAGGAGAGCGCGACGGCGAACGCGGTGCTGGTGGCCATCAAGGTGGCGGCGCTGACCCTGTTCGTTGCGGTCACCCTGCCGATGATCTCCGGCCATGCCGATCACTTCAAACCCTTCGTACCGAGGGGCTGGGGCAATCCCTTCGACCACACCGGCACCGGCGTCCTGGGGGCCGCCGCGTCGATCTTCTTCGCCTATGTCGGCTTCGACGCGGTCTCGACCGCCGCCGAGGAGACCCGAAATCCGCAGCGCAACGTGCCGATCGGGCTGATCGCCAGCCTGCTGATCTGCACCATCTTCTATCTGCTGGCCGCCGGCGGCGCGATCGGCAGCTATGGCGCCCAGCCGCTGGCTGGGCCGGACGGGGTGGCCTATGCGGCCGGCTCGCCGGAACTCGCCAGCGCGTGCACGGCCATGGGGGCGCACACCCCGCTGGTCTGTTCCAAGGAGGCGCTGGCCTATGTCATGCGCGAGATCGGCCATCCCTTCCTGGGCCAGTTGATCGCGCTGGCGGCCACCATCGCCCTGCCCTCGGTGGTGCTGATGATGATGTATGGCCAGACGCGAATCTTCTTCGTGATGGCGCGTGACGGCCTGCTGCCGCCGGTGCTGTCGACGGTGCATCCGAGGTTCAAGACGCCCTGGATCATCACGCTGGTGACCGGGGTCGTGGTGGCGGTCTTCGCGGCCTTCCTGCCGGTCGGGCAACTGGCCGACTATTCGAACTCCGGGACGCTGTTCGCCTTCGCGGCGGTGTCGCTCGGTGTGATGATCCTGCGGTTCACCGACAAGAACCGCGCGCGGCCGTTCAAGACGCCGGCGGTGTTCGTGATCGCGCCTTTGTCGATCATCGGCTGCCTGGTGCTGTTCGTGAGCCTCGATGGCAAGTCGCAGGGCCTGTTCGTCGTCTGGACGCTGATCGGCCTGGTCTTCTACTTCACCTACGGCTTCTGGCGTTCGAACGTTCGCCGCGGCGTCGACGAAAGCGAGCCGCTGGTCGAAGGCCCAGGCGGCACGCCGCTCTAGGCGGCGGATCCGTCTAAACCCTTGCGGAAAAGGCCCGGGTTTGCCCGGGCCTTTTCTTATGCACCGTAAGGCCCGATCATAGCAGCTGCATGAACGCGCCCAATCCGCCCCCGCAAAAGCAGGACCTCGCCATCCGCGCCCTGATCGCGCCGGTGACGCCCCTGCAGCAGAACTGCACCATCGTCTGGTGCGCCAAGACCCTGAAGGCGGCGATCATCGATCCCGGCGGCGAGGTCGACCGGCTGATGGGCGCGATCCGCGACCAGGGCCTGACGCTGGAAAAGATCTGGATCACCCACGGCCACCTGGACCACGCCGGCGGCACCCAGGCGATCAAGGAGCTGACCGGCGTCCCCATCGAGGGCCCGCACCCCGACGACGCCTTCTGGATCGATCAGATCGACGCGTCCGGCGCCAAATGGGGCATGCCGGAGGCCCGCAGCTTCACCCCGGATCGCTGGCTGCACGACGGCGACGTGGTGACGCTCGGCGAGACGCAGTTCGAGGTCTACCACTGCCCAGGCCATACGCCGGGCCATGTGATCTTCTTCCACCGCCAGGCGCGGTTCGCTCAGGTGGGCGATGTGCTGTTCCAGGGCTCCATCGGCCGCACCGACTTCCCGCGCGGCGACCACGCACAACTGATCGAGGCGATCACCACCAGGCTCTGGCCGCTGGGCGACGACGTGCGCTTCGTGCCGGGCCACGGGCCGATGTCGAGCTTCGGCCAGGAACGCCAGACCAACCCGTTTGTCGCCGACGACGTGTTGTCGCACAGGTGATTACAACCTCGAAATCGGGTTGTTACGCGCTGCGGCCACGGTCGGGGCCATGGAGCAGATTCAAGACATGAGCACCGCGGGCGCCCGCATCTTGATGGTCGACGACGACCCCGGCATCCGGGATGTGGTCTCCGACTTCCTGGGCAAGCACGGCTACAAGGTCGACACCGCCGGCGACGCCAGCGAGATGGAGCAGGCGCTGGAACGCGGCCCCGTCGACCTGATCGTGCTCGACGTCATGCTGCCGGGCGAAGATGGCCTGGCGATCTGCCGGCGTCTGGCCAATGGCGAGGGCGGCGCGCCGATCATCATGCTGTCGGCCATGGGCGAGGACACCGACCGGATCGTCGGCCTGGAGCTGGGCGCCGACGACTATCTGGCCAAGCCCTGCAATCCGCGCGAGTTGCTGGCGCGGGTGCGCGCGGTGCTGCGCCGCGCCGAGCAACGGTCGAGCAACGGCGGCGTGGGCGCCGGCTGCGAGTTCGCCGGCTGGCGCCTGGACCTGGTGCGCCGCGAGCTGCGTTCGCCGCAGGGCGTGGTGGTCAACCTGTCGTCGGGCGAATTCTCCCTGCTTCGGGCTTTCGTGGAGCGTCCGCAGCGGGTGCTGACCCGCGACCAGCTCCTGGAATTCGCCCGCGGCCCGGATTCCGACGCCTTCGACCGGGCCATCGACGTGCAGATCAGCCGCCTGCGCCGCAAGTTGGACGACGGCGGCGGCAGCCACGAGCTGATCCGCACCATCCGCAACGAAGGCTACATGTTCACCGCCAAGGTGAAGCGCACATGAGTTGGCTGCGGCCTGGCGTGGGGCGGCGGCCGACCGGCTCGCTGTTCGTCCAGCTCGCGACCCTGGTGGGCCTGGCCCTGGTGCTGGCCGAGGCGATCAACCTCTTCCTGATCTTCAACCTGCCGCCGCCGACCCCGGACTTCTACCGGCTGTCGGAGGTCGAGCAGATGTATCGTGGGCCCGCCCCGGTGTTCACCGAGCGGCGCCCGCTGCAGGTGCAGTTCCGCGAAAAGCCGCCCGGCCCGGCGATGGAGAGCTCCAACGCGCCGGTCATTCGCGCGCGGTTGGCCAGGGACATGGGCGTCTCGGTCGATCGCGTGGTGCTGGCCAGCAGCGCCGGCCCCTTCGCCGACCGGCGGGTGGGCCGCATCATCCGCGACCGCATCGCCCGCGAAGGGGTGCGCGAGGAGCACTTCCTGGTGGCGCCCTTCGACGTGGGCATCCGCCAGGCCGACGGCCGCTGGGCGGTGGTGCGGCCGCAGCCGGCCTTCGGCCTCGATCCCTGGCAGCGACGCACCGCCCTGTGGTTCGTGATCTCCGCCCTGGTGATGGCGCCTGTGGCCTATGTGTTCGCCCGCCGGCTCTCGACACCGATCAAGCTGTTCGCCGACGCCGCCGAGCGGCTGGGGCGCGATCCCCGCGCCGAGCCGCTGGTGCTGAAGGGGCCGTCGGAGATCGGCGTCGCGGTGCGCGCCTTCAACGACATGCAGGAGCGCCTGCGCCGCTATGTCGAGGACCGCACCGCCATGGTCGGCGCCATCGCCCACGACCTGCGCACGCCGCTGACCCGCCTGCGGTTCCGCATCGAGAGCCTGCCGGACGACCAGAAGGCCAAGATGGCCTCCGACATCGACCAGATGGAGGAGATGATCTCCGCCGCGCTCACCTTCGTGCGCGACGCCAGCCGGCCGGGCGAACGCACGCCGCTGGAGCTGTCGTCCCTGCTGGAGAGCCTCTGCGACGAGATGGCCGAGACCGGCGCGTCGACCGAGGTGGCGTCGGGCGAGAAGGTGGTGCTGGAAGGCGATCCCATGGCGCTGCGCCGCTTGTTCCAGAACCTCCTGGAAAACGCCGTGAAGTTCGGCGGCCGGGCGCGCACGCGGGTGTTCCGCGACGACTCCAACGCCTTCGTGGAGATCGACGACGACGGCCCGGGCATCCCGCCGTCGGACCGCGAGAAGGTGTTTGAACCCTTCTATCGCCGCGAGCCGTCGCGCAGCCGCCAGACCGGCGGCATCGGCCTGGGCCTGGCGGTGGTGCGCTCCATCGCCCGTGGCCACGGCGGCGACGTGGACCTGGTCAACCGCGTCGGCGGCGGCCTGACGGCGCGCGTGCAACTGCCGCTCTGAAGCTCTACCTCGCGGCTTTGTGATCGGTTCCTCGGAGCCCTGCGCAAGGCGAAGCTTAGGGCGAGGCCTCGCTCGCGATGCGAATAGTGACGTTCGGGACGCAACCTTGGCTGCGCCTTGTGGGTTAGCCGAATGCAACGCCACGAGACGCCCGAGGAGTATCCTTATGCCCACCGCAGATACCGGCAAGCCCCGCGCCCGCCGAGGGTTCGCCGCCATGAACCCCGAACGCCGCCGCGAAATCGCCCGCAAGGGCGGCGCCAGCGTACCGGGCGAGAAGCGCAGCTTCGCCAAGGACCGCGACCTGGCGGCCTCCGCCGGCCGCAAGGGCGGTGAAGCCAGCCGCGGCGGCGGACGCACCCGCGGCCGCGACCTCGGCTAACGTCGCCAGCCGGTCCCCCTAGCCGATCAGGGAGACCACGGCGAAGGCGGGCTCGTCGCTGACCCAACTGGTCTCCAGCGTCCAGCCCGCCGCCCGCGCCAGATCCGCGAACCGCTCGACGGTGAACTTTGCTGAGTTCTCCGTGTGCAGGGCTTCCCCCTGGGCGAAGTCGAAGCTGCGGCCCGCCACGCGCACCCGCTGGCTGCGCAGGCTCTCCAGATGCATCTCGATGCGGCTGTCCGCTGCGTTCCAGATGGCGCGGTGGGCGAAGGCGTCCAGATCGAAGTCGCCCCCCAGTTCGCGGTTGATCCGCACGAGCAGGTTCTTGTTGAAGGCCCCGGTGACGCCCAGCGCGTCGTCATAGGCCGCCACCAGCACCTTTTCGTCCTTCACCACATCGATGCCGACCAGCAGGCGCGAGCCCTCGCCCAGCAAGCCGCGCGCGCTGGCCAGGAACGCCCTCGCCTCCTCCGGCGTGAAGTTGCCGATCGTGGAGCCCGGGAAGAAGCCGGTGACCGGCCGCCCCTGCGCGGCGCGCGGCAAGGTGAGCGCGCGGGTGAAGTCCTCCAGCAGCGGCGCGACGGTGAGCTTGGGGTAGTCGCGGCGGATGGCGGCGGC
The DNA here is from genome assembly GCA_036268175.1 of Phenylobacterium sp. Taxonomy (GTDB): domain Bacteria; phylum Pseudomonadota; class Alphaproteobacteria; order Caulobacterales; family Caulobacteraceae; genus Phenylobacterium. The sequence goes on along the minus strand of DATAUR010000125.1, from coordinate 40,248 downwards.
GGCCTCGTCCAGCGCGGCCGGGCTGATGTCGATCGGGGCGTAGACGCCGATCTGCGGGGCGGCGTCGAGCAGGATGCGCGTCTTGACGCTGGCGCCGGAGCCGAATTCCACCAGGGCCGCGCCAGGCGAGATCAGCCGGGCGACCTCAGGCGCGATATGGCGCAGCAGGCCGATCTCGGTGCGGGTCGGATAGTACTCGGCGAGCTCGGTGATCGCCTCGAACAGCCGCGAGCCCTCCGCATCGTAGAAGTATTTCGGCGGCACGGATTTCTGCGGCTTGGCGAGGCCGGCCAGCACGTCGGCCTCGAACTCGTCGGTGACCGCGGCGGCCGGATCGCGCGCGGCGTCGCGGGCCAGCCGGACGCCGGAGAACATCCAGCGCTGCTGCGGATAGAAGAAGTTGCGATAGCTCGCCCGCGCGTGGCCAGCAGGCGTCACCGTCGCCCCGCCGCGCAGCACGAACTGCCCAGCCATGAACTTGCCGTTGTATTCGCCCACCGCGCCGGCCGCGGCGTGGAAGCCTGGGTAGGGCGCATAGGCGCTACGGGTCCATTCCCAGAGATCGCCGAACATCTGGCGCAGGCCAGTGGCCGGCGGCGGGGCCGCGGGGGCCAGGCGGCCGGAGCTGGTGAAGTTGCCGGCGACCGTCAGGCCCTGCGCGGCGTGCTCCCACTCCGCTTCGGTCGGCAGGCGCGCACCGGCCCAGGTGGCATAGGCCTCGGCCTCATAGAAGCTGACATGGCTGACCGGCGCGGCAGGATCCAGCGGGCGCAGGCCGTGCAGGGTCATGGCGCTCCATTGCCCGTCCGGGTCGGGCTGCCAATAGAGCGGCGCGTCCCAGCCTTCGGCCTGGGCGCGAGCCCAGCCTTCGGCCAGCCACAATTCCGGCCGGCGATAGCCGCCGTCGGCCATGAACACGCGCCATTCGCCATTGGTGACCAGCCGGTCGGCCAACTCGAACGGCTCCAGCCACACCTTGTGGCGCGGCCCCTCGTTGTCGAAGGCGAAGCCCTCGCCCGAATGGCCGATTTCCACCAGGCCGCCTTCGAAGCCCACGAAGTGCAGCGGGTCCGGCGCGCCGGCCGGAGCGGGGTGGCGCGGCGGCGCATAGGCCGGCTGCAGCGGCGACTGGGCGAACAGGTGCAGGATATCCATCAGGATCAGTTCCTGATGCTGCTCCTCATGGGCGAGGCCCAGATCGAGCAGGCCGGCCAGGCCCCCCGCGCCTTCGGCCAGCAACTGGCCCATGGCGGCGTCCACATGCGCCCGATAGGCGATCACGTCGTCCAGCGACGGCCGGGTTAGCAGCCCGCGCTCAGGCCTCGGCTGCCGCGGCCCCATCGCCTCGTAGTAGGAGTTGAACAGATAGTGGAAGCGCGGGTCGAAGGGCTTGTAACCCGCCAGGTGCGGGACCAGCAGGAAGGTCTCCCAGAACCAGGTGACGTGCGCCAGATGCCACTTGGTGGGGCTGGCGTCCGGCATGGACTGGGCGAGCTGGTCCTCCGGGGTCAGCGAGCGCGTCAGGGCCTCTGTGGCCTGGCGCACCGCGCGGTAGCGATGGATGACGGCGGATGGAGGCTTCGGCGTCCCGGCGCGCGACGGCTGGGCGGCGGCGCGCAAACGCGCCTGCGGGTCATCGGACTGAGCCATGTGCTTTTTCTCCCAACGCATCCGCGCAACGGACACGCCTCTCCCGCCAGGTTCAGACCTAAGCATTCCCGGCCTGCGTACAACCGGGACGAGGAAACAAGGTTCTCAAGAAAGCGTCATTTGGCGCCCCCAAATGCCCGGAACGTATGCCGAGCGGGCCGCGTTCATCGGGGCGCCGGAGAGGTCGGGGACCATTCGTCCGCGAGGCCGGCAGGCGTATCGAGGGCGCTCATGACGCTCAGTTGGCGTGAGGAAGTCGTTGCCCTGATCCCGGCGCTTCGGGCGTTCGCCTGGTCGCTCAGCCACAATGGTTCGGACGCCGACGACCTGGTGCAGGACACCCTGATCAAGGCGTGGACCAATCGGGAGAAGTTCGAGCCCGGCACCAATCTCCGGGCCTGGCTGTTCACCATTCTGCGCAACACCTACTACACTGCCGTGCTGCGCCGCCGACGCGAGGTGCGTGACGAGGCCGGCGAATACGCCGGCGCGCTGAAGTCGCCGCCGACCCAGGACTGGAGCGTCGCCATGCACGCCCTGCAGGCGGCGCTGCAGAAGCTGCCCGACGAGCACCGCGAGGCGCTGATCCTGGTGGGCGCGGCGGGCCTCTCCTACGAGGAGGCGGCCGAGATTTGCGGTTGTGCGTTGGGCACCATCAAGAGCCGGGTGAACCGCGCCCGTGCGCGGCTGCTGAAGATCATGGACGCCGAGGACGCCACTGACGTGATGGCGTTGGAAACCATGGCGATGGCCGCTCGCGCCTAGGGACCCGCCGAGACTTGCGGCGGCAGCGGAACGGTAGCGCTTGCTGGCCGTTCTGACTGGATGGGGAGCGCGTCTCTGGAAGAGGATCCTAACATGCCCAATCGCCCCGATATCCAAGGCCCTGGCGGCGCCGGGCGCGCCTCGCCCTCAGAGGGCGGCGGACGCGCCGGCGGCGGCGGCGAAGGGCGCGCCTTCGGCGACCCGGGATTCCGCGCCGAGGACCGTAGGCTGACCACCGACATCGCCCGCTACCGCACCCGCTTCGGCCCCGCTCATGTGGACTATGGCCACGACCAGAACTATCGCCCCGGCTATCACGAGGGCGGCACGCGGTTCGGCTTCTTCGGAGGCGGCGCCGATCAAAGCGTCGACCGCGACCAGGAGTTCGATCCCGACTACCTGAACTGGCGCGACCAGCAGATGCAGCGCCACGACCGCGACTACCTCGATTGGCGCCGCGAGCAGCGCCAGAAGTACGACAACGACTACTGGCGGTTCCGCGCCGAGCGTCGTGACGATTTCCACCAGCGCTTCCAGGACTGGCGGGCCCAGCGCGACGCCGAGGCCACCGCCAAGGCGGAGGACAAGGGCTAGAGTTTAAAGACCCTCCCTCGGCGAACGAGGGAGGTTTCGTTTTGGGCGCCCGCTACTTCCCGTCCGGATAGACCACCGGCAGCACCAGCGCCGAGGGGTGGGTGGCGTCCATGTAGACGCTGTTGGTCGCCACCCGCGGGGCGGCCTTGTGGTCGCCGGGGGGTGCGCCGTTGTTGTTGTTCACCTCGAAGCGCGGGCTGTTGGTCGAGGTGATGTGCAGCGCGATGTGGTGGCCCTTCTCGAAGGTGATCGCCGTGGACCACAGGTCGATGTCCAACTCCTCCGGCGCGCCTGGCGTCATCATCTTGACGTCGTCGGGCATACGGCCGTGGCGGAAGCGGGCTCGGATCGGGGCGTCGAGGACCAGCGCCTCGTAGCCGTCGGGATAGACGTCCACCAGCTTGGCCATGAAGTCGGTGTCAGGGCCGTCGGTGGCGCCGTAGAGCTCGACCTTCACCGGGCCGGAAATGGTCACGTCCTTGGCCAGCGCCGGGGTCTGGAAGCGCAGGTAGTCCTGCCGCGCCGGGATCGCCCGCTGGTCCATCGGACCGCGCTCGAAGGTCAGGTTCGCGCCACCCACCGTAGGCACGGGGTTGGCCGGATCGTCGCGATAGCTGATCTTCTCGTCGGCGGCCGTCGGCGCCTTCTCCGAAAGCGTCTTGTTCGGCTCCAGGTAATAGCGGACCTCACGGTTGGCCGGCGGCCAGTTGGCGGAGGTCAGGATGCGGTTCTTCGGGCTGATCGCGCCCTTCTCGGCGCTCGCCATCATGAAGTAGGTGACCGGCGGCTCGTCCATGATGCCGTTGTCGATGCCCTTCAGCCAGTGATCGAACCAGCGAATCTCCTGGTCGCTGGCAAGGTTCAGGCGGTCGAAGCCCGGATAGCTCAGGTTGCCGGACAGCGGCCCATGGCCGAACGGGCCCATCAGCAGCTTCTGATTGCCACGAGCGCCCTTCGCCCCGTGGTTCTGCAGGTACTCGAAGTTGGAAATATTGCCGTGGTTGAAGATGTCGTACCAGCCGCCGACGTTGTAGATCGGGATGTCGATATACTTCCGGTTCGTGCTCATGGCCGAGCGGTTCCAGAAGATGTCGTCCACCACGCGCCGGCGCTGCTGGTCCAGGACCGCGTCGGAGACGCCCTGCCCCTTCGACCAGCCGAGCACGTCCTTCTCCTTCAGGACGCCACCCATGTAGCTGTTCTGCAAGAGGTCGTAGGGCGCCACCACCACATAGGCCGCCTTCAGGTGCGGCGGCGCGGCCATGGCGGCCTCGTTGGAGGTGATGCCCATGGCCGAACCGCCGGAAAGGCCGACCTTGCCGTCGCTCCAGGGTTGGGTTCCGGCCCATTCGACACTGTCGTAGCCGTCCTCGACGTCATTCTCGAAGGCGGCGTAAAACCCCTGTGAGCGGCCCTTGCCGCGCACGTCCTGCAGCACGAAGACATAGCCGGCGTCGGTATAGTGCTTGGCTTGCTTGACGAGCGCATCGCGCATCTTGGAGCCGTCCGGATCGTGCTCCTTGTCGATGCGACCATCCTTCAGATAGGGCGTGCGGGTCATCACCACCGGCCAGGGGCCGGTCCCGGCGGGCTTGAAGACGTTGGCGGCGAGCTTGGTCCCGTCGCGCATGGTGGCGATCTCTTCCACCGCGCCCGGCGGCAGGCCGGGCCACTTGGCGGCGGCGGTCGCGGCGGCCGTGGCCTTGGCGTGCGGCCTATCGGCGGCCTGCGCCACGCCGCAGGCGAAGCTCAGCGCCAGGGCCGAAGCCACGGCGAGATGGGTCAACTTGTTCATCCGCTCGTTCCCCCGGGCGGGTCTGAACGCCCGCGCCAAATCGTTTTTTCGAAATGCCGCGGACTCCATGGTCCGCGCGGGCGTCATCTAAGCACAGCCGCCGCGCCCGCGTCAGCCCGCCACCCGCTCCAGCCAGGCGGTCAGGTCGGCCACCACCTCGTCGCGGTTGGTCTCGTTGAGCATCTCGTGGCGCCCACCCGGATAGACCTTGACCTCCAGGTCGGTCAGCCCGGCGTCGCGATAGCGGTCGACCAGGGGCTTCAACAGGGCCAGGTCCTGGTTGATCGGGTCCCTGTCGCCGACGAAGATATAGATCGGCAGGTCCTTGCGGATCTTGGCGATCTCGGCCGGATCGCGCACCCGAGCGGCCAGGCGGCCGAAGCCGGAATCCCCGCCGGGCTTGCGGGAAAATCCGCACAGCGGATCGGCGATATAGACGTCCACCTGCGCCGGATCGCGCGACAGCCAGTCGAAGGGCGTGCGCGGCGGCTCGCCGTCCACCCTCACCTCGTCCAGCCGTCGGGGCGGGTCGGTGCGGTCGCCGAAGGCCGCCGTGCCGGAGAGCACCAGGCCGTCGATGGCCCTGGAATGGTCGAACACGAAGGCCTGAGCGAAGAAGGAGCCCAGGCTGTGACCCAACAGGATCAACGGCAGGTCCGGATGTTCGGCGCGGGCCAGCGAAGTCAGGCGACGCAGGTCCTCGACGATCAGCGCCGCGCCATTCTCGCCGAAGTCACCGAACGCCTCGGGCCCGCTGGCGGTCAGGCCATGGCCCCGGTGGTCGTCGGCGTAGACTGCCCAGCCGGCGGCGATCAGGGGCGCGAGCGGGTCCCGATAGCGGCGCGCATGCTCGCCCATGCCGTGGGCCACCTGCAGGATGGCGCGGGGCGTCACCGTATCGTCAGTCCAGCGGAAGCCCGAGATATCGGCGTCCTCGGCGCCGGCGAAGCGGAAGGTGCGTTCCCGGATGGCCATGCGCGATCACTTCCTCAAAGACCCCCTTCCTCGATAGAAGGGCGCGCTCTAAGAGGCCTTGATGCCTTGCGCCGCCCCCGACCTGCAACCGTGACCCGTGACGAGGCCCTGGCGCTGGACGCCGTCGATCCGCTGGCCGGCCTGCGCGCGGCCTTCGCCCTGCCACAGGGGCTGATCTACCTGGACGGCAATTCGCTGGGGCCGCCGCCGATCGCCGTGCACGAGAAGATGGCGCAGGTGACGCGCCGCCAGTGGGGCGAAGGCCTGGTGCGGAGCTGGAACACCGCCGACTGGATCGGCGCGCCCACGCGGGTCGGTGATAAGATCGCCCGGCTGATCGGGGCCGAGCCCGGCGAGGTGACCGTCGCCGACTCCACCACCGTCAACCTCTTCAAGCTGGCGGCCGAGGCGTTGAGCCTGCGGCCGGGACGCACGACGATCCTGTCGGAGGCGGGCAACTTTCCCACCGACCTCTACGCCGTCCAGGGTCTTGCGGCCCTGCTGGGCGGCCGGGCGCGGTTGAAGACCGCGGCGCCGGACGACCTGCTCGCCGCCATCGACGAGAACACCGCCGCGGTGATCCTGACCCAGGTGCACTACAAGACCTCGCGGCGCTGGGACTTGGGCGCGCTGACGGCCGCGGCGCACGCCAGGGGCGCCCTGATGCTCTGGGACCTGTGCCACAGCGTAGGCGCCATCGCCGTCGACCTGAACGGCGCGGACGCCGACCTCGCCGTGGGGTGCAGCTACAAGTACCTGAACGGCGGCCCGGGCGCGCCGGCTTTCCTGTTCGTGGCCAAGCGCCACCAGGCGACCGTGACCTCGCCGCTCACCGGCTGGATGGGCCATGCGGAGCCCTTCGCCTTCGAGGATGACTACCGGCCGGCCGCCGACATCCGCGGCCAGATCACCGGCACCCCGCCGATCCTGGGGCTGGCGGCGCTGGAGACCGGGGTGGACCTGCAACTGCAGGCCGATCCGGCGCAGGTCGAGGCCAAGGGCCTGGCGTTGGCGGCCCTGTTCATCGCCGAAGTGGAAGCCCGCGCCACCGACCCGGACCTGAAGCTCGCCGGCCCGCGCGAGGCGGCCCAGCGGGGCTTGCACGTCTCCTTCGCCCATCCGCAAGGCTACGCCCTGGTCCAGGCGATGATGGCGCGCGGCGTCGTGGGCGACTTCCGGGCGCCGGACATCGCCCGCTTCGGGTTTTCGCCTTTGTTTCTCAGCTATGCCGAGGTCTGGGACGCGGCCCACGCGCTGGCCGACATCCTGGCCACGCGCGGCTGGGACCAGCCGGAATTCCATACGCGAGCGGCGGTCACCTGAACCACCCCGTATTGCAACCCGGCACGCAACCGGCGGTCGTAACTTTGCGTCAGTCTTTTGCGATCATTCTGGGACGGCAAGAGGAGGACTACCAATGTCTCCCGGCCCAGGAAGCGCCGTCAAACCGGACTCGTCGGTCCCTCAGGCCGTCGCGTTCGCCGTCCATGCGAGCAAAAACGTCCTCGTCCAGGTGGCCGGCGCCGGCATGGTGGTCATCGCCACTCTGAACTGCACGCCCTGGCCCTACGTGCTGTGCTGGGCGCTGATGGCGGTCGTGGTGCTGGCGGCGGAAGATCAGTTGCTGCGAATGGCGGCGCGGAATGGCAAGCACAGCCGCCGGGCGGCCAAGTGGGCGCCTGCGCTGCGCATCATGGCCACCCTGCTCTACGCGATCGCGGCGCTTACTCTGATCTCTCGAGGAGGGCCATCGGCAAAGCTGTTCGCCTTCGCAGTAATCTGTTGCTCCATGGTCCATGTGCTGATGCGCTACTACCGCTCGCCGTGGGTCCTTGCGGGCGCTTTGGCCCCCTACGTTGGAATTCTCGGCCTGATCGCCGTCATCGCGGTGCGCGACGGGCTGGCGAGCCACCATCCGGTGACCGCGCTGATCGCCACCTTCACGCTGGGCACCTGCGCAATCCAGTTCTGGGCGGCCCGCGCCCAACTGTCGGCGGCCTGGGGCGAACTAATGCGGGCCCGCGAGGCCGCCGAGGAGCGCGAGCGCGCCGCCGAGGCCGCCAACCGCGCCAAATCCAACTTCCTGGCCACCATGAGCCACGAACTGCGCACGCCGCTGAACGGCGTCTTGGGCATGGCTCAGGCCCTGACCACTGAACAGCTGACCCAGGTGCAACGCGAGCGGGTGAAGATCATCCGCCGGTCCAGCGAGAGCCTGTTGGCGGTGCTCAACGACCTGCTCGACCTGTCGAAGATCGAGGCTTGCACCTTCGAGCTGGAGATCTCGCAGTTCGACCTGGAGCACCTGGTGCGCGGCGTCGCGGCGGCCTATCAGCCCCTGGCCGACAAGAAGGGGCTGACCTTCGACTTCGAGGTCAGCGAGGACGCCCGCGGCCGCTACGACGGGGATTCGGCGCGCATCCGGCGCATCCTCTACAGCTTGGCCGACAACGCCGTGAAGTTCACCGAGACCGGAGGCGTTACGCTGGGCGTCATCCGCACCGCCGGCGAGGTGGTGTTCCAGGTGACCGACACCGGCATCGGCATCGGCCAAGAGGATATCACCCACCTCTTCGAAGGCTTCTTCCAGGCCGACACCGGGCGCACGCGGCGCTATGGCGGCGCAGGTCTGGGCCTGGCCATCTGCCACGAGATGACCCAGCTCATGGGTGGGGTCATCGAGGCCACCAGCGAACCGGGCCGCGGCTCTAGCTTCGTGGTGCGCCTGCCGCTGACGCCGGCCGCGCCGATCGTCGAGGCCGCCCCTGTCCAGGCGGCGGCCGACGAGGCGGAATCCGCCGGCGAGATCCGCGTTCTGGCGGCCGAGGACAACGAGACCAACCAACTGGTGTTGAAGACCCTGCTCGCCCAGGCCGGCATCGTACCGACCATGGTGGACAACGGCCGTCAGGCGCTGGAGGCCTGGGAGACCCAGGCCTGGGACATCGTCCTGATGGACATCCAGATGCCGGTGATGGACGGCGTCGCGGCCACCGTGGCGATCCGCAAGCGAGAAGCCGAGACCGGCCGGCCGCGCACCCCGATCCTGGCGGTCACCGCCAACGCCATGACCCATCAGGTGGCCGAGTACGAGGCCGCCGGCATGGACGGCATGGTCCCCAAGCCTATCGACGTCACCGCCCTGTTCAACGCCATGGAACGGGCCCTCGAGCCGGCCGAAACCGAGGCCGTCCCCAGCCAGGCCGCCACCGCGGCCTGAGAATTCCCCTCGACGGCGAAAAACACCGCCACGTCCCGCGACGCGGCGTCGCAGCCGCACGCGTCCTTGCCGAGATGTTCTACGTAAAGGTTGCGTAAACCATCGTTCTCGGTTTGAAATTACGTGGGTTTTGGGGGGCGACATGGGACAGTCGGCGCACGATCGTCGATGGATGGGCATGTTCAGGCCCGGACGGCGGGTGGCCGCGGGTCTGGCCGCGTGGAGCCTGTTGGCCGGCCAGAGCCAAGCCGTCACCCTGCCCAGCCTGCATACGGTCGACAAGACGGCGCTGGCGGTTTGCGCCACCGAGCGCGAGCCCCTGGTCGAGCTGGAAAGCGAATACACCGGCGTCAAGCGCGCCAAGTTGACCAACGCCTTCGCCTCGAGCGCCAAGGCGGGGCTTTCCATGCTGCTGGGCAGCAATCCGCTGTTCGCGCTGGCCAGCACGGCGGTGAAGCGCGCCGGCATGATGGGCCAGGAACCGGGAGCCCATGGCAACACCGACCCCGACGGCACCCTGGCCGAGGCCCTCTCGCTGAAGATCCCCGGCGTGGACCCGCCGCCGGCGGCGACCGGGGCATCGGGCAACCTCAACCAGCTTGTGCACCTGGTGCAGCCGGGCCAACCGGTCAACGACAACAGCGCCCGTACCCTGCTGGCGATCTCGATCCTGGCGGCGATCGGCGGCTCGACCGACGTCTACATCAAGGTCAAACAGCAGCAGTACAGCAACGACCCGCAGCGCATCTCCCAGGCCATCGAAGGCGACGCCGGCAGCCAGGTGCCGGTCAGCGTACAGGCCGCGGCGCAACTGAAGGTGCTGGCCGACTGCCGGGAAAAGCAGGTTACCGACTTCAACACCAAGCTGGCGGCGGCCACCGACAAGGACCGCAAGGTGCTGCTCAAAGCCCAGGCCGGCCTGAGGTCGGCGGTCACCGCCGATTTCGACCTCAGCAACGACCTGGCGATCCAGCAGGCGACGGTGGCGCGGGTGCTGACCCAGGGCCGCGCCATGGCGGAGAACAAGTCCGAGGCGGACATGCTGAACCCGCAGGCGCCGGCCTATGACGGCCAGGCGTCGACGCTGATCTGGAAGCTGCCGCCGCTGGAGACCGCCGCCGGCATGGCGCCGCCGCCGGTCGCGGCGCCGCCCCCGCCACCCAAGGTCACCTATGTGGCGATCCACGCGACCCAATTGCGCGCAGAGCCGGACCCCAAGGCCAAGATCGTGATGAACCTGGCCGTGGGTCACAGCCTGATCCCGACCAGGCGTTCGCCGGCCGATACCTCCTGGTGGGAAGTCGATTTGGGCGGCACGCCGGCCTATGTGCCGAGCGCGGACCTGGCTGAGCCGGGCTCGATCCCGCCGCCGCAGCCCGCGCCGGTCAAGGCCGGCCGCAAAGGCAAGGGCAAGAGCGCGCCGCCTGCGCCACCGCCTCCCCCGCCGCCACCTCCACCGCCGCCGCCGGACAACATCCGCTCGCTGAACGGCCGGGTGATCGAGGTGCGCACCGACGGCGCCGAGCGGCTGAAGACCCTGGTCGATAGCTTGCAGGTGGCCGCGTCCTGAGGCAGGCGAAGCGGGATGGCGGTGACGGAGGGATTCGAACCCTCGATACCCTTTCAGGTATGACGATTTAGCAAACCGTTGCCTTCAGCCACTCGGCCACGTCACCTTGTTGAAAACGCTGATCTCTTCATCAGCGCCCTCGCCCGGCGCGGGACGATCTGGCGACCGGCCCGGCTGGGACCGCGGTTTCTAGCCGACGATGGGCGATCTGCCTAGTGCGCGGCGAGCGCGCCGCGGCGGCGGCGCAGCGACTGGCCAGCGCCGAAGAACCCGGAGAGCATCAGCGCCCAGACAGTCGGTTCCGGCACGCCCCCCAGGATCGAGGCCCCGGTGCGCAGTTCAGCGGTGTTCACGCCGGCGCCCGGCGTGAATTGGGTGGTGAAGGTATCGAGCGCATCGATCGACCCGCCGCGGTTGGTGAGCAACTGCAGGCCGGCCACCACCAGCACCGTTTCGCCCGGGGCCAGCATCAAGGTCCCGCCGCCGCAGGCGCTCGTCGTATTGCTGACCGAGGCGGTGGACGATCCGGCGCCGCTGACCAGGCTGGCGCTGCTCTCGCCGGTGGCCAGCACGCCCGACCCGCAGGGCGCCTCGAACAGGGCGTTGAACAGCGAATCCGGGTCGGTGAGGCCCGCCACCGCATCGGGCGTCCAGACCGCCACATAGCTGTCGTAGACGGCGCCCCCGGCCAACCCGCCGTTGAGGTTCGAACCGCTGAAGGAATCGATGTTCAGGGTCCCGGTGATGGAGAAGGTCGTCGCGACCGATCCGGTGTTGGTATAGCTCTGGTAGCCGAACTCGTTGATGCCCATGCGCTCAGTGTCGCCCGAGGTCGACAGCGCCTTCAGCAGCGGCAGGGCCGCGTCGCCGAAGGTGACCGTGCCCTGGGCGATCGAGGTGGGATCAACAGGAACGTTGGCGGCCTGGCCGGTGAGCGTCAGGCTGGTGTTGGCGGTGGAGGACGCCCCGCCGCTGATCGCGCTGATGACCACCTTCTGGTCCGGTTCGACCGTGCCGTCGCAGACGCCGGCGCCGGCGGTGCTGCAGTCCCGGTAGGTGCCGAGCGCGGCCGAGCCGAACGCCTGGGCCGATGCGGATGTGGAGGTCGCGAGCGCTAGGAGGCCGATCGCCGCCGACGCCGTGATGAGCAGATGTCTGGAAGTCACTGCAAGCCCGCCCCTGTTGCCGGGCCGGCGGTTTCCCGGCCCCTAAACCGCAGGTTGGCTTGAGGTCTTCATAGCCGGCAAGCGACTGCGCGCTGCACGAGAGGAGTTCTCGGCTGACGCGATTCTCTCGGCGCGCAGCGACGGCGGCGCGCAGCGACGGCGGCGCGCGACCGCCATCCGTCCTTTAAAGCGGGCGCGCCGGACGGCTCAGCCGTGGGCGAGCCATTCGCGGGCCTGGCGCTGGGCCTCGGCGACCTCGTCGGAGGCCATCTCTTCGGACAGCTCCTTGCGGTAAACCTTGGCTTCCACCGAACCGCGCATGGCGGCGAGGTTGAACAGCATGTGGGCCGAAACATAATCCAGCGGCGCGCCGCCCTGGCCCGTCGAATAGAGCAAACCCAAACGGAAGAGTTCGTCTCCGCTCGCTTCCGGACCCGGCAGCGGGAGCCCCTCCGGGGCGACTTGCAGTTGCGCAAGCATGACCTTTGTCCCTGTGGCGGCCGGCGGAACTCCGTTCTGGAGCGCCCTTTCCGGCCTTGTCGAGCCCTATGGAAACAGCCCGGCGCTGAACACATGGTTAAGGCGGCTGTTGTCAGGCCTTCATCTTGCCGCAGTGGTTAAAAGGTCGCAGGTCCAGGTTCAGCGAACCGGGCTCACAACCCCTCGCGGCGGCGCCTTTTCCGGCCGTCCGGCAAGCTGCAGCGCGCGGCGGACGACGAAGCGCCGTTCAGGCGCAGTTCAGGCGTCTCTGACATTGTAAGCATCGACCGAGGATGCGTTTTTGACGATGATTGGCGAGATGCGACGCCTGATCACCCTGCTGGCCGCCGCCGTGCTCGTCGCCGGATCGCTGGCGGCGGGAGGCGCCGCCATGGCCGACAGCCATCACGACCACCGTGGCGAACAGCGGGGCGGAGGCCGGGCCGAGGCGCCGCACTGGGGCGGCGGCGGTGGCGGACCGCGCCCGGCGCCGGCCTATGGCTATCCGGCGGGCGGCGGCTATGCCGCCGAACCGCGCTATGCGCCCGACCCCCGCAACGACCCAAGAAACGACCCAAGAGGCGGCTATCGCGCCGATCCCCGGTACGAGCCGCGTTCCGATCCCCGCTACGATCCGCGCGCCTACGGCCCACCGCCGCCCAGCGCCTACAGCGCAGCGCCGCGCCGGGGCGGCTACCTGGGGCCAGGCTCGGGCGGCGCGGTGATCCAGAATCCCGGCCGCTATCACCTACGGCCGCCGCCGCGCGGCTATGTCTGGGTGCGCACGCCGAGCGGCATGGCCATGGTCTCCCAGGCCACCGGCCAGGTGTTCGACGTGGCGCCCTACTAAAGGTTCAGTTGTAGCTGGCGGTGATCCGAAGCGTGCCGGCATAGCGGCCGGCGGGCGTCGCGGCGTCGACCTTGAAGCTTGCGCCATAGCGCAGGTCCTGCGCCCCGGAGGCCGGCAGCAGACCTGGCGCGCCGGCCGCGGGCGCGCCGGCGATCGCCTGGACGTCGCGCAGGCCCGGCCGCTCGAAGCTGAGTGTCTGGGTCAGCGCATAGGCGGTGTCCGCCGGACCGACGATGCGGAACGCTCCCGAGGCGGCGGACCGCCCGCCGGTCAGCGCCCCATCGCCGGGCCCCGCCAAGCTCATCGCGCCGCCGGGATCGAGGGTGACGGTGTTGGCCCCGCCGTTGGCCGGCCGGGTGAGCGTCGGGAGGGCCAGCGTCTGGCCGGCGCCTATGGTGCGCGGCGCGAGGACGGTGACGCTGGCCATCGCCGTCGCGGCGAGCACCCCGCGGCCAGAGGTTGCGGCCCGGGCCGAGGGCGCGGACGACAGCATCATCGCCGTCATCACCGAGAAGGCGGCCAGGCAGGCGGTCGCAAGACCGGGCGTTCTGCAAGTCATTGAGGTTTTCCGGGGTTCTGGAGATCGCGCGGGGCGTCGGGCCAGGCTGGCGCTTCTGTGGCGCCTAATGCCTGGCCCTTGCCGCCCCACCGAGCGCTGCCCAGCCCGGCGCCACGGCGCAGGGTTCGGACAGGGTAAAGAGGGCCTGAGGTCCGACCCGACCGCGCACGGCGATCCGGTCGACCTCGCGCGGGGTAAGCTCGGCCGGCAGGCGGCTGGCCGTCGACTCTCCGATCAGCAGGCTGACGCCATAAACCTTGGAAAGGCCCACCAGCCGCGAGGCGACGTTCACCGGGTCGCCGAGCGCGGAATAATTGAAGTGGCGCTGCGAGCCGATGTTGCCGACCACGCAGTCACCGGTGTTGACCCCGATGCCGATGCGGATCGGCGGCAGCGCCGGCTCATCGCAGAACAAGGCGTCCAGCGATGCGTTGACCCCGTCCATCGCCACCAGCATCGCCTGGGCGGCGGCCACGGCGTTACGCGCATGATCGGGGTCGGCCAGCGGCGCGCCCCAGAAGGCCATGACGCTGTCGCCGATGTACTTATCGATCGTGCCGCCATGATCCATGACGATGTCGGAGAGCGGGCCAAGGACCGCGTTGATCACCTGGTTGAGGCGCTGCGGATCGTCCTTCAGCCGCTCGGAGATGGCGGTGAAGCCGCGGATGTCGGCGAACAGCACGGTGAGTTCACGGGTCTCGCCGCCGAGGCTCAGGAGTTCGGGATGGGCGACCAGGCGTTCGACCACCGCGGGCGAGACATATTGGCCAAAGGCGCGCTGGATCTCGCGGCGGCGGCGCTGCTCGGCCCAGAGCGCGGCGGCTGGCGCACAGGCCGGCAGGTCGAATTCCGCCTCATCGGTGAAGAGTCCGAGCCCGCCGGACTGCGCGCGCTTGGCGCAGGCGCCCCGCGCGTCGGGAGAGTGGCAGGGCCTGCGCCGGGTGTTGAGATCGATGACCGTGGCGCTCGGACGGGGCGCGGCGGTGGCCGGAAGGTACGCTTCATTGGACTGATAAGCGGGGACCATCTGGGGGGCTCCTTCAATGCCCACCATGATTAATTATAACGGATCACGATGAAATTCCGGTCGTCTCCCTAGGTAGTTGGCACGATGTATTCGAGTTATGGCAATAACTTCCCGCCTCGTAATTATTTACGTCGATTTAATATTATGTACCGGTGGGGAATTCTGACGAAATTATTCGGAGTCTTCCCTACGTAGAGATGCTTAGGGTTCGATCCTGAATTTTCCTGCGCCTCGTGGCGCGCCATTCTGAGGTCATCGCAACCCCAGGGATCCCACGGTTCGCACATGGCCAGTCAATCGATCCTGCACTCCACGCCCAACCTTTCCCGCGGCGTCGCCCAGCCGGCGCGTCGAAGGGCCGTCGCGCAGCTTTCGCCGGGCCTGGGCCTGGTGGTCGCCGCGACGCTGTCCGGGCTCCTGTGGATGACCGGCATCATGTCGATTCATTCGCTGCTGGCCTGAACCGCAGCCGACGGCTCGGACGTCAGCCGCCGCCGAGCTTGGCCTTCAGCATCTGATTGATGACGCCGGGGTTAGCCTTGCCGGCGGTGGCCTTCATCACTTGGCCCACGAACCAGCCGATAGCCTGGGGTTTTTCAGCGACCTGGGCGGCCTGGCCGGGATTATCGGCGATCAGCTTGTCGATGATGGCTTCGAGCTCTCCGGTGTCGGACACCTGACGAAGTCCTTGTTTTTCCACGATATCCGACGCCGAGCCTTCGCCTAGCCACATGCGCTCGAAGACGTCCTTGGCGATCTTCGATGAAATCACGCCCTCTTCGATCAACTGCACCAGCTCGGCAATGGCGGCGGGAAAGATCGGGCTGTTTTCGATCTCGATGCCCCCGGCGGTCAGGCGCGCGGCCAAGTCGTTGGTCACCCAGTTGGCGGTGAGCTTGGCGTCACGGCCTTTCGCCGCGGCTTCGTAGTAGTCCGCCCTCGCCTGCTCGCTAATCAGCACCTGCGCGTCATAGGCCGACAGGCCGTATTGCGACTGGAAGCGCGCCTTCTTGGCGTCCGGCAGCTCCGGCAGGGTCGCCTCGATGCGCGCGACCCACGCGGGGTCCAGGTCCAGCGGCAGCAGGTCTGGATCGGGGAAATAGCGATAGTCGTGCGCCTCCTCCTTGGAGCGCATGGACCGCGTCTCGCCCTTGGTCGGGTCGAACAGGCGGGTCTCCTGATCGATCTTGCCGCCATCCTCCAGGATCTCGATCTGGCGTCGGGCCTCGTACTCGATGGCGGCCTGGATGTAGCGGTAGGAGTTGACGTTCTTGATCTCGCAGCGCGTGCCGAGATGGCTGAAGCTGCCGGTCTCGCGGAACTTCTCGTAGTCGCCGGGGCGGCAGACCGAGACGTTGACGTCGGCGCGCAGGTTGCCCTTCTCCATGTCGCCGTCGCAGGTGCCCAGATAGACCAGGATTGTCCTGAGCTTCTTCACGTAAGCTGCGGCTTCTTCAGAGGTTCTCATGTCCGGCATGGAGACGATCTCCATTAGCGCGGTGCCGGCGCGGTTGAGATCCACGTAGGTGGCGTTGGGGTCCTGGTCGTGCAGCGACTTGCCGGCGTCCTGCTCCAGGTGCAGGCGCTCGATGCGCACGGCGAAGGTCGAGCCGTCGTCGTGCTCGACGATGACCTCGCCCTCGCCCACGATCGGGTGCTTGTATTGGCTGATCTGATAGCCCTGCGGCAGGTCGGGATAGAAGTAGTTCTTCCGGTCGAAGTGGCTTTTCAGGTTGATCTGCGCCTTCAGGCCCAGCCCGGTCTTCACCGCCTGCTCGACGCGTGGCGGTTGATCACCGGCAGCATGCCCGGCATGGCGGCGTCCACCAGGGAGACCTGGGTGTTGGGGCCCGCGCCCGCGCCCACGGCCGCGCCGCTGAACAGCTTGGCGTTGGAGGCGACCTGGGCGTGAACCTCCAGGCCAAGGACGATTTCCCAGGGGCCGGTGCGGCCCTCGATCACTTTGCTCTTCTCGCTCATAGGGCCTCACTAGAGCATTTTCCGCGCAAGGGGAGCCCCAGGGCCGCGCGGAGCCCGTGCTCATCCGAAATTTGGGAAGCGACGCTCGCCGGCGCCACATCGGCGCCCCAAATCGGCAGGAAAAAGCGTGACGCTAGCGTCACTATTGCAAGCGGACACAAAAAGCTGAGATAAACCGTATCAACGCTTCGCCACCGCCGTACTCGGAGCGAAGCCCTCATCTCCCTGGGGATGAGCCACATAGCCGCGCTTTCGCTTCTGACTTGCGCGGCGCCCCGTAGTTGCGTTCTGCTTCACGGGTGTCACCAATCGGGGAAGGAACCCACCAGATGAAGACCCAGATCGTCGCCGGCCTCGCCGCGCTAGCGACCCTCGCCGCCCTCCCGGCATTCGCTCAGGCCCCGGCCGCCGCCGGTGGCCCGTTCACCGTCGACAAGAGCACCATCGGTGCGCTGATGGCCGACGAAAAGGCCAAGGCCGTCCTCGAGAAGGACGTCCCCGGGATCGACCAGTACCTCGACCAGATCAAGGACATGACCCTGGCCCAGGTGGCTCCGATGAGCCAAGGCGCCATCGACGACGCCAAGCTGAAGCAAATCCAGGCCGACCTCGACAAGGCCGCTGGCAAGTAAGACGCCGGACTCGCTTAGATAAGGGCCCCTCGCCTCGCGGCGGGGGGCCTTTTTCGTGAGCGGCTTTTGGGGGGTGGTTTTGGGGGCGCTAGGCGCTCACCACCACTTCTGCGGCTTGGCCCGGAAGTTGGCGGCCTTTTCGAGGGCGCCGCCGAGCGAGAACAGGGTCCCTTCGTCCAGCGCCCGGCCGATCAGTTGCAGGCCGAGCGGCAGGCCTTGGGCGTCAAGGCCCGCGGGCACGCTCATCCCCGGCAGGCCGGCCAGATTCACCGTCACCGTGAAGATGTCGTTCAGGTACATGGCCACCGGATCGTCCGACCGGTCGCCCAGGGCGAACGCCGCGGACGGCGCGGTCGGCGTCAGCAGCGCGTCGACCTTCTGGAACGCCTCGTCGAAGTCGTCGGCGATGCGGCGGCGCACCTTCAGCGCCTTCAGGTAGTAGGCGTCGTAGTAGCCGGCCGACAGCACATAGGTCCCGATCATGATCCGGCGCTTGACCTCGGCGCCGAAGCCCTCGGCGCGGGACTTCTCGTAGGTGTCGGTGAGGTTGGAGCCGTCGACGCGGAGGCCGTAGCGCATGCCGTCGTAGCGGGCGAGGTTCGACGACGCCTCGGCCGGCGCCACGATGTAGTAGGCCGGCAGCGCATATTTGGTGTGCGGCAGCGAGACCTCGACGATCTCGCTGCCGGCGTCCTTCAGCCAGGCGATGCCCTGCTCCCACAGGGCGTCGATCTCGGCGGGCATGTTGTCGACGCGATATTCCCTGGGCACGCCGATCCGCAGGCCCTTCACCGACTTGCCGACGAAGGACGCGAAGTCCGGGATCTCCACCGGCAGGCTGGTGGAATCCTTCGGGTCATGGCCGGCCATCGAGGTCAGCAGGATCGCCGCGTCCTCGACAGTGCGCGTCATTGGTCCGGCCTGGTCGAGCGAGGAGGCGAAGGCCACCACGCCCCAGCGTGAGCAGCGGCCGTAGGTCGGCTTGATCCCCACCGTGCCGGTGAAGGCCGCCGGCTGGCGGATCGAGCCGCCGGTGTCGGTGGCCGTGGCCCCTAGGCAAAGCTCCGCCGCCACCGCCGAGGCCGAGCCGCCAGACGAGCCGCCCGGGGTGAGCTGAGCGTTGCCGCCCTTCGCCCGCCAGGGGTTAACCACCGGTCCGAAGCAAGAGGTCTCGTTGGACGAGCCCATGGCGAACTGGTCCAGGTTCAGCTTGCCCAGCATCACCGCGCCGTCGCGCCACAGGTTGGCGGTGATGGTGCTCTCGTAGGTCGGCGTGAAGTCGGCGAGGATCTTCGAGGCCGCCGTCGTCCGCACGCCTTCGGTGCAGAACAGGTCCTTGATGCCCAGCGGCGCGCCATCCAGCGGGCCGGCGTTCCCCGACGCGCGGCGGGCGTCCGACGCCTTGGCCATCTCCAGCGCCTTTTCCGGCGTCTCCAGCACATAGGCGTTGAGGGCCCGGGCGGCCTCGACGGCCTCGACGTGCGCCTGAGTCAGTTCCACCGAGGAGAACGACTTGTCAGCCAGGCCGTCGAGGGCGGCCTTGAGCGTGAGCGAGGTGAGCGCGGACATCCTATTCGACCACCTTGGGCACGACGAAGAAGGCGCCGGAGCGCTTCGGCGAATTGGAGAGCACGGTCTCCGGATTGCCGCCCTCGGTGACCACGTCCTCGCGCATCGGCGCCGGCATGTGGACGGCCGAAGTCATCGGCTCGACGCCGTCGGTGTCGACCTCGCTAAGCTGTTCGATCCAGCTCATGATGCCGTTGAGCTCGCGGGCGAGCGTCTCCAGCCTCTCTTCCGGCTCGGCGATCCTCGCGAGCCTGGCGACCTTGCGCACGGTCGCCACGTCGATGGTCATGCCATCCTCCTAAGTCTGAGGGCGTGGGTTAGCCGTGCGAGGGCGCCTTTTGCAAGCTATGGGTGGCCAATGGCCGTCGTTGACCTCCTCGAACTCCCTGCCCTGCTGGCGCCCTACACGCCCCTAGTCGGCCTCGACCTGGGGGAGAAAACCATCGGCGTCGCGATCTCCGACGCCACCCGCGCCATCGCCACGCCTTTGGAGCTGATCCGCAAGGTGAAATTCACCGACGATGCGGGGGCGCTCTTCAAGCTGATGGAAGGCCGGACCGCGAGCGGCATCGTCATCGGCCTGCCGGTGAACATGGACGGGACCGAGGGGCCGCGCTGCCAGTCCAGCCGAGCGTTCGCGCGCAATCTGCTGCGGCTACGCGACCTCCCCATCGCCTTCTGGGACGAGCGGATGAGCTCCATGGCGGTCAACCGCATGTTGATCGACGAGGCCGACATGAACCGCGCTCGGCGCGCCGAAGTGGTCGACAAGGCCGCCGCCGGCTGGATTCTGCAAGGCGCCCTGGACCGGCTGCGGAACGGCTAGAGGCCGCCGGCGAACATGTCGACCTTGCCGATCTGCACGCCCTTGGCGCGCAGGATCCCGTAGGCGGTGGACAGGTGGAAGTAGAGGTTGGTGGTGGCGAACACCGTCAGCCACTGGCCGGACGGAAGCGTCGGCGACATGCCGTTGCCGATCTCCACGGTCAGCGGGACCTCGTCGCGACCGGCGAACTGCTGCGGCGTCAGGGCGGCCAGATAAGCCTTGGCGTCGGTGATGGCGGCGCGGAAGCCGGCAAGGTCGATCTCTGGCTCGAAGGCCGCCGGCAGGTCCATGCCGACCACGCGGGCCGGCCACTGCCGCGAGAAGTTGCAGACCACCATGGCCTGGAAGCGGAACGGCGCCATGTCGTCGATCAGCCGCCAGTCGAGGAACGCCTCCTCCGGCTGGCCTTGCGCCTTGGCGAACTCGGCGCCCTTGGTCATCAGGTGGTCCAGGGTGGCGAGCTGGCGCGAGTAGAGGTCGACGAAGGAGAAGAGGCTGACGGTCATCGGAGGTGTCCTGGGCTCGGCGAATCCGGCGTTGCGCCGCGCACCCTAGGGCGGCGCGCCCATGCCGCTCAAGCCGCGCAAACCGGCGCTTCCCTCCCCGCTCAAAGCCGCCTAAGACCGCGCTTTAATGAACACGGCCCCGCCTGGTCTGAACGAGGTCCTGCAAAGGACCTTCTCCTTTCCCAAACGCCATTTCCTGTCCGCCACCGACCTGAACGAGGTCGAGGTGGCCAATCTGCTGGACCTGGCCGACGGCTTCGTCAGCCTGAACCGGCAGACTTCGAAGAAGCTCGACCTGCTCAAGGGTCGCACGCTGATGAACCTGTTCTTCGAGAATTCGACGCGGACGCAAAGCTCCTTCGAACTGGCGGGCAAGCGGCTGGGCGCCGATGTGGTCAACATGAGCCCACGCTCCTCGTCGATCGCCAAGGGCGAGACCCTGATCGACACGGCGGTGACCCTGAACGCCATGCAGCCGGACCTGCTGGTGGTGCGGCATTCCTCGTCCGGCGCGGCCAGCCTGCTGTCGCAGAAGGTGAGTTGCTCGGTGGTCAACGCCGGCGATGGCCAGCATGAGCATCCGACCCAGGCGCTGCTCGACGCGCTCTCCATGCGCCGGGCCTTTGGGCGGATCGCGGGTCTGCGGGTGGCGATCTGCGGAGACGTGGCCCACTCCCGAGTGGCGCGCTCCAACGTGGCGCTCTTGCAGATGCTGGGCGCCGAGGTTCGCCTCGTCGGGCCGCCGACCCTGATCCCGCCGCAGGCCGAGCGCTGGAACGTGGCGATCTTCCACGACCTGCGCGAAGGCATCGCCGGCTGCGACGTGGTGATGATGCTGCGCCTCCAGCTCGAGCGGATGGACGGGGTCATGGCGCCCTCGCAGCGGGAGTATTTCCGCTTCTTCGGCCTCGACCGCGAGAAGCTGGCCTTCGCCGCGCCGCACGTGCGGGTGATGCATCCCGGCCCGATGAACCGAGGCGTCGAGATCGACAGCGACGTGGCCGACGACCTCTCGGTCAGCCTGATCCAGGACCAGGTGGAGATGGGCGTCGCCGCGCGGATGGCGGTCTTGACCTCGCTCGCCGCCCGCCTCGAGAACGACCGATGACGGCCACCCCGATCCACGCTCCGGCCCACGGGGCCCCGATCGCCTTCGCCAACGTGCGCCTGGTGGACCCGGCCAGCGGCTATGACGGCCCAGGCGGCCTGATCGTCACCGAGGGCGTCATCGCCGACGTGGTCAAGGGCGGCGATCTTGGCGCGCTCGCCAGGGACGTGGAGGTGATCGACGGCCGGGGCGCGATGCTGCTCCCGGGCCTGGTGGACATCCGGGTCAAGACCGGCGAGCCGGGCGCGGAGACTAAGGAGACGCTGAAGTCGGCGGCGCTGGCCGCGGCGGCCGGCGGTGTCACCTCCATGGTCGTGCAACCCGACACCCACCCGACCATCGACGAGCCCTCGGTGGTGGACTTCATCCTGCGCCGCGCCCGCGACATCGAGCTGGTGAAGGTCTATCCCGCCGGCGCCGCCACCAAGGGCGCGGAAGGCCAGCGAATGGCCGAGATCGGACTGATGGCCGAGGCCGGCTGCCTCTACATCACCGACGCCGACCGCACGATCGTCGATTCCAAGGTGCTGCGCCGCGTGCTGAGCTACGCCAAGGCTTTCGGGGTGCTGGTGGCGCATCGCCCGGCCGATCCGTGGCTGTCGAACGGCGCGGCGGCCAGCGAGGGCGAGTTCGCCTCGCGCATGGGCCTGCCCAGCGTGCCGCCCGTCGCCGAAAAGATCATGCTGGAGCGGGACCTGGCGCTGGTGGAGCTGACCGGCGCGCGCCTCTTGGTGGACCAGCTCACCACCGCCGACGCCATCGAAAGCTTCCGCCGCGCCCAGGCCAAGGGCCTGCCGGTGACCGCGACCACCTCGATCAACCACCTGTCGTTCAACGAGATCGACATCGGCGATTACCGCACCTTCTGCAAACTCGACCCGCCGCTGCGCAGCGAGGACGATCGCCAGGCCGTGATCGAGGCGGTGGCCTCGGGCCTGATCTCCATCGTGGTCTCCGCCCACGCGCCGGCCCCCGCCGAGGACAAGCGCCTGCCCTATGACGAGGCCGCGCCAGGCGCGGTCGGCCTGCAGACCCTGCTGCCCGCCCTGCTCGCCTTTCACCACGAGGGGCGCATTCCGCTGATCGACCTGATCCGCACCGTGACCAGCGCACCCGCCGACCTGCTCGGCCTACCGCAGGGCCGCCTGGCCAAGGGCGCGCCGGCCGATCTGGTGCTCTGCGACCTCAACGCCCCGCTGGTCATCGATGCCGACAAGCTGGTCTCGAAGTCGAAGAACTCGCCCTTCGACGGCCGCCGCCTGCAGGGCAGGATCTTGCGGACCGTGGTGGACGGGCGGACAGTGTTCGGCGCCTAGGCGGCCTCTTCCGTCTTCAGGCTCTCGCGCAGTTCGCGGCGCAGGAACTTGCCGCTGGCGTTGCGCGGCAGGGGCTGGTCGAGAAGCCAGATGTAGCGGGGGATCTTGTGGCGGGCCATCAGGGCCGCGCAGTGTTCGCGCAGCACGCCGGCGCTGGCCGCCTGCCCCGGCCGCATGACGATCGCCGCGCCGACTTCTTCCCCCAGCCGGTCGTCGGCGACGCCGAAGACGCTGCACTCGGCGACGCCCTCATGCTGGTGCAGCACCGCCTCGACCTCGGCGCAGTAGATGTTCTCGCCGCCGCGCAGGACCATATCCTTCTTGCGGTCCACCAAGAACAGGAAGCCATCGTCGTCGAGGTAGGCCACGTCGCCGGTGTGCAACCAGCCGTCGGTGATCGATTCCGCCGTGGCCTCCGGGCGGTTGATGTAGCCCTTGATCACCGGCGCGCCCTTGACCCACAGCTCCCCCGGCTGGCCCGTGGCCACGGCGGCGCCGTCCTCACCGACGATGCGCACGTCGAAGGTCGGCATGGCGCGGCCGCAGCTCGCCGGCTTGTCGACGAAGAAGTCGCCGGCGACGGCGGTGATAATCCCGCAGGTCTCGGTCATGCCGTAGCCGGTGTTCGGGCGCGCGGTGGCGACGGTCGCGTCGATCTTGCTCACCAGGTCCGGCTGCAACTGGGCCCCGCCGCCGCCCACCGTCAGCAGGCTGGAGGTGTCGTACTTGGCGAAGTCCGGATGAGTGACCAGTTCTCGGGCCATGATCGGCACGCCACTGACGCCGCTGACCCGCTCGCGCTGGATCAGCTCCAGGGCCTCGGTGGCGTCCCAACGGTACATCAGCACCATCTTCCCGCCACCGGCGGTGGTGGCGTAGGCCGCGCAGTTGTTGGCGGTGACGTGAAACAGCGGCGTGGTGATCAGGGTCGAGGGGATCGGCGGCGGCGCGGCGGGGTCGATGGCCACTCCCGTCGCCTTGGCGGTCGCCAGCGCCTGAGCCTGGCCCGCGAAGACCATGTTGAACAAGTTGGAGATGCAGCCCCGATGGGTGAGCTGCGCCCCCTTGGGAAAGCCCGTGGTGCCGGAGGTGTAGAAAATGCAGGCGTCGGCGTCGGGGTCGACATCGACTTGCGGCAGCTCGCCGCCAAACGCCGCCACCTCGGCCCACGCGATTGCGCCGGCCGGGGCGTTGTCGGTGCGGACAGCGACCAGCAGGGCGTCCCCCAGCATCTGCGGATTTTCGGTCAGGCGGGCGATGCGCTCGGCATCGGCGAACAGCACCTTCGGCTGGGCGTCGTTCAGGCCATAGGCCATCTCGGTGGCGGTCCACCAGGCGTTCATGCCAACCACGGCCACGCCGATGCTGACGGCCGCCCAATAGACCAGCATCCACTCCGGATAGTTGCGCATGGCGATGGCCACCCGGTCGCCCGGCTTCACCCCGACGCTCATCATCCAGTTGGCCACCGAGGCGACCTTGGCGTGGGCCTGGGCGTAGGTGAGCCTCTCGTCGCCATAGACAAGGTAGTCACGGTCGCCAAAGGCGGCGGTGGAGAGCCAGAGCGCGCGGACGTTGGGCGGCGCGTTCTTGAACGCCTTCAGCTGCGCCCCGCGCACCTCGATCTCGGCGATCTCGAAGGGCGCGCCGGGCGCCGTGAGATCCGACCAGGCTTGGTTGAGTTCCGCGTAGTGCATCTGAGCCCTCGACTTGCGTTCCACCATTGGTTCCGGCTCTGACGACCGGTTGCCTTCTCCCATAGGCGAAGGGCGGTGGCGAAAGAAAGCCCATGTCGGCCTGGGGCGGACGGATTCCTCGCTCGCGGGCGCCTAGCCAGGCGGGGCGCGCATCGGTTAGTCAGTTGGCGATATGCCTATGGTCGCCGCCCTGAAAGCGCTCGGAAACGACCGCCGCCTCACGATCCTGGACTGGCTGAAGGACCCGCGCGCCCATTTCCGCGAGCAGGTGGACGGCGACCTGGTGACGGACGGCGTCTGCGGCCTGTTGATCGCCGAGAAGCTGGGGGTCAGCCAGCCGACGCTGTCCGAGCACATGCGCATCCTGGCTGGGGCCGGGCTGGTCATCCCCAAGCGCATCAAGCAGTGGACCTTCTACCGCCGCAACGAGCCGGCGATCGCGGCGATGAAGGCCGCTTTCACGGCCGAGGTCTAGGCGCTAGGACTCTCTGGAGGGTTCGGGGGACGCATCCATGTTCGAAGGCCTGACGACCGTTCCGATCGCCGTGGCGGTGGCCGGCGGCTACCTGCTGGGCTCGATCCCGTTCGGGGTGATCGTCATGAAGGCGGCCGGCGCCGGCGATCCGCGCGCCATCGGCTCGGGCAACATCGGCGCGACCAACGTCCTGAGGAGCGGCCGGCGGGATCTTGCGGCGCTCACCCTGCTGGGCGATGGCGGCAAGGGCGCGGTCGCGGTGCTGGCGGCCTGGCTCGTCACCCGGAGCGCCGGCGACGCGGCGCAAGGCGTCCTGACCTGCCTGGCGGGCGGCGCGGCCTTCGTGGGCCACATCTTCCCCGTCTGGCTGAAGTTCAAGGGCGGCAAGGGCGTGGCGACCTTTTTCGGGACCTTGCTGGCGGCGGCCTGGCCGGTGGGGATGATCGGCGGCGCGACCTGGCTTCTGATGGCGGCGCTGTTCCGCATGTCCTCGTTGGCGGCCCTCACCGCTGCGGTCGTGGCTCCCATCGCAGCCGTCCTGCTGCACCGCCCCGCGGTGGCGATCCTGTCGGTGGTGATGGCCGTGCTGATCTACCTGCGCCACGAGGCCAACATCCGCCGCCTGCTAAAGGGCGAGGAACCCAGGATGGGTGGCTCGAAAAAGGCCGCGGCCGCCAACCTCGGCCACAACGGCGGCCCCAAGCTCGAGCCCCAGGCTGACTATTACGGCGACGACAAGAGCGGCACGCCCAAGGCATGAGCGAGCTTTCCGAGACCGAGCGGCGCGACTGGCTCAGGCTGGCGCGCACCGAAAACGTCGGCCCGGTGACCTTCGATCAGCTCATCCAGCGCTTCGGGACGGCCGGCAAGGCGCTGGCCGCCCTGCCGGAGCTCGCGCAGCGCGGCGGCCGGCGGATCGCCATCGCCTCCGACGCGGCGGTGGACCAGGAACTGGCCCGGGGCGCGGCGCTCGGCGCGCGCCTGATCGCCGCGTGCGAAGCCGCTTTCCCGCAGGCGCTCGCCGCGCTGGATCCACCTCCGCCGATCCTCTGGGTGCGCGGCCGGGTGGAAATCCTCGACCGGACCAGCGTCGCCATTGTCGGCGCGCGGGTGGCTTCGGCCGCCGGCCAGCGGTTCGCTCGCGGTCTGGCCGCCGAGCTCGGCCAAAGCGGCCAGGTGATCGTCTCGGGCCTGGCGCGCGGCATCGACGCCGCCGCGCACGAGGGGTCGCTGCCCACCGGCACGGTGGCGGTCCTGGGCGGCGGCGTGGACGACGTCTATCCGCCCGAACACCGCAAGCTCTACGACCGCATCGCCGAGGAGGGCTGCGTGGTCTCGGAGAGCGAGCCCGGCCGCGCCGCCGTGGCCCGCGACTTCCCGCGCCGCAACCGGATCATCTCGGGCCTATCCCGCGCGGTGGTCGTGGTGGAGGCCGAGCTGCGCTCCGGCTCGCTGATCACCGCACGCCTGGCCGGCGAACAGGGGCGCGAGGTGCTGGCGGTGCCGGGCTCGCCACTGGATCCCCGGGCCAAGGGGGCCAACGACCTGATCCGCCAGGGCGCGGCCCTGTGCGAGGGCGCCGACGACGTGCTGCGCGCGCTGGAAGGCCTGCGCGGCTTTCGCGAGCCGGACCGCGGCGTCTACACCGGCCTGCCGGCCAACGATCCGGGCGATGCGCTGCGCGACGCGGTGGCCGCCCTGCTCTCGCCCACGCCAGTCTCCCGCGACGAGATCGTCCGCGCCACCGGCGCCGCGCCCCCCGCCGTGTTCGCCGCCCTGGTGGAGCTGTCCCTGGCCGGCCGCTGCGACCTGCTGCCGGGCGGCATGGTCACGTCCGGCTAAGCTTCGCCTGTCGCAATTCTGCTTAAGCTAACGCCGCAATCTCACCTCACGCGGCGGAAATATTACCGGCAGGGACTGGGGCTAGGATGAACCCGCAAAAACCAGGTCGGAGACCAACTCTATGAAGCTCAGGATCGCCCTCACCCTCGCCGCGCTGGCCGTCGCCGGTTCGGCTTTCGCCCAACCGCCGGCCGGCGGCGGCGCAAACGCCTCGCCGGAAATGCAGGCCGCCCGCAAAGCCATGATGGACGCCTGCGCGGCGGACATGAAGACGCTCTGCGACGGGAAGCAGGGCCGCGAGGCGATGATGTGCCTCATGCGCGACAACGCCGACAAGACCAGCCAGGGCTGCAAGGACGCCATGGCCAAGATGCGCGCCGCCCGTCAGGCCGGCGGCCGCTAAGCCGCGCGACTCGTCTCTACGAAGACGGCCGGGCCGGCGTTCCCTCGCGGGGGCGCCGGCCTTTCCGTATCCGCACCGCAAAAAAAGAGCCCCTTTAGGGGGCTCCCGCACGGCCAAGCTCAAGGGCCGTTGACAGGGCCTAGGGCCCCACCCCACTTTCCGCGTCCTTCGAGGCTGCCGGCGCTGTCTGGCGGCTTAGCCATGGAACGACAGACCCCGCACAGATGAACATCGTCGTCGTCGAAAGCCCGGGCAAGGCCAAGCCCATCAACAAGTACCTGGGCGACGACTACAAGGTGCTGGCCTCCTACGGACACGTCCGGGACCTGCCGGCCAAGGATGGCTCGGTCCGCCCTGACGACGACTTCGACATGAGCTGGGAGGTGGACGCCAAGTCCGCCAAGCGCCTCTCCGACATCGCCGCCGCCATCAAGGGCGCGGACAAGCTGATCCTGGCCACCGACCCCGACCGCGAGGGCGAGGCGATCTCCTGGCACGTGCTGGAGGTCCTGAAGAAGAAGAAGGTGCTGGCCGGCGTCACCGTCCAGCGGGTCACCTTCAACGCCATCACCAAGACCGCCGTCACCGAGGCTATGAAGGCGCCTCGCGACATCGACATGGAGCTGGTGGACGCCTATCTGGCGCGCCGCGCGCTGGACTATCTGGTGGGCTTCACGCTCTCGCCGGTGCTGTGGCGCAAGCTTCCGGGGTCGCGCTCGGCGGGCCGGGTGCAGTCGGTGGCCCTGCGCCTGGTGGTCGACCGCGAGATCGAGATCGAGACCTTCAAGACCCAGGAATACTGGACCGTCGAGGCCGACGTCTCGGCCGGCGGCGATCCCTTCCTGGCGCGCCTGACCAAGCACCAGGGAAAGCGCCTCACCAAGTTCGACCTGGGCGACGAGACCTCGGCGTTCGCGGCGCGGGACGCGGTCAAGGCCGCCGCCTTCACCGTCGCCGCCGTGGAGAAGAAGCCCGCGCGGCGTTCGCCGCCGCCGCCGTTCACCACCTCGACCCTGCAGCAGGAGGCGTCACGCAAGCTCGGCTTCAATGCGCAACGGACCATGCAGGCGGCGCAGCGGCTCTACGAGGGCGTCGACATCGGCGGCGAGACCGTGGGCCTGATCACCTACATGCGGACCGATGGCGTGCAGACCGCGCCGGAAGCGCTCGATGAGGCGCGCGGCGTGATCGGCGGGCTCTATGGCCGCGACTATGTGCCGGAAAAGCCGCGGTTCTATTCCACCAAGGCCAAGAACGCCCAGGAAGCGCACGAGGCGATCCGCCCCACCAGCCTGGCTCGCAACCCCGGCAAGCTGCGCCTGGAGCCCGACCTGGGCCGGCTCTACGAGCTGATCTGGAAGCGGATGATCGCCTCGCAGATGGAGTCGGCGCGGATCGAGCGCACCACCATCGACCTGGAATCCAGCGACGGAAAGACCGCGCTGCGGGCATCCGGCGACGTCACCCTCTTCGACGGCTATCTGGCGGTCTATGAGGAAGGCCGCGATGACGCGGATGAGGAAGCGGTCTCCAAGCTGCCGGCCGTGACCCAGGGCGCCGCCGCCAGGACCATCGCCACCCGCGCCGACCAGCACTTCACCGAGCCGCCGCCGCGCTATTCGGAAGCCAGCCTCGTGAAGAAGATGGAGGAGCTGGGCATCGGGCGGCCGTCCACCTACGCCTCGGTGCTGACCGTGCTGCGCGACCGCGCCTACGTCCGCATGGACAAGAACCGGTTCGTCCCTGAGGACAAAGGCCGCCTGGTCACCATCTTCCTGGAGGAGTTCTTCAAGCGGTACGTGGAGTACGACTTCACCGCCGGCCTTGAGGAAAAACTCGACCTGGTCTCGGCCGGCGATCTCGACTGGAAGGTGCTGCTGCGCGAGTTCTGGAAGGACTTCCATCCCAAGACCGAGGAGATCCTGGGCCTCACCACGCGCTCGGTGCTGGATACGCTCGACGAGGCCCTGGCGCCTTTCCTCTATCCGCAGAAGGCCGATGGCTCCGACGTGCGGGTCTGCCCGACCTGCGGCTCGGGGCGGCTCAGCATGAAGACCAGCCGGTTTGGGCCCTTCGTCGGCTGCTCCAACTATCCGGAATGCCGCTACACCCGGCCGATCGGCGAGAAGGAAGACGGCGAGAGCCCGGCGGGGGACCGCGAGCTGGGCGTCGATCCGGACACCGGGATGACGGTGTTCCTGAAGTCCGGCCGCTTCGGCGCCTACGTGCAGCTCGGCGATGGCGACAAGCCCAAGCGTTCCAGCCTGCCGAAAGGCTGGTCGGCGCCGGACATGGACCTGGAAAAGGGCCTGCGCCTGCTGCGCCTGCCCCGCGAAGTGGGCCTGCATCCGGAGGACCAGCAGCCCATCGTCGCCGGCATCGGGCGCTTTGGGCCGTTCGTGCTGCACGCCGGCACCTACGCCAACCTCTCGGGCGCCGACGAGGTGTTCGAGGTGGGGCTGAACCGCGCCGTGACCCTGCTGGCCGAGAAACGCGCTGGCGGCCGGAGCGGTCGCGGCGAGACCACGGCCCTGAAGGACCTGGGCGCCCACCCGCAGGACGGTGCGCCGGTGAAGGTGCTGTCCGGCCGCTATGGCCCCTACATCAAGCACGGCGCGACCAACGCCAACGTCCCGCGGGGCACGGACCCGCAAGCCGTGACCCTGGAACAGGCGGTCGCCCTCCTCGCCGAACGCGCGGCGAAAGGCGGCGGCAAGAAGAAGCCCGCCCGCGCCGCCAAGGCCAAGGCGGCCCCCAAGGCCGCAAAGGCTGAGGGCGGCGCGAAGAAAGCGCCGGCGAAGAAGAAGGCCGCCGCCAAGAAGAAGCCGGCTGCGAAGAAGGCGGCTTCAGCCTAACCTTCCGCGGTTCCTGGGGGAGTCCGCATGCCCACCGCCGCCGCCAATGGCCTCAACCTCTATTTCGAACGATCCGGCGACGGGCCGCCGCTGCTGTTTATCTCCGGCACCGGCGGCGACCTGCGGGTGAAGCCCAATGTCTTCGATGGACCGCTCGGCAAACAGTTCGATCTCCTGGCTTACGACCAGCGTGGGCTTGGCCAATCGGAGAAGCCCGACGTCCCCTATTCCATGGCCGACTACGCCGACGACGCGGCGTCGCTGATGACGAGCCAGGGCTGGAACGAGGCGCTGGTGATGGGCGTCTCGTTCGGCGGCATGGTGGCCCAGGAGCTGGCGATCCGGCATCCGAAGCGGGTGAAGCGTCTGGTGCTGGCCTGCACCTCGCCGGGCGGCGCGGGCGGCGCCTCCTTCCCGTTCCACGAGATCGAGCACCTGAAGGGCGAGGCCCGCGCCCGGCACATGATCCCGATCAGCGACACCCGCCGCGACGACGCCTGGGCCGCCGCCAATCCGGATCAGTACAAGCTGTTCGTCGCCATGGGCGCGGCGGCGCCCTATGCGGACGAACCCGGGCACGCCATGGGCGCGCACCGCCAGCTTGCGGCCCGCGCGGCGCACGACACCTGGGAGCGGCTGCCGCAGATCGCCTGCCCGACGATGATCGCCGCCGGCCGCTACGACGGCATCGCGCTCCCCGCTACCCAGGAGAAAATCGCCGGGCGAATTGCCGGCTCGAAGCTGCAGTGGTTCGACGGCGGCCACCTGTTCATCATCCAGGACCGCACAGCGGCGCCCGCCATGGCCGACTTCCTTACGGGAGGCTAGGCGCCCATGGACCTGCAGCTCGCCATTCTCTGCGGCCTGACCTTCGTCATCCATCTGATCGGCGCCCTCGCCTACGCCGTGAGGATCGCCGGCGTGCGGACTCGGCGGATCGCGGTGTCGTTCGCGCTCTTCAACGTTCTGATCCTGGTCTCGCGGACCTCCAACTCCTTCCAGGGGCCGTTCCTGGGCAAACGGATCGAACTCAGCCTGGCGCAGGGCGCGGGCGCGCACCTGCTTTCCGATTTCCGGTGGCTGCTGCTGTCGGCGACCGCCGCCGCCATCGTAGGCGCACTTCTCGTGCCGACCTTCCAGCGGATCTTCAGCCGCGCGGTGGAACATTTCCAGGTCCATCGCTCCATCCCCAAGCTGCTGATGCATGGCTTTGCCCGCGGCGGCCTCTCCTACATCCGCGATTCGGTAACCCTGCCCTCGGCCAGCCATCTGTCCGGACTACGCCGTGAAGCGGGCCTGCCGGTGGGTGTGATCGCGCTCAACATCGCCGCCCAGGCGCTGTTTACGGTCGGGGCCTTCGCCGCGCTTTACGCCGGCTATCTCGATCCCAGATTCCGGTTGACGGCGGCCAGCCTGTCGTCAGTGATCAACGGCGTCGCGTCGATCCTGCTGTTCGTGCTGATCGACCCGCACCTGTCGGTGATGACCGACGACGTGATGGACGGCCGCACCAGCGAGGCGAGCTTTCGCCGCGCGGTGGTCTGGCTCTCGGCCAGCCGGGTGGCCGGCACCCTGCTCGCGCAGGTCATGCTGGTGCCGGCGGCGACGACCGTCGCGGTGATCGCACGGTCTATCTAGCCCTTCGCGATCTCCAGGATCTCGACGATGTCCGGCGGGCCCTTGATCGGGCGCGGGTTCGAGCGGACGCCGTTGTCGTGCATGGTGTGCTCGGCGATGGCCTGGAACTGGTCGGGCCGGATGCCGACGCTGGCGAGGTCGGTGGGGAGGCCGAGGCCTCGGGCCAGATCGCGCACCGCCTGCGACGCCGAGACGCCGCTTTTCCCCATCAGCTCAGCGACCCGGGCCTGGCGGTCGTCGGCAGCGCCTTCGTTCCACTTCAGCACCGCCCAGAGCATGACGCAGGAGGTGATCCCGTGCGGGATGCCGTAGCTGCCGCCCAGCGTGTGGCCGATGGCGTGGCTGGCGCCCAGGCCCCGCCCTGCGCCCGCCCCGCTCATGGCCAGCCACATGCCAAACTGGCACTCCAGCCGCGCGTCGAGATCGCCGGGCGCGGCCTGGGTGGCCGGTAGACCCCTGGCCAGGCGGCGCAGGCCGTCTTCGGCCAACGCGTCGGCGTAGGGCGTGCGGACTGGGTTGCAGAGCTGCTCCACCGCATGATCCACGGCCTTCATGCCGGTGGAGAACCACAGCTCCGGTGGCGTCTTCGCGGTCATGGCCGGATCGAGGACCACCGCCCGGGGCGCCAGCAGTGGGTGGGCATAGCCCTCCTTGGCGTGCCTGGCGGTGTCGGTGACGCCGGCGAAGGGCGTGAACTCGGCGGCCGACAGGGTTGTGGGCACCGCGACCATCCGCACCCCGGCGGGAATCTCGGCGACATTGACCCGATCGGGGCCACGGCCGGCGCGGTAGGGATCCAGCGCCTCGACGGTCGTCAGCTTCGCCCAGAGGCAGAGCTGGATCACCTTGGTCGCGTCGATGGCCGAGCCGCCGCCCAGCGCCACCAGGAGATCAGCGCCGACCCGGCGAGCCTCCGCCGCGCCGGCGATGACCCCGGCGCGCGGCGAATGCGCCCCGATGCCGGCGAAGACGCCCGCGCAGAGGTCGCCCAGCGCCTGCGCCGTCTCGGCGGCCAGACTTCCCGCCAGGGACGCGGTCGTGACGATCAGCAGGCGGCGCGACCCAAAGGCCGCGGCCAGTTCCTTCAGCACCTCGGCGGCGGGGCGGCCGTAGGCCACCTGCTCCTGGCGGGTGAAACGGTGGGTTCCGCTGATCATCGGCGCGTCTCCTGCTGAGCACAGTCTAGGGGCAATCGCGCCGTCTTGAGCGCCGGATGCGTGCAATCGCCGGCCTTGGCCCCTATATGAGCCCTGCGCATCGCCGCCGGAACCGGCCGCGACGACCGCGGAGCCCTCGAACAGTTCCCTTCGAACAGTTTGTGCGCCGCGCCGGGGTTCGCGCACCCCAAGCCATTCTCAAGACCTTCCAAGAAAGGTGCTAAGCACCCCCTATGCCTAAGACCCGCGCCCCCAAGGGCTCACGTTTCCAGAACAATCCCGCCGGCAAGGCCGCCGGCGCTTCCAAGTCCCCAAAATCTGAATCCCCCAAACCGCACCCAAAGTCCGCCTCGCGCCCGCAGCGGGGCATGCCCGACCGCGACACCCTGCTGAAGTACATCCGCGACGGCGGCGAGACCGACAAGGCCGCGCTCGCCAAAGCCTTCGAGCTGAAGGGCGAGGAGCGCCGGGCCCTGCGCCACATGCTGCAAGCCCTCCAGGAGGACGGCGCGCTGGCCAAACGCGGCCGTCGCGGCTTCGCCGAAGTGGGCGCGCTCCCCGAAGTCGGCGTGGTCGATGTGATCGAGCGCGACACCGACGGCGAACTGCTGGTCAGGCTGACCAAGGGCGAGGACGCCCCGCTGGTGGTGCTGGCCGCCCCCCGCAGCGGCGACACCGGCCCGGCGCCGGGCCTCGGCGACCGCCTGCTGGTCCGTTTCGTCAAGCTGGAGAACGACGAACACGAAGCTCGCCTGATCAAGTCCCTGGGCGCCGGCGGCCAGCGCATCCTGGGCGTCATCCGCAAATCGCACCGCGAGGTGCGCGTCGAGCCGGTGGACCGCCGCTCCAAGGACGCACTGCTGCTCACCGATCCGCAGGCCCAGGAACTCCGCGACGGCGATCTGGTGCTGGCCCAGGCCTCCACCGCCGAGACCCGCTACGGCCCCAAACGCGGCAAGCTGCTGGAGGTCATCGGCCGCGAGGACGAACCGCGCTCGGCCTCCCTGCTGGCGATCTACGCCCACGGCATCCCCACCGGCTTCAGCCCCGCCGCGGAAGCCGAGGCGGAGGCCGCCCAGCCGCCGACGCTGGCCGGCCGCGAGGACCTGCGGGCCGTCCCCTTCATCACCATCGACCCGGTCGACGCCCGTGACCACGACGATGCGGTCTATGCCGAGCCGGACGACGATCCGAAGAACCCCGGCGGCTGGATCGTCTGGGTGGCCATCGCCGACGTCGCCGCCTACGTGCGGCCCAACTCCGCCCTGGACGAGACGGCGCGGGAGAAGGCCAACAGCGTCTATTTCCCCGATCGCGTGGAGCCCATGCTGCCTGAGGTGCTGTCCAACGGCCTCTGCAGCCTGCGGGAAGGCGAGAACCGCGCCTGCATGGCCGTGCGCATGGTGTTCGGCGCCGATGGCCGCAAGCGGTCCCACCGCTTCGTCCGGGGCCTGATGCGCTCGGCCGCCAAGCTCTCCTACGAGCAGGCCCAGGCCGCCGCCAACGGGACGCCGGACGAGAAGACCGGCCCGATCGCCAAGACCATCATCGCCCCGCTCTACGCCGCCTACGCGGTGCTGAAGAAGGGCCGCGACGCCCGCTCGCCGCTGCATATCGAAAGCTCCGAGCGGCGCATCGTCATCGACCGCGAGGGCGAGGTCGCCTCGATCGCGCCCCGCGCCAGCCTGGAAGCCCACAAGCTGATCGAGGAGATGATGATCCAGGCCAACGTCTCGGCCGCCGAGACGCTGGAGGCCAAGAAAGTCCCGCTGATCTACCGCATCCACGACACGCCCAGCGCCGAGAAGGTGCAGGCGCTGGCGGACTTCCTGCAGACGTTGGACATCGCCTGGTCCAAGGGCGAAGCGCCCCGCACCGACCGGTTCAACAAGCTGCTGGATGAGACCCGTGGCACGGAACACGCCGACATCGTCAACGAGGTGGTCCTGCGCACCCAGATGCAGGCGATCTATTCGACGGAGAACATCGGCCACTTCGGCCTGAACCTGGCGAAGTACGCCCACTTCACCTCGCCGATCCGCCGCTATGCCGACCTGATCGTCCACCGGGGCCTGATCACGGCCTTGGGCCTGGGCGCCGACGGCCTGAGCGATCGCGACATCCAGAAAATGAAGGACACCGCCGAGAGCATCACCTTCGCCGAACGCCGGGCCATGGCCGCCGAGCGCGATGCGACGGACCGCTATGTCGCCGCCTTCCTGGCCGACCGGGTGGGCGCGGAGTTCGACGGCCGGATCACAGGCGTCACCCGCTTTGGCCTGTTCGTGCGGCTGGACGAAACGGGCGCGGACGGCCTGGTCCCGGTCTCCAAGCTAGGCGGTGAGTACTTCGTCCACGATGACAAGAGCCACGCCCTGGTGGGCGAGCGGAGCGGCGCGCGCTGGCCGCTTGGCATGACGGTGACCGTCAAGCTGGTGGAGGCGACGCCGATCACCGGCGGCCTGCTGTTCGGCATGGTCAGCGAGCCGCTGGCGGCCGATCCCACGGCGCCTCGCCCGCGCCTTGGCATGCGGGCCCGCGGCGATCACAGGCCCGGCGGCCCTACAGGCTTCCGTGGCCCCAAGCGCGGGCCTCAGGGCCGGCCGAAGAACATCCGCACCGGCAAGAAGGGCGGGCCTCGCCGCTAGGCCCGGGGCGCTGGCTTCGGCTCGATGAACCGGCGGTAGGCGGCGATCTGCAGCGGAATCAGCAGGAAACAGAACTGCGACCAGTGCAGTTGGCCCACGGCCAGCAGCACGAGGCCGACCCCAAAGGCGACCATCGGGCTGAAGGCCCGGGCGGCGCGATAGAGTCGCTCGCGGGGCGTGACGCCGCCCATCAGTCGCCCGCCGTCCCGCGAGGCGACGAGCACCAGGGCAAGGTTCCCCAGCGAGCTCGCCACCATGATCCCGCAGTACATCCCCCACGGGAACGGCGCGTTCAGGTCGCGGCCCCACCAGGCGGTGGCGAAGGGGATCAGGCAGACCGGGAACATGAAGATCAGATTGGCCACCGCCGTCGGCCAGTCGAACTGGCGGATTTTCCGCGTGGTGGCCAAGTGCGCGATCCAGAACACCCCGATCACCGCGAAGCTCATCAGCAGGGCGAAGAAGTGGCTGGCCATGTTCCGCAGCGCGGCGCCATTGCTCAGCGGGCTGTCGAAGGCCGGCGGCTTCAGGTCGAGGATCATCAGGGTCATGACGATGGCGAACACCGCGTCGGTAAAGAAGATCACCCGGTTCAGCAGCCGCTCGTCGATGGTCTCGTGCCGGGTGACGTTGGTGTCGCCGCTCTCGCTCATGCCGCCCCCTTTTTGCCCGCCGCATGATGCCGCGCCCCACCCGCTTCCGCAAAGGCGCCCTTCCCTCGCACCCACGGGCGGTCATACAGTTGTTTGATGACCGATGACGCCGCCCAGAACATGACCCGCAAGCCCGAAGGCCCGCCCAGGGTCCCGGGCGCTCGCGCCGTGCGGCCGAAGAACGCCGCCACGGTGATGATCATCCGCCGCGACGCGGCCAAGCCCCGCGTCCTGATGGGCAAGCGCCACGGCGGCCACAGCTTCATGCCCGACCGCTGGGTGTTCCCGGGCGGCCGCATCGACCGGGCCGACTATCGCGCGCCCGCCGCCACCGAGATGCGGCCCGACGTGGCGGCTGTCTTCGACGCCTACCTGCCCGCCGGGCGCGGCCGGGCGCTGGCCGCCGCCGCGGTGCGCGAGACCTGGGAAGAGACCGGCCTGTTGCTCGCCCAGGCCGCCCCGCCGCGCCCCGCCGCCGGGCCCTGGCGGGACTTCGTGAAACAGGGCGCGCTCGCCGACCTGGCCGCCGTGGACGTGATCGCGCGCGCCATCACGCCCCCCAGCGTCGGTAAGCGCTTCGACACCTGGTTCCTGCTGGCGGACGCCGAGCGGCTGATGAGCCTGGACCGCCAGCCCGACTGCGGCGAGCTGGAGGAGATCGCCTGGGTCGACTTCGACGAAGCCCAGACCCTGCCGCTGCCGACCGTCACCCGGATGATGCTGAAGGAAGCGGTCCTGCGCATGGACGATCCCAGCCGTCCCAAGCCCTTCATGCGCTTCCGCCAAGGCGCCATGCGGCCGGACAAGCTCTAGGCGACGACTGCTGACAGACTGCTGTCAGCAGGGCCGTGCGATCACGCCGCCAAAGGGAGACACGCCATGACCATCCAAGGTAGCTGCCATTGCGGCGCGACGAAGTTCGAATGCGACGCGGCCCCAGAAGCGGTGACCCGCTGCACCTGTTCGTTCTGCTCCAAGCGGGGCGCGCTCTGGGCCTATTACACGCCTGAGCAGTTCCGGGTGCTGGGACCGGACCAGGACGCCACCTATCGCTGGCAATCGAAGACGGTGGCGCACCACTACTGCCCGACCTGCGGCTGCGGGACCTTCAGCCTGTCGCCCGACTGGTCGACCGGACAGGCCGACTTCAGCAAGCTCAAGGTCGGGGTGAACGCACACCTGTTCGACGACTTCGACCTGCTGGCCGTGCCCGTCGTGGTGGTCGATGGGAAGAACCAGTGGTGAGGATCGCTTGCGCCTTGGCCTAATCCATTGACTTTGGCCCGCGGATTCGTATTTTCCGCGGCTCTTCGAACACCTCGCCGCCGGCTCCTTCGCAAGAACGGTCGTTGGCCCCGCCTCTTAAGGACCCGCCATGGCGAAGCCCGCCTCCATTAAGATCCGCCTGAATTCGTCGGCGGACACCGGCTTCTTCTACGTCACCAAGAAGAACGCCCGCACCAAGACCGACAAGCTGGTCATGAAGAAGTACGACCCGGTCGTGCGCAAGCACGTGGAATTCAAGGAAGGCAAGATCAAGTAACTTTCTAAACCCTTGAACGGTTTCTGAAAACGCCCGGGTCAGCCCGGGCGTTTTTCGTTTGGACTTGACGCGAACCAAGGCTTG
The DNA here is from genome assembly GCA_036268175.1 of Phenylobacterium sp. Lineage (GTDB taxonomy): Bacteria > Pseudomonadota > Alphaproteobacteria > Caulobacterales > Caulobacteraceae > Phenylobacterium. The sequence goes on along the minus strand of DATAUR010000125.1, from coordinate 2,662 downwards.
CGCGACCTTTCGATCGTCAACAATCCGCGCCTTGCGGGTGTTCGCGGGGTACCGCCCTGCGGCGAGTTCTTGGACGGCTTCGGCCGTCAAGGGCTCTCCGCAGGGCGTTTCCTTTTGAGGAGCCTTCCATGAAGGACACCCGCGACGTCTTCACCCCTGCCCTGGCCGAAACCTATGCCCGCGACGGCGCCGTGCGGCTGCCCGGCGCGATCCCCGCCGCAGACATCGAAGCCATGCGCGCGGCGCTGGAGCGCAAGCTGGCCGCCCGCCCGCAGCGAACCCCGCGCCCTTCCAAGCTCTCGTCGAGGTCCGGCGAGTTCGACGCCTTCGCGAGTCCGGCCGTCCGGACGATCTTGAACACCCTGCTCGGCGAATGGGAGGAGCCTGACCATTGGGGCCTGCCCCTGGTGAGCTTCCACACCGGCGAGGCGGTCTGGAATGTCCCCCGGGCGCATTGGCACATCGACCTGGGCGCACCCCGCGCCGGACAGACGCGGCTCGTCCGACTGTTCGCCTTCCTCACGCCATCGCGGCCGGGCGGCGGAGGCACGGGCTATGTGGCGGGCTCGCACCGGCTGATCGAGGCGCTGTTCGCGGAAACCGGCCGCACCCTGCCCTCGGCTCAGGCGCGCCGGCGCCTGGAGGCCCGCTCGCCCTGGTTCGCCACGCTGAGCTCACATCACGACGAAGGTGAGCGCATCGAGCGCTTCATGCAGGATGGCGATGAACTCGACGGCGTGCGCGTGCGGGTCTGTGAGATGCTGGGCGAGCCCGGCGACGTGATCCTCATGCATCCGCTGATGCTGCACGCGCCGACGCCCAACGTGCTGGCGACGCCCCGGATGATGCTGACGCAGTTCGTCTACGGCAGCGGCTGAGCTGCCCTCAGGCCGCCTTGGCGATGACCCGGTTGCGGCCGTGGGCCTTGGCTTCGTACATCGCCTCGTCCGCCCGCTTGATCAGCTTGAGCGGATCGTCCTCGGGCAGGCTGGCGGCCACGCCGATGGAGATGGTCACCGTCAGCAGTTCCTCGCCGCCCAGCACCCGGAAGGGCGAGCCCGCCACGTGCATGCGGATGCGCTCGGCGATGCGGTGGGCGTGCGCCAGCTCGGTCTCCGGCATCACCACCACGAATTCCTCGCCGCCGAACCGCACTGGCAGGTCGATGGCGCGGACGTTGGAGGCCAGGCGCACGGCGAATTCGCGCAGCACCTCGTCGCCCACCCCGTGGCCGAAGCTGTCGTTGACCTTCTTGAAGTGGTCGATGTCGATGACCAGCAGGGCGACGGGATCGGACCCGCCCACCACCGCGCGACGCACCAGCGCGTCAAGCTGGGTTTCCATGTAGCGGCGGTTGTGGAGGCCGGTGAGCTGATCGGTGACCGCCAGCTCCAGCGACTGATCGAGGTTGTCGCGCAGATAGTCGGTGTAGCGCTTGCGGCGGATCTGGGTCTTCACCCGCGCCGCCAGCTCCTGCGGGTCGATGGGGCGCGGCAGGACGTCATTGACGCCGATCTCCAGGGCCTTCACCAGCCGGGGCCGTTCGTCGAAGTCGACGATGGCCAGGATCGGCAGGCTGCGGGTGGCCTCGTCGCTGCGGACCTGGGCGGCGAAGCGCAGGCCGTCGAAGCCCTTGGCCGAGGCGTTGACGATGATCAGGTCCACCGGGCCGCGGGCGGCCAGCATGGCGGTCTCGGGCGTGGTCTCCACCACGGGGCGGTGTTCGACGGCCAGTTCCGTGCAGACCCGCTGCGCCTGGCGTTCGTGGTCGTCGACCACCAGGATGCGGCCGCCGGACCCACCCAGACGCGAGGCGACCCCGGCGATCACGCCCATGCGGCGGCCGGACGCCTCCCGCTGGCGAAGTTCGTCGATCACCGACTTCAGACGGGTCAGGCTGCGCACCCGGGCGAACAGCAGGACATCGTCGATGGGCTTGGTCAGAAAATCGTCGGCGCCGGCCTCCAGCCCCGCCACGCGGTCGGCGCGGCCGTCCAGCGCGGTCAGCAGCACCACCGGGATATGGCGGGTCTCGGCGTCGTCCTTCAGCCGGCGGCAGACCGTGAAGCCGTCCATGCCGGGCATCATCACGTCCAGCAGCACGATGTCGGGCTGTTCGGCGGCGGCCACCGCCAGCGCGGTCGGCCCGTCCGGCGCGGTCAGCACCTCGTAGTATTCCGCCTCGAGCTTCGCCTGCAGCAGGCGGACATTGGCTTCGATGTCGTCGACGACCAGGATACGCGCGGACATGGCTCAGCCCATCAGGCGGCGGATGGTTTCAAGGAAATGTACGACCGAGATCGGCTTTGAGATGTAGGCCTCGCAGCCGCCTTCGCGGATCCGCTCCTCGTCGCCCTTCATGGCGAAGGCGGTGACGGCGACCACCGGGATCGCGGCCAGGTCCTCGTCTTCCTTCAGCCACTTGGTGACCTCCAGGCCCGAGATTTCCGGCAACTGGATGTCCATCAGGATCAGGTCGGGCCGGTGCTCGCGCGCCAACGCCAGCGCCTGCAAGCCCTCGCGGGTCTGCAGGGTCTCGTAGCCCTGGGCATCGAGCAGATCATGAAAGAGCTTCATGTTCAGCTCGTTATCCTCGACGATGAGGACCTTCTTGGCCATTTAGGACCCGGCTCTGTTGTCGTGGTCGCCGCGCGAACTGCGG
>DATAUR010000124.1:0-11275 GCA_036268175.1 Phenylobacterium sp. | reverse complement strand
ATTCGAAATCCGGCGTGCGTGCAAGCGCACCGTGGGTTCGAATCCCACCCTCTCCGCCAATCAGTGGTCGGCAATCGGCTCCTCCACTTGGCCGGTCAGGCCAGGGTGGGACGTTGGAGTCCCTCGCCTTCCATGCTGGCGCGGACGCGGTTCACCGTCCAGTCAGGGTCGGCTCGGCATCTTATCAAGCTCGACTTTCAGGACGCCTTGTTGGGCGGCGCGCCAAAGTTCGTCGGCGGGAAAATATCCGGACGCGGACAAATCCGCGAGTTCCGTCAGCGCGAAGAGCCTCCAAGTCGGCGGGCCGTCCTTGAGCAGCCAGATCGCCCTCACCAAGCGCCGAGGAGTTCCGTCCGCGCCGGTGGCCTTGTCCCAGGACGCGCTCGGCGCTCCCGGTTGGCGATGCACGACCCACTCGGGCGCGGCTTCCGACGCTGCGAGTTGCAGCTTGATCGGATCGGCCTCCGCCGGGATCGCGACGCGGACCCAGTCCGTCGCTCCGCTGTCGCCGATCACCGTCCGGCCGTCGCCCTTCTCCATAAGGACGCGGGTCGCGCCGCCGCGCCACAAAAGCACGATGTGATCCTCGTTGGCGGGAAGAAACTGGTCGCCCGACGGCGCGAGGGGATCGGCGTTGAAGACGGGCCCCTTCGAGCGGACGGCCAGATAGGTGATCTGTTCGTTGCGGCCATCGGCGATGAGCATGCGGAGCGCGCTGACATAGCGCTCCTCAACCGCGGCGAAGGATTGGGTATGCCGCCGCGTGACGGTCAGGTCGGACCTGGGCGTGACCCGCGAGAAGGTGCGGCGCTCGCCGTCCACGCGCGCGACGACGACGGCGTTGCCGTCCACCTCGAAGCGGTCGCCGCCAAACAGCAGCATGCTCGGGACGACATCATCCCGTTGTCCATTGGCGTGGACGATGTGGAAGTGTCCGTCATCGGCGTGCTCGATCGCCAGCACCTTGCCCCGGGCATCCAGGATTTCGGCCGCCGCCGGCCTCGCCGCCCCGACGAAGGGCAGCACGCAAAGCAAAACGGTCGCCAAGAACTTCATCCCTCGGACTTCGCCTCCAGGACATCGGCGAGAGCCTCGAGCAATCGCTCAAGGCCCCGCTCGAACTGCTTGAACAGGAATACACTCGCCTCGGCGAAGGCTTCCAGACCGAGCGCCACGATCGGCGTCAGCATATCGACAAAATGGCCTCCGCCATGGCCGCCCGCGAGGTGCCGGGTCGCTCCGTAGATCTCGAAGCTCGCGATCAGGGCCAGGCCGACCAGGAAGACGACCGTCGCGGCGGCCCGCAGGCCCAACCTGCGCCAGAAGGGTGTCCCCTGCGCGTTGCGCAACATCCCATGGATGGCGAACCATATGGGCAGCAAGAGCAGGGCGCCCACCAGGGCGCCGAGCGCCTTTTGGCCGAACGTCTGCAGGAACAGCCACAAGCCCCGAGGATCGTTCGCCCCTGGGCCTGCCTCCAGGCGCATCGCCGCGTAGTAGGCCGCGTTGATCAGGACCTCCGAGCCGGTCATCGCGCCGATCGGCGTCTGATGCAGGTCCCCGCCGGAGATCAGGCTGGATCCCAAGACCACCACCCGGCCCGCGAATGCATTCCGGTCCCATCGGAATCCGCTGCCGTCGGATTTCAGCAAGGCGCAGGCGAAGACATGGCGAAAAACCGCGGCGTAGGCCCTTTCACGGAGCAGCTCCGGCGCGCGGGGATCCTGATCGCCCGTCAGGCAGTTGCCGTCCCCGATGTTCAGCGGTGGCCGTAGTCCGCTGTGATCCAGCGACAGGTCACCGAACGCGAAGAAGATCCGGGGGTCGGCCTTGAGTTGGTCCACGACCCGGCGGCGCTGCTCGGCATCCGGCCCTTGCGCCGAACCGCACCTGGGACCCGACCAGATGCAAGGCGCCGCCGAAGGGCGCGGCTCCCCAAGCAATGCGACCAGGAGGCTGGCTGAGGGAAGAAACTGGCCATTCCCGTCCGGCGCCCTCGCGTCGCGCAGCGCGATGGCGGGGCTGAGATTCCGCGCCATGCCATCCTGTGGTCCCACGCCAGGACCGGTCATGAAGTTGGCGAACAGCACCCGAGAATTCGACGACGGAAGAAATGGGCGCTCGAACTCCAGTTGCAACCGCCCGTCGCGATCGTAGTTCGGCCGGGCCGGCGGCGGCATGATCACTGGCGGCGCCGGGGCGGGCGCGATGGCCGAGGTCCAGTTGTCGTAGATAAGCCTGTCCTCGGCAGGCGCCACGTCCACGACGATCAGCGAAGCTCCGGCGTTCGTCGCGGCGTCCACCAGCGATTTCATGAGCTCCGCGGAAACCGGATTCTCCGTGCGGCACCGCCAGGGCTCGACGCGCCGGAAGGTGCGGCAGGCCTCTTCGTCGACGTCCACGAAGAGGAAGGAACGTGTCTCGCGCAGGGGCGTCGAGATGACCTGAGAGGCGGCGGCGTAGACCTTCATGCCGAGGTCGATCCCGGCTTCCTCGATGCGGGTGAACGGCCACAGATGCAGCAGCAGGGCCGCCGACGTCACCGCGGCGACGACCAGCGAAAAAAGCAGACCGCTGACGCCCGACAGTAGGCCAAGGCGCCAGATCGCCGCCGCCTTGGACCTGCTGGCGGCGGGCTTTGGCCGTTCGGCGGGACCTGGCTCGGTCATGGGCGCATCTGCGCACCTGAGCGAACGCGTCCCTCTGCCGTCCTACGATCCCCCAAGTTCCTGACGCCCCTGGCGTGTCGCTTCTGGAAGCGAGACGCAGACCCCCGATTGGCCGATCTGGCCACAGTTGCCTCGCGGAACCAACAGCGAAGCTCCGGAGACCGGCCGCCAGGCGCTCCGATCTTTCCGCCCTCGCAGGTCTTTCCATCTTCGCAGAAGTGGGTGCTCCGCCCTAAGCTCGGGCCGCGAGGGGGCGTTCGACGTCATGGCCGATGTGGTGGTGGTGGGCGCGGGCAACGCGGCCTTTGCGGCGGCGGTTTCGGCGCGCGAGCAGGGCGCATGCGTCACCGTGCTGGAACGCAGTCCGCAGGCGCTGGCCGGCGGCAACACCCGCTTCACCGCCGGCGCCATGCGCTTCGCCTACGATGGCGTGGACGACCTGCGCCGCCTCATGCCGGACCTCACCGACGAGGAGGTCGCGGTCACCGATTTCAGCGCCTATCGCGAAGAGCAGTTCTTCGAGGACATGGGCCGGGTCACCGAATACCGCACCGATCCCGACCTCTGCGAGCGCCTGGTGACCTGCAGCAAGGCCACGATGTTCTGGATGCGCGACAAGGGCGTGCGCTTCCAGCCGATTTGGGGCCGCCAGGCCTTCAAGGTCGACGGCCGCTTCAAGTTCTGGGGGGGGCTGACGGTGGAGGCCTGGAGCGGCGGGCCGGGCCTGGTGGACGCCTGGACGGCCATCGCGGCGCGCGAGGGGATCGAGGTGCTCTACGGCGCCCGCGCCGTCTCTTTGATCGCTGACGACGGCGGGGTGCGCGGGGTGCGGGTGAAGCAGGACGGCCGCACCCGTGATCTTCCCGCCAAGGCGGTGGTGCTGGCGGCCGGCGGCTTCCAGGCCAACACCGAATGGCGGACCCGCTACCTGGGCCCGGGCTGGGACCTCGCCAAGGTGCGCGGCAGCCGGTTCAACACCGGCGATGGCCTGCGCATGGCGCTCGACATCGGGGCCATGCCCACCGGCCAGTGGTCGGGCAGCCACGCGGTGCAGTGGGAGCGCAATGCGCCGGAGTTCGGCGACCTGGCCGTCGGCGACGGCTTCCAGAAGCATTCCTACCCGTTCGGCATCCTGCTCAATGCACGCGGCGAGCGGTTCCTCGACGAGGGGGCCGACTTCCGCAACTACACCTACGCCAGGTACGGCCGCGAGGTGCTGAAGCAGCCGCGCCAGTTCGCCTGGCAGGTGTTCGACGCCAAGGTCCGCCACCTGCTGCGCGACGAATACCGCATCCGGCAGGTGACCAAGGTCAGCGCCGACACCCTGGAGGAGCTGGCCGCCAAGCTGGAGGACGTGGACGCGGCCCGCGCGCTCGAGACCATCGCCGCCTACAACGCCGCGGTCCGCACCGACGTCGCCTTCGATCCCAACGTGAAGGACGGGCGCGGCACGGTCGGCCTCGCCATTCCGAAATCCAACTGGGCCAATACCTTGGATACCCCGCCCTTCGAGGCCTATGCGGTGACCTGCGGGATCACCTTCACCTTCGGCGGGGTGCGGATCGATCCGACCGGCGCGGTGCTGGATGTGGACCTCGCGCCCATCGGCGGGCTCTATGCGGCGGGCGAGATGGTCGGCGGGCTGTTCTACGAGAACTATCCGGGCGGCACGGGGCTGATGGCCGGCGCGGTCTTCGGGCGCATCGCCGGCGCATCGGCGGGCGCGGCGGCGAGGGGCTAGGGACCGATGGGCAAGGAACGGCTGGCGGCGCTGAGCGACGGGGTGGTGGCGATCATCATCACCATCATGGTGCTGGAGTTGAAGGTCCCGCACGCCACCGCCTTCGCCGACCTGCTGCCGGTGGCGCCGGTGTTCGCGAGCTATATCCTGAGCTTCGTCTACGTCGGCATCTACTGGAACAACCATCACCACCTGCTGACGCTGGCCCGGTCGGTGACGGGGCCGATCCTGTGGGCCAACCTCTACCTGCTGTTCTGGCTGTCGGTGGTGCCTTTCGCCTCCGCCTGGATGGGCGAAAATCCCCTGTCGACCGCCCCGGTGGCGCTCTATGGCGGAGTGCTCATCATGAACGGGATCGCCTTCACCATCCTGATGACCCTGCTGGTGCGCCACGAAGGGCCAGACTCGGCGCTGGCCCGAGCCATGGGGCGCGACCTGAAGGGAAAGCTGTCGGTGGTGGTCTATCTGATCGGCATAGGGCTGGCCTTCGTCCAGCCGCTCGCCTCGCTAGCGCTCTATGTGGTGGTGGCGGCGATCTGGTTCATTCCCGATCCTCGGGTGGAACGGGTGATCGAGGTCTCCTGACCGCGGGTCTAGGGCGTGGCCGGCGGCGGGGGCGCGCCTTCATAGCGCAGCGGAATGTTGATCGCGCCACCCACAGTCGGCAGGCCCTCCACGGTCCAGGTGGACACCTTGAACAACGGCGTCAGGCTGAGCGCGGCAGCGCCGACGCCTTTGCCCGGCGGATCCTCCCGCGTGACCGAGCAGGCCGACAGGCGGCCGACCGGCTGCACCGTGCAGGTCATGGTCACCCGCACCGTCGGGGCGCCCGCCTTGATGACCGCGTCGAAGGCCTGGCCGGTCTGCGCGCCGGTCGGCAGGGCCATCCACTGCGGCGTACCGATCGCCGGCTTGGCGTCGCTCAACATGGCCGGGTCGAAGACGAAGGGAATCTCCACGTCGACGCCCAAGAGGCCATGGCCGTCGCTGGTCTTGGGATAGGCCCTGAACCGCTGGGCCAAGGCCTGGGCGGCGAAGCCGAAGCCCCGCCCCTTGGGCTCCTCGGCGATCACCTGGCAGTCCGCCAGGCGGCCGGTGTTGTTGAACTTGCAGGTCAGGGTGGCGCGGCCCCCCAGATGCGCCTCCCGCGCCCGCTTTGGATAGGCGGCGGCCACGTCGGCGTAGCTGGGCGCCTCCGGCCAATCCATGGCGGAAGACGCTACCTTGTCGCCGCCCCGGCCGCCGCCCCGCAGCCCGTCGGCGTTGAACACCACGGGGATGTTGACCAGGGAGGTGACCGAATGGCCGCCCAGGGTCGCCGGCTTCATCAGGAACTGCGGCGTCAAGGCCACCGCGGCCAGGCCGAACCCCTCGCCGGACGGTGTCTCGGACATCGGCACGCAGTCGTGCAGGGCGCCCTGCATGGTGACCAGACAATTGATCGTCGCCCGGCCGCCGACGCCTTTGCTCCAGGCCGCCTTTGGCCAGACCACGATCAGTTCCTGCCGGGTTGGCTTGCGCACCCAGGTCGGGTCGGTGTCGTGACGGAACGTCGAACTGCCGATCAGCACCGTGCCGTCAGGCGCCTCGGTTTTCATGGCCGCGGGGTTCATCTTGAACTGCGGCGCGAGCGAAGCGATGGCCTGGCCGTATCCGGATCCCGACGGGGTTTCGGTGACCGTCGCGCAGGCCGACAGCAGGCCAACGTCGTCCACATGACAGCGGACTATCGCCCGGCCGCCGGTCTTGACCACCTCCGGCGGCAGGGCCGCCTGGTACTGCGCGGGCGTCGGCTGCTTTTCCCAGCGGCGCTCGGCCGGCGGCGCCGGGCCGGCGGGCGCGGCGGCGGCCGCAGTCGGGACGCCTAGCAACAGGCCCAGGGCTATCGCGGCATGGTGCGGCGTCGGCGGCATGCGGTCTCCAAATCCCCTGGCTACCCTTCATGCACCGAGCTGCCTACGGCCGAGCTGACGCATGATTTCGCCCAGATCGGCAACTATCTGGCCGACGATGGGCGTCAGGCAAGTCCTCCGAACCCGGATCGCACAGCTTTCCAGCCACCTCGGGCTGACGCCACGAAGCTCCACCGTTGGGGCCATCGCGCTGGGCGTGGCCGTGGCCTCGCTGGGGATCGCGGAGGCCGCTGTTCATGCGGACAATCTGCCAGGGTGGCGTGCGGTTCCCTCGCGCACGGCGCTGGTCGGTCCGGCGCGTCCCTTCACCACCCGCACAAGGCTGGTCTGGGAGGGCGCGGACCTCGACGGCGACGGCCAGGCCGATATCGCCAATCCCACGGGCCAAGCGCCCCGCCAGACCGACGCCTACGGCGAAGGCGGCTTCCACGCCTCCCGCGACGGCGGCGCCCGCCAGCACGAGGGCGTCGACTATGTGGCGACGCCGGGCCAGACGGTCAGCGCGCCGATCTCCGGCTACGTCACCAAGATCGGTTATGCCTATCCCGACGACCAGACCTTGAGGTTCGTGGAGATCGACAATCCGGCCCTGCACCTGACCGCCCGGGTGTTCTACGTCGATCCGCGGGTCGCGGTGGGCGACGCGGTGGCGATCGGTCATCCCATCGGCCAGGCCCATAGCCTGCAACAGCGCTATCCCCTGGGCATCACCGACCACGTGCACCTGGAGATCGCCGAGCGCGGACGCAAGGTCGACGCCGCGACCCTGATCACCGCGCGCACCGAGACCGAGCAGGTCGACGCCGAATAGCTCGGTCCACGAAAAGGACCCCGCTCCGATGGGGGAGCGAGGCCTTTCGACAGGCTGTGGCGGCGGGCTGAAAGCGACGGGCGTCAGAAGAGGCGGCGGCGGCCTTCCAGGGCGTGGAACACCACAAGCACGACCACCGCGCCCAGGGTCGCGACCATGAACGAATAGAGGTTCAGGCCGGTGACACCGGCGTGGCCAAAGCGTGTGAACAGGAAGCCGCCGACGAAGGCGCCGATCACGCCGAGGAACAGGTCCATCAGAATTCCGCTGCCGGTGCGGTTCACCAGCTTGCTGGCGATGAAACCGGCGACCAGGCCCAGGACGATCCAGGCAAGAATTGACATGAGCGTCTCTCCAGATGAGCCGGTCCGAAGGGCGTTCGGCCGGCGATCCCGCAAGAAGGTCCGCTCCGGCCCTTCGGTTCCGCCCCACACGCAGGCGTTTGGGCTCGGAGATCGGGAATGTAGTCCAGGATGCAACCTTTGCTGTGGCGAGGCGTTGTTGTCCGAGCGTGTCCGCCGCCTTCAAGGAGACATCTCGTGCGCAACAAGCTCTTCGCCACTGCGACCCTGGTGTGCTCGGCCCTGGCCGTGGTCACAGCCGTTCCGACCTTCAGCCAGGCCCAGCCGCACCGCCATCGCGTGCGGGTGTGCCGCGATGTCAGTTCGCGCGGGTCGCGCAACACCGGCACCGTCGTGGGCGCCGTGACCGGCGGCCTGTTGGGCAATGCGCTGGCGCACGGGGGCGGCAAAACCGGCGGGACGATCATCGGCGCCGGCGTCGGCGCGGTGGCCGGCCACCAGATCGCCAAGCACAACGCCACCCACCGCGTCTGCCATTGGGAATACCGCTAGCTGCGGTCTAGCGCTTCACACACAGCCACCGCGCCCGGTGATAGTTCAGGGGTGAGGTTTCCCAGCCGGTGATCCTGGGGTTCACCAGGCTGCGGCTGACGCTGTAGGCGATGGGCGCCAAGGCTTCGTCATCCAGCATGGTCTGCTCAGCGCGGGACAGGATCTGCGCGCGTCGGCCGGCGTCGGCCTCATGGTCGGCCTGGGCCAGCAAGGCGTCGTAGGCGGCGCTTTTGTAGTCGCCGTAGTTCTGCGCCCCGGTGTCGGACTTCAGCACGCCCAGGAACGTCATGGGGTCGTTGAAGTCGGCGTACCAGCTCATGATCCCCACCTGGAAATCGCGGTTGGCGTAGGCGGCAAAGGCGATCTGGGTCTCGTTCTGGGCGATGGAGGCCTGCACGTCGATGGCCTGCCAGTCGGCCTGGATCGCCTCGGCCAGCAGGAGGGTCTCGGAGCCGTTGGACGACTTGATCTCCAGCTTCAGGGGATGCTTGGGCCCATAGCCCGCCTGCGCCAGCAGCGCCCTGGCCTCGATCTGCCGCTGCACGAACGATTCATGCGCCCAGCGCGTCGCCGCGCCATAGGCGTAGTTGGCGACGCCCGGCGGCACGAAGCTGTAAGCCGGGGTCTGGCCGGCCCGCTGCAGCTTGCCGGTGATGAAGTCGCGGTCGATGGCCTCGGAGAGCGCGCGGCGGACCCGCAGGTCCTTCAACGGCGCCACGTCGCGGGTGTTGAACGACACATAGTAGGTGGCCAGCACCGGCGCCGGCCGGGCATAGCCCGGCATGACTTCGCGGATGTGCTGCAGGCGGTTCGATTGGAAAGTGGTGTTGATATCGAGCTCGCCCCGCTGCACGCGGCGCTCGGCGGAGACCGCGTCGGCGGTCGGGTAGTAGTTGATCCGATCGACGCAGACGTGAGCGGCGTCGAAGAACCGCGGATTCTTGACCACCTCCACGTGGTCTCCCAGTTGCCAGGCGACCAGCTTGAAGGGACCGTTGGAGACGTAGCTTCCGGGCGCGACCCAGTGGTCGCCGAGCTTTTCGATCACATGTTTGGGCGCCGGATAAAAGCTCGTCTGCATCAAGAGTTGCGGCAGGTACGGCGCCGGATGCTCCAGGGTGAGTTCCAGGGTGTGGGCGTCGATCGCGCGCGCCCCCACCGCCTCCAGCGGGGCCTTGCCATCGTTCACCGCCTGGCCGTTCTTCAGGATCGTCGAGAGATAGGCGTAGATCGAGGCGGTCTTCGGATCGAGCTCGCGGCGGTAGGCGTAGACGAAGTCGTCGGCGGTGACGGGGACGCCATCCGACCACTTGGCGTCCCGCAGGTGGAAGGTCCACGTCAGCCCGTCGGCGCTGGTGGTCCAGGATGTCGCCATGCCGGGCAGGGGCGAGCCGTCGGGCGCCTCTGTGGTCAGGCCCATCATCAGGTCGCCGATCTCCCTCGCCTCGGTGACTAGGTTGGAAGTCTGTGGATCGAGCGTCAGGGGTTCCGCCTCGTCGCCGTATTCCAGGCAGACCTCGCCGGGCGGACAGGCGGGCCGCTTGACGGTCTTGCTCTGGCAGCCGGCGACCCCGAGCAACAGGACGCAGATCAGGACGGCGGCAAGCGGGCTGCGCAACGAGGGAAGGTCTCCAGCGGGCGCCCATCAGTCCCTTGGCTCGCGGGACTTGTCGAGGCCGCTTAAGGCTTGGGGATGAGCCGCACCGCGACCGGCTCGGTCAGCCGCGTCCAGCCGTGCGCGATGACCGCGTTGCTCTCCCGCGCCTCGCGACCCTGCGCCAGGGACCAGGTGATGTGGAACGTCCCGCCCTCCGGCCGCGCCGGACTGCCGCCGATGGCCACCACCAGGGCCTGAACGCCCGCGCCATCGTCCGCCTCGCCGACGATCCGCCCCAGGGTCTCGGCGGGCGGCAAGGCGGTCTCGTCGCCGAACTTCAGCGTCACGTGATGGGCGACGACGATCCCGTAGCGCGGCGGAAAGCGGACGAGCAGCGCCTCCCGCGCCTTCGGGTCGACCAGCCAGCCGGTGTAGAAATGGGTCGGATCGGACATGGCTTTCCCGCCTTCCCTTCTTGCTCGTCATTCCCGGGCTTGTCCCGGGAACCCACGATCGCGGCGGCTTCCAAAAGAAAGCTCGGCGCCGCCGCGCGCACCCTTCATCCACGTGTTCATAGGTTCCCGGGACAAGCCCGGGAATGACGAGCCGATAGGGCGATTCTGGGCGTGGACGCCGAGGCGCCGATTCCACGGTTGGCGCCCGGGCCACAAGGGTTATCGTCGTTCAGATGACCGTGCTCCCGGCGCGGCTCCCGGAGGACGAGCGATGAAGTTCACCTGGTTCAACCTGATGCCGTGGCCCTATCTGCCGGACGACTTCCGGGAGACCAACCGCTCGGTCTGGGTGGACATCGACCAGAAGCTGTTCGACCCGGCCAAGAGCCACGAGGTCTACAACACCTACATGGACCTGCTGGAATACGCCGACACCCTGGGGTTCGACGGCGTCGGGGTGAACGAGCATCACCAGAACGGCTACGGCATCATGCCCAGCCCCAACATCATCGCCGCTGGCCTAGCGCGCCGCACCAGGGACGCGGCCATCGTGGTGTTGGGCAACTCCATCGCGCTCTACAATCCGCCGGTCCGGGTGGCGGAGGAATTCGCCATGCTGGACTGCATCTCGGGGGGGCGGCTGGTGGCCGGGTTCCCCGTGGGGACCTCGATGGACACCAACTACTGCTACGGCCAGATCCCCAGCCTGACGCGGGAGAAGTATCAGGAAGCCCACGATCTGATCATCAAGGCCTGGACGACGCGAGAACCCTTCGCCTTCAACGGCCGCTACAACAAGCTTAGGCACGTCAACATCTGGCCGCGCCCGATCCAGCAGCCGCATCCGCCGGTGCACATCCCCGGCGGCGGGTCGGTGGAGACCTACGACTTCTGCATCGACAATACCTACAGCTACTCCTACCTCAGCTTCTCCGGCTACCTGCGCGCCCAGGCCCTGATGAGCGGCTACTGGAAGCGGGTGGAGGAGCGCGGCGCCGACAAGAGCCCCTATCGCGCCGGCTTCGCCCAGACGATCCTGGTGGCCGACACCGACGAGGAGGCGGAGCGGCTTTATTCCGAGCACGTCAGCTACTTCTACAACCGCTGCCTGCACGTCTATCCGGGCTTCGCCGACGCGCCCGGCTACCGGACGATCAAGACCATCCAGACCGGCGCCCTGTCACAATATGGCCGCCCGCAGGGCTTCACCGAGCTCACCTGGAAGGACCTGACCG
>DATAUR010000123.1:0-29479 GCA_036268175.1 Phenylobacterium sp. | reverse complement strand
GCCGCGCCGCCTTCGACACCTGCATGACCGACAAGGGTTGGAAGCTGCAGTGACCCTGCTCGATCGGCCGCCCGGCGCGGGCCCGTCTGTGAACGACGCGCCTGACGACGGCCGGCTTGGCGAAGCGCGCGCGGTGTTGCGGCGGGTGTTCGGCCACGCCGACTTTCGCGGCCTCCAGGGCGACGTCATCGGCGAGGTCCTTAGCGGTCGCAACGCCCTAGCGGTGCTGCCGACCGGCGGCGGCAAGAGCCTGTGCTACCAGATCCCCAGCATGCTGCGCCCTGGGCTGGGCCTGGTGGTCTCGCCGCTGATCGCGCTGATGACCGATCAGGTGGCGGCGCTGCAGCAGTCCGGGGTCGCCGCAGCGCGGCTGGATTCCAATATCGACCCGGCTGAGAAGGCCGAAACCTGGCGGCGGATCGAGGCGGGGGAGCTCAAGCTTCTCTACGTCTCGCCGGAAGGGCTGATGCAGCCGTCGATGCTGGAGCGGCTGAGCCGCACGCCGCTCGCCCTGATCGCCATCGATGAGGCCCACTGCGTGAGCCAGTGGGGCCACGACTTCCGCCCCGACTACCGGATGCTGGGGCGCCTCGCCGAGCTGTTCCCCCAGGTCCCGCGCCTGGCGGTGACCGCCACCGCCGACGCCCGCACCCGCGACGACATCCGCAGCGAACTGCGCCTGGAAAACTCACCGGAATTCGTCGCCAGCTTCGCCCGGCCCGAACTGGTGCTGTCGGCCGAGCGCAAGCGGGGGGCGGCGCACAAGCGGGTGGTGGAACTGGTCACCGCCCGGCCCGGCCGGTCCGGCGTGGTCTATGCCGGCAGCCGCGACAACACCGAAAAGCTCGCCCAGGCCCTGCGCGACGCGGGCGTCCCGGCGCTGGCCTATCACGCGGGTCTGGAGCGCCAGCTGCGCATAGACCGGCTGGAGCAGTTCCTGCAGGCCGACGAGGCGGTGATGGTGGCGACCATCGCGTTCGGCATGGGGGTCGACAAGCCCGACGTGCGCTTCGTGATCCACGCCGATCCGCCGGCCTCCATCGAAGCCTATTGGCAGGAGATCGGCCGCGCCGGCCGTGACGGCGACCTGGCCGAGGGCATCACCCTCTATGGCGCCGCCGACATGAGCTGGGCGCTGCGCCGCATCGGCGAGCGCGAGGTCGACGGCGCGGTGAAGCAGGTGCAGGTGGGCAAGGTCCGCCAGCTCTACGCCCTGCTGGATGGGACCGGCTGCCGGGCGGCCACCGTGCGGCGCTATTTCGGCGAGGAGGGTGTCGAGGCCTGCGGCCAGTGCGACCTCTGCACCGGCCAGGTGGATCTGACCGACGCGACCGAGGCGGCCCAGAAGGCGCTGTCGGCGGCGCACCGCCTGGGCGGACGCTATGGGCGCGGGCGGCTGGTGGATCACCTGCTGGGCAAGACCAAGGAGCCCAGCGACTTCGAGACCTCGCTCTCCACCTGGGGCATCGGCCAGGACCTGTCGGCCAACGCCTGGCGCGACCTGGTGGAGCAGCTGCTGTTCGAGGGCCTGCTGCGGGAAGACCCCAACGACGGCCGCCCCCTGGTGGGCGTGGGAGACGCCGACGCGGTGCGCGCGGTGTTCCGGGGCGAGCGGCGGGTGAATATCCAGACCCGCGCCGAGGCGCCGGCCAAGGCGGCGCGCCGCACCCGCAAGACCGGGCGCGACGCCATCGCCATCTCGCCCGCCGACCAGGCGCTGTTCGAGGCCTTGCGCGCCTGGCGCTCCCGCGAAGCCAAGAGCCAGCACGTGCCGCCCTATGTGATCTTCCACGACCGGACCCTGACCGAGATCGCCGGCGTGAAGCCCAGCAGCCGCGCGGCGCTGGAGCGCATCAACGGCGTCGGCGAAGGCAAGCTCGCCCGCTATGGCGCCGCGGTGCTGGAGGTGGTGGCCGGGTTCGAAGCCTGAACCTGGCTGCAATCCAGCGCGATGGGGCCAAGAGCCCTGCGATAGCGCCCGGGCGCTCTCCGACTCCGATGATCCAGCTTCAGGGTTTGAAGCCGTAATCGTTGTAGCCGTCGGCCACCGAAGAATCGCTTTTCAGGGCCGCGGCGATGTCCCGGTCGCCGCCTGCCTTGTCCCCAGACTTGAGCTTGGTCAGGCCGCGGCCATAGAGCGAGGCGGCGTAGTCCGGCCGGATCGCGAGGATGGCGTCGTAGCGGCTGACCGCGTCGGCGAAGTCGTTCTGGCGGAAGCTGACGAAAGCGCGGCTGTCCATGGCCGCCAGATAGCGCGGCGACAGCGCCACGGCGGCGTCGCAGTCCTTCGCGGCGAGGTCGAGCTTGACGCCCCACAGAGCCCGGTTCCAGCAACGGCTGTTCAGCAGGCCCACGGACTTCGGCCACCGGACGACGGCGGCGTCGAGGGTCTGGATCGCGGCGTCAAAATGGCCCTGCCGCTCATCGATCTCCGCCCGCCGGAAGACATAGGCCTGGGCCGCCGGGTCCATGCGCTGGGCGTCGTCAATGTCATCCACCGCCGCCTGGAAGTGTTTGATGTGCATCTCCATGAAGGCGCGGCCGCTCAGCAGGTCGGGCTCGTCCGGGTCGTTGCGGATCGCCGCCTCGAGCACTTGCAGGCTCTCGTCCCGGCGGTTGAGATCCCAAAGCTCCTGGGCCTTGGCAACGATCGCCGTGAAATCGCCCGGAGCCAAGGCAAGCGCGGCGTCGAGCTCGGCCAGCGCCTTGGCGTGCTGCTTCTGACGCGCGAAGTCGGAGGCCCGGTCCTTGCGCACCTTCACACTCTTCGGGAAGGCCGCAAGCGCGGCGTCGCCGACCTTCTGCGCCTCGGCGTAGCGGTGGGAGAGGCTGAGGTCGGTCAGTTGCGCGCGCAGCAAGACCTCATCCGGCTTGCCGCCCGCCGTCAGCATCTCGCCGAAAGTGTCCGCCGCTTCCGAATAGCGGCCTGCCCGGAAATAGATCCCGCCCCGCTCACGCATGGCGTCGGACCAGCCCGGCTTGGCGGCCAGGGCCTTTTCCACCTCAGCCAGGGCCTCCGTGTACTGGCCCAGTCGATCCTTCCGCCGCGCCTCGGCGAGCAAGGCCTCCGCGGTGGGCGCCGCCGTCGGGCTTTTCGCCTTCGCCGTGGCCTCGGCGTCGGGCGCGGGCTTGGCCGGTTTCGGCTTGAGCGATTCGTCGGCGACCCACACCCAGGCCGAATCCGGCTTGAAATCGGGCCGCGCCGCCTCGGCCGCCGCCGCCTCGGCGGCGCTGATCTCCGGCTTCAGGGATCGGATCGAGGCGTACATGACGACGGTGTCGCCCTCGGTCGTGGTGCGCCGCACGTAACGCACGCCACCCAGCGTGGTCGCCACGTCCTCGCCCTGGCGGCCGAAGGCGGTGGACGGCGGCATGCGGATCGTCGTCACCCAACGCGTGAAGCTGGGGTAGGTCACGGTAAAGGGCGCGGTCTGGTCTTGCGCGGCGTCGCGCTTGAAGGGTTTCGGTCGGGCGAAGACGGAATCGTTGAGCTCGTACCAGATCTCCGGCCGGCCACTGTCGTCCTTGGTCCAGTCGACCTCGCCGCCGCCGCGGACCTCTTCGAAGAACATCCGCCGCCGCGGGTCGTAGCGCCAGGTCACCGAGACTGGCTCGAACCAGGGATAGTCGCTCGTCACCGCGCTCTTGAGGGCCTGCTCGGCCTTGTCGTGCGACGCGGTGGCGAGTTCGCGATCGACCTGGGCGGCCTCGTCACCTCGAATCACGAGCCGCAGGGTGAAGGCGGCGCGGGCGTGCAGCCCAGCGGACGCGTCGATCTCCAGCGCGACCTCGCTGGAGGCGCGCACCAGCGGCGGCGGCACGCTTTGATAGAGGTCCTCGCCTGCTGCCCGCACCGGCAGGCCGACGCCGAAGGGGAAGTCCTCCAGGTCGGCCAGGGCGGTGTCGCCCAGGCGCGTGCCGTCCAGCCAGTAGGTCTTGGCGCCGATCGTCGCGCGCACCAGGACGTGGTCGAAGAGGCTCAGCTGCGGCAGAAAGCCGTCGTCCCCATCGAGGCCCGAAGCGTTGACCAGCACCGGCTCGGCCGAAATGCCCAGTTCCGATAGCAGGCTGAGCAGCAGGGCGGTCTTGGCCTTGCAGTCGCCGAAGCGACGGATCCAGGTCTCGTCGGCCGAGGCTGGGTGATAGGCGCCACTGTCCAGGCCTACATAGACGTAGCGGATCTGGTTCTGCACCAGCTGTAGCGCCAGCAGCGCCCGTTCGGCGGGGTCGGCCGTCGCCGCGCGGATATTCGTCGCCTCCGCCTTCAAGGGCGAGTCGGGTTTCAGCGTCGCGGCGCCGGCGTAGAGCGGCGCCATCAGGGCCGAGATATCGCGCCAGCCTGCAAAGCCGCTGGCCTGGAACAGGCGCCGCACCTGAAACCGTCGCGGCGCGCCATCGGCGCTGGTGGCGGCGGGCATGCCGTCGGCCTCCAAGGTGGCGACCTCCAGCCCGGCGGCTTTGCCGCGGACAGGCTTGGGCAGATCGGGGCTCGACGCAAAGGTGACGCCGGCGCCGGAGGGCCATGACACCTGCTCGCGGATCCGCCCGGCGATCGCGGCGGGCGGCAGGTTATCGAGGAACTGCGCATGACCAGCCAGGGCAGGATCGCGCCGGGCGTAGGTTGTCGCCAGGTCGACGATATCGCCCACCTGAAGGCCGGGAATCTGCAGCGTCGCGGTCAGCCGCCCATCCAGCATCGAGGCTTCCAGCCCCTGCTCGCGGCGAATGACGGTGAACTTCTGGTCGGCCAGGATGTCGGTGGCCTTGCCGTCATGGACGACGGTCAGGTGGTGGATCGCGAGGATTTCGGTCTGCGGATCCCAGTCCAGGGACAGGTTGCCGGCGGACAACGCCTCGGGCGTCAGGATCTTGAACCGGGTTTCCACATAGGCGACGTCGCCCTCCGGCCCCAGCCGCGTCTGCGAATCGCGCAACAGCAACTGGATCGGCGCATTGGCCGGCGCGGCCTGTTTGGTCTCCGGCGGGGCCGGCTTCACCCAGGCTGGCGGGGGCTCGTAGCGCGGCGCCAGGTCGGCGGCCCGCACCGCCGAGGCGGCCGTGAGCCCGCCGAGCCCAAGCCATATCGCCAGGCCGCAACGCCTCGCGGCCGATCCTGATAAACGCAACGTCCAGCCCCCCGTCGCGGGCCGCCAGACGCGCGACGTCTGCAACCATAGCGGGACGCCGGAAAGCACGGAAGAGCTTGTTTTCGCGACGCTTAGCCGCCGTTACTAGACGTCCACCTCGGCGTCGAGCGCGTTTTCCTGGATGAACTCGCGGCGGGGTTCGACCAGGTCGCCCATCAGGCGGCTGAACATGTCGCTGGCGTCGTCCAGGTGGTTGACCTTGACCTGCAGCAGGGTGCGGGCGTCGGCGTCCAGCGTGGTCTCCCACAGCTGGTCGGCGTTCATCTCGCCCAGGCCCTTGTAGCGCTGGATGGAGAGGCCGCGGCGGCCGTTGTCCATCACGGCATTGACCAGGTCGATGGGTCCGCGGACCACCGTGGCCTTGTCCCGACGCGTGTAGGTGGCGCGGCCGGCGAAGATCTCGGCCAGCTCCTTCGACCGCTCCGCCAGGCGCCGCGCGTCGGCCGCCTGCAACAGGAGTTCATCCAGCACGATGCGCTCGGAGACGCCGCGCTTCACCCGGCTGAAGACGAAACTGTGCGCCTCGCCGGGCGCGCCGTTCCAGGCGCCGTCGCCCTCCTCGGCGTAGAGGTCGAGGCGCGCGGCGGCCCTCATCGGATCGCCGCCGGGGGCCAGCAGGCCGGCCAGCGCCGCCTGCTCGATAGCGAAGGCCGGCGCGCGAGCGGCGAGGCGCTCCACGTTGGCCTTGGCGCCGCGGGCGGTCTGCACCATGGCCAGGAGGTCGGCGCCGGCGATCCGCTGGCCATCGGAGAGGTCGAGCGTCGCGCCATCGACGCCCTCGTCGATCAGGTAGATTTCCAGCTCGGCGTCGTCTTTCAGGTAGCGCACCGACTTGCCCTTCGACGCCTTATAGAGCGGCGGCTGGGCGATATAGAGGTAACCGCGCTCGATCACCTCCGGCATCTGCCGATAGAAGAAGGTCAAGAGCAGGGTGCGGATGTGCGCGCCGTCCACGTCGGCGTCGGTCATCAGCACGATCTTGTGGTAGCGGATCTTCTCGATATCGAAGTCTTCGTGGCCGATGCCGGCGCCCAGCGCCGTGATCAGGGTGCCGATCTGCTCTGAGCCCAGCATCTTGTCGAAGCGGGCGCGCTCGACGTTGAGGATCTTGCCTCTGAGCGGCAGGATCGCCTGGTTGTCGCGATTGCGGGCCTGCTTGGCCGAGCCGCCGGCGCTGTCGCCCTCGACGATGAAGATCTCCGACTTGGCCGGGTCCTTCTCCGCGCAGTCGGCGAGCTTGCCGGGCAGGGACGAGATATCCAGCGCCGACTTGCGCCGGGTGAGCTCGCGGGCCTTTCGCGCGGCCTCGCGGGCGGCGGCGGCCTCGGCGATCTTCTGGACGATCAGGCGGGCTTCGGTCGGGTGCTCCTCGAACCAGGTCCCCAGGCCTTCCTGCACCAGGCCTTCCACCGCCGGGCGCACCTCGGAGGAGACCAGCTTGTCCTTGGTCTGGGAGGAGAACTTGGGGTCCGGCACCTTCACCGACAGCACGCAGGTCAGGCCCTCGCGGGCGTCCTCGCCGCCGACCGAGACCTTCTCCCGCTTGGCCGCGCCGGAACTTTCCGCATAGCCGGTGATGATCCGGGTCAGCGCCGAGCGGAACGCCGCCAGGTGGGTGCCTCCGTCCCGCTGCGGGATGTTGTTGGTGAAGCAGAGCACGTTCTCGTGGTAGCCGTCGTTCCACCACAGCGAGAGGTCGACCTCGACGTTCTCGCGCCGGCCACGGATGACGATCGGCTCTTTCAGCAGGGGCGTCTTGGCCTTGTCCAGGTGGCGCACGAAGGCCTCGATGCCGCCGTCGTAGTGCATGACCTCCACGAAGGGCTCGGCGCCCCGATGGTCCTTCAGCCAGATGGTCACGCCGGAGTTCAGGAAGGCCAGTTCCCGCAGGCGGTGCTCCAGGGTCTTCACGTCGAAATCGATGAAGGCGAAGGTCTCCAGCGACGGCAGGAAGGTGACCTCGGTGCCGGACAGCGGCTCGCCATTGTCGCGCAGCGGCGCATCGCCGGTGACCACCAGCGGCGAGACCGCGTCGCCGCGGCGGAACTCCATCTCGTAAGCCTTGCCGCCACGATAGATCTTCAGCTTCAGCCAGTCGGAAAGCGCGTTGACCACCGAAACGCCCACCCCGTGCAGGCCCCCGGAGACCTTGTAGGAGTTCTGGTCGAATTTCCCGCCGGCGTGCAGCTGGGTCATGATGACCTCGGCGGCCGAGACGCCCTCGCCCTCGTGGATGTCCACCGGGATGCCGCGGCCGTCGTCGGTGACCGTGCAGGAACCGTCGGCGTTGAGGATCACCTCGACGCGGCTGGCCCAGCCGGCCAGGGTCTCGTCGATGGCGTTGTCCACCACCTCATAGACCATGTGGTGCAGGCCCGAACCGTCGTCGGTGTCGCCGATGTACATGCCCGGCCGCTTGCGCACGGCGTCCAGGCCCTTCAGGACCTTGATGCTCTCCGCGCCATATTCCGCCTGCCCGTTGGATTCGGGGCCGTCTTCGGGGCCATCGGGGGGGATGTCGTCGACTTCGCTCATTTAAGGATCCAGCTGAGTCAGGCCAGAGGCGTCTACGCGCACGCCCTGGGCCCGTCCTTTCAGGTCTTCGAAGAGGTGCTCATCGGTTCCGGTCAGGAAGGCCTGGAGCCCGAGCGCCTCGATTTCGTCGAACAGAGCGGCCCGCCGGGTGCGGTCCAGATGCGCTGCGACTTCGTCCAACAACAATATAGGGCTTGGCGCTGATTCTGCACGTGAAAGACGCGCGGATTGGGCCAGAACCAGGTTCAAGATCAGCGCTTTCTGCTCGCCCGTCGAACATTCCGCCGCCGGACGGTCCTTTTCGGCGTGGATGACGGCCAGATCGCCCCGGTGCGGGCCGGTCAGCGCGCGGCCGGCGGCGGCGTCGCGGGGCCGGGCGGCGGCCAGCGCAGAGGCCAGTTTCGCTTCGACGTCCGCGATCTCGGCGCCTGCCCCTGCCATCTGCTCCCACTCGCCGGTGAGGCTGAGCCTGGCCTGCGGAAACGGTCGCTCGCCCCGGCCGTCGATCTCGGCCTGCAGGGCGGCCAGCGTCGTGGCGCGGGCCTCGGCCATCAGGGCGCCGGCCTCCGCCAGCCGCGCCTCAAGGGCGTCGAGCCAGGCGGCGTCCGGCGGGCCGGTCTCGTCGGTGAGCAGGCGCATGCGTTCCCGCTGCACCCGCTCATAGGCCTGGGCGTGGGCGGCGTGGCGCGGGATGGCGGCGAACACCAACCGGTCGAAGAAACGGCGCCGGTCGGCCGCGCCCTCCAGGAACAGCCGATCCTGCGCCGGCGTCAGCCAGACCTGCCGCAGGTGGTCGGCCAGGCGACCGGGCGGCACGGTCTCGCCGGCGATCCGCACCGTGCGCCGCGCCGCGCCCGGCGCCTCGACGCCGGCGCCGATCTGGGTCTCCCCGCCCTCGCCGGCCACCACCGCGGCCACCGCCCAGGCGCGCCCCGCCGCCTCGCCCGGCAGGCGGCGGCCCACCTCGGCGAGCGCCGAGCCGCGCAGACCACGCCCAGGCGTGAACAGGCTGACCGCCTCCAGCAGGTTGGTCTTCCCCGCGCCGTTCGGCCCGACCAGGAACACCGGGCACCCATCCAGCGGCAGGTCCGCCCGCGCATAGGAGCGGAAGTCGGTCAGGGTCAGGCGGGAAAGGGCCGTGGCGGTCACGGCGGGGTTCTACAGGGTTTCGGGAGCTTGAGGGGAAACCTGTCGAAGTCCGGAAACCGCGAGCGGTTGTCACGGGCGGCGCGATACCTACGTCTAGGCTGAAAATCGGACGGAGGGGACCATGGACCAGAAGCACAAGGCCGAGGCGTTCGCCGCCCTGCACCACACCGGCGACATCCTGATCCTGCCCAACGCCTGGGACGCCGCCAGCGCCGCGGTGATGGCCGACGCCGGGGCCAAGGCCGTGGCCACCTCCTCGGCCGCCGTCGCCTGGGGCCATGGCTATCCGGACGGTGACGTCCTGCCGCTCAACCTGCTGCTGCAGACCATCTCCGCGGTCGCTCGCGCGGCCGGAGACACCCCGGTGACCGCCGACATCGAGGGCGGCTACACCGACGACTTCGCCACGCTGGCCGAGACGATCAAGGCGGTGATCGGCGCCGGCGCGGTGGGAATCAACCTGGAAGACGGCCGCCGCGATCCCGACCTGCACGCCCGCAAGATCGAAGCGGCGCGCAAGGCGGCCGACGCGACCGGCGTGCCGCTGTTCATCAACGCGCGCACCGACGTCTACCTGAAGGGCCTGGCGGAGGGCCACGCGGCCTATGTGGAGACCACCGCCCGGGCCGAGCGCTATCGCGGCGCAGGCGCCAGCGGCATCTTCGTGCCGGGGCCGTCGGACGCTGACCTGATCGACCGCCTGGCCGACGAGATCAAACTGCCGCTCAACATCATGCTGTTGCCCGGCCTGCCCAAGGCGGAGCAACTTCAGGCGCTGGGCGTGCGCCGCGTGAGCTCGGCGACGGCGCCGTTCCGGGCGGCCTATGCGACGGTGGCCAACGCCACGGTGGAATTCCTCAAGGACGCCGATCCGGCGGCGTTCGCGGTGGACGCCGCGCGCCTGGGCAACCTCAACAAGCGGTTCGGTCAGGACTAGGAAACCCGTCGAACTGGGCTTGCATCGCAGGGAGGTCGACCGTCTCGCCGGTCTCTTCGTCCCGCCATGTCAGCGGACCTTTTGCATATTCAGGCGGATATCGAAGGATTTCGTAGAAGTAGACTTCGAACGTGTCCCATCCCGTCCGCCAACCATGCTCGTCGTCGTGATCGTCATACACGAAGCACCATCCCTGCTCGGGCTGCCCGACAATCCCACTGTGATAGATCCAAAAGCGACGACGCGGAGGCCCTACCGCATCGGCGACGAACGTCTTGCTCATTCCCATTCCCAATCGTCCCGAGGACACGACCCGCCTTATTTCTCATGGATGATGCGAGCCTTCGGGCCTGGGCAAGTCAAGGACGCGCTCTTCGGCGCGCCGCCATGCGGCCGGGCAAAGCCCGGTCCTTGAGTTGCCCAGGCCCGAAGGCAAACTGGCCGCCATGAGATTTAAGCCGGACTCCGCCCCCGCATCACGCCGTCGGTGGTGACCACAGCCCCCAGCGGTCCTATCTTGGCTCCCATGACCGACACCCTCGACGCCGCCCCGCAGACCCTGGACGAAATCCCCCGCGAGCCGACGCAGGATGGGCCGAAGGTGCGGCTGTACCTGGTCGACGGGTCGGGGTTCATCTTCCGGGCCTTCCACGCCCTGCCGCCGCTGACGCGGAAGTCGGACGGCCTGCCGGTGGGGGCGGTCTCGGGCTTCTGCAACATGCTGTGGAAACTCCTGGTCGACATGAAGGCCCAGGCCGAGGCGCCGACCCACTTGGCGGTGATCTTCGACCACTCGGAGAAGACCTTCCGCAACAAGCTGTACGACCAGTACAAGGCCCACCGCCCGCCGCCGCCCGAGGACCTGATCCCGCAGTTCCCCCTGGTGCGCGACGCCACCAAGGCGTTCGGCGTGCCGTGCCTGGAGCTGCCGGGCTACGAAGCCGACGACCTGATCGCGGCCTATGCCTGCAAGGTGCGCGACGCCGGCGGCGAGGTGGTGATCGTCTCCTCCGACAAGGACCTGATGCAACTGGTGGGGCCCAAGGTCTCCATGCTCGACACCATGAAGACGCCCAACCTGGTGATCCGGGCGGAGCAGGTGTTCGACAAGTTCGGAGTGACCCCGGACAAGGTGGTGGACGTGCAGTCCCTGTGCGGCGACAGCGTCGACAATGTGCCGGGCGCGCCGGGGATCGGCGTCAAGACGGCGTCCGCCCTGATCAACGAATACGGCGATCTGGACACCCTGCTGGCCCGCGCCTCGGAGATCAAACAGGACAAGCGCCGCCAGACCCTGATCGACTTCGCCGACCAGATCCGCCTGTCGCGCCAGCTCGTACAGCTCGACTGCGACACGCCCTTGCCGGAGCCGGTGGACGACCTGGCGGTGCGCGCGCCGGACCCCGAGATCCTGGCCGCCTTCCTGGAGAAGATGGAGTTCCGCACCATCGCGCGCCGGGTGAGCGAGGTGCTGTCCGGCGGGACCGCGCCCAGCGCCACGCCGACGCCGGAGGCCAAGGCGGCGCCGCCAGCGCCCCAGCACGTCGCCATCGACGTCAACGCCTACCCGTGCGTGCGCGACGTCGAGACCCTCGACGCCTGGATCGCGCGAGCTTTCGCCAAGGGCCTGGTGGCGTTCGACACCGAGACCGACGCGCTCTCGTCGTCGGCGGCCAACCTCTGTGGGGTGTCGCTGGCCATCGCGCCGGGCGAGGCCTGCTACATCCCCGTCGGCCACGAGCACGAGCATGAGGGCGGCCTGCAGCTCGACGCCCCGGCGGCCCTGGAGCAGATCCCGCTGGACCAGGTGATCGCCCGGCTCAAGCCCCTGCTGGAAAGCCCCTCGGTCCTGAAGGTGGCGCAGAACGGCAAGTACGATATGGCCGTGTTGTCACGCTATGGAATCAGCGTCGGGCCGATCGACGACACCATGCTGATCGCGTTCGCCCTCGAGGGGGGCCTGCACAAGAGCTACGGCATGGACGAGCTCTCCAAGCGCCTGCTCGACCACGAGCCGATCAGCTTCAAGACCGTGGCCGGGACCGGCAAGGCGCAGAAGAGTTTCAAGCATGTCGAGCTGACATCGGCGACCTGCTATGCGGCGGAAGACGCCGATGTCACCCTGCGCATCTACGAGCACCTCAAGCCCCGCCTCATCCACGAGAAGCTGACCACGGTCTACGAGACCCTGGAGCGGCCGCTGCCCAAGGTGCTGGTGGAGATGGAATTGGCCGGCGTGAAGGTCGATCCTGAGACCCTGCGCCGACTCTCCAACGACTTCGCCGTGCGCATGGGCGAGCTGGAGGCCGACGCCCACCGGGTCGCGGGCCGACCGTTCAACCTGGGCAGCCCCAAGCAGATCGGCGACATCCTGTTCCAGGAGATGGGCCTGTCGTCCGGTCGCACCACCGCCACGGGGGCGGCGTCCACCGACGCCTCGATGCTGGAGGACCTGGCCGCCCAGGGGCACGAACTGCCGCGCATCCTGCTGGATTGGCGCCAGCTCTCGAAGCTGAAGGGCACCTATACCGACAACCTGGTCGCCGCGATCGATCCCCGGACCAACCGGGTGCACACCTCCTATTCCCTGGCGGCGGCGACCACCGGGCGCCTCGCCTCCTCCGATCCCAACCTGCAGAACATCCCGGTCCGCACAGAGGAAGGCCGCAAGATCCGCAAGGCCTTCATCGCCGAGCCGGGCCATGTGCTGATCAGCGCCGACTATTCGCAGATCGAGTTGCGCCTGCTGGCCCACATCGGCGACATCCCGCAACTCAAGGCCGCCTTCGAGGGCGGCCTGGACATCCACGCCATGACCGCGTCCGAGATGTTCGGGGTGCCCGTCGAGGGCATGCCGGCCGAGACGCGGCGCCGCGCCAAGGCGATCAATTTCGGCATCGTCTATGGCATCTCGGCGTTCGGCCTCGCCAACCAGCTGTCGATCCCGCGCGAGGAAGCCGGCGCCTACATCAAGACCTACTTCGAACGCTTCCCTGGCATCCGCACCTATATGGACCGCATGCAGCGGCAGGTGCGCGCCGAGGGCTTCGTGACCACCGTCTTCGGGCGCAAGATCTACATCCCGGCCGCCCAGGGGAAATCCCCGGCCGAGCGGGCGTTTGGCGACCGCGCCGCGATCAACGCCCCGATCCAGGGCGCCGCCGCCGATGTGATCCGCCGCGCCATGGTGCGCATGCCCCAGGCGCTGCGCGACGCAGGCCTGACGGCGAAGATGCTGCTGCAGGTGCACGACGAACTGATCTTCGAGGCGCCGGAGGCGGAGGCCGAGGCGGTGATCGCGGTGGCCAGGCGGATCATGGAGCGCGCCCCTGAACCGGCGGTCGCCCTGACCGTTCCCCTGGTGGTGGACGCCCGCGCGGCGGCCAATTGGGACGACGCGCACTAGGAGAGCCTCGCAGCATGAGCGGCGGTCAGACCACGGCGGCCGTTCCGACCTCGCCCGGCGCCGGGCTGATCGCGCGCCTGCGCCGCCGCTTCACCGCCGCGCCCTGGGCCGCCAGCGCCGAGATGGCCGCGCGGCTGGGCTACATGGCGCGCGGCGTCGTCTATTTCTCCACCGGGACCATCGCGCTGCTGGCCGTCATCGGCCTGGCCCCACACCCTCGCAGTCCGATCCGGGCGCTCGAGGCCTGGGCGCAGTGGCCGCTGGGTGTCGTGCTCCTGTGGCTGACCGGGATTGGGCTCTATGGTTTTGCCGGCTGGCGCGCCCTGCAGTCGGTGTTCGACGCCGACTGCCAGGGGACCAGCCCCAAGGCCTGGGCCAGCCGCGTGGGCCAGGCCCTGAGCGGGGTGATCTACGGCTCGCTCGCCGTCTCGATCTTCGGGGTCATCGACACCCTGCACGACCTGCAGCATGCCGAGATCGAAAAGACCAGCGCGCGGGTGGCCGGGGTCATGGCGTGTCCGCTGGGCTCGATGCTGGTGATGGCGCTGGGCGCCTTCATCCTCGCCTGCGGCCTGGGCAACGCCATCCGCGCCTGGGTCGACAACTTCGGCGCGACCCTGACCTGCGATCGCAAGGCCGCGGTCTGGGCGCAACGCCTGGCCCGCGTCGGCTACTTCGGTCGGGGAATGGCCATGCTGCCGGTGGGCTATTTCATGTTCCGCGCCGGCTGGCGGGAGCGGGCGGCGGACGCCAAGGGGGTCGGCGGCGCGCTCTGGGCGGTGCACAGCCTGGCCGGCGGCGACCTGGCGCTGGCCTTCGTGGCGCTCGGCCTGGTGGCCTTCGGCGCCTTCGCCTTCGTGGAAGCCTGGTTCCGGCCGATTCGCCCCGAAGGGGTGTTCGGGGAACCGGATTGAGCGGCGATTTAGGGGGTCCTGGTGGAGCCGAGGGGAATCGAACCCCTGACCTCCTCATTGCGAACGAGGCGCTCTACCATCTGAGCTACGGCCCCCCAAGAACACTTGGGAAGTTCCAGGAAGGCGCGGAATAACCCTTTTGAGGCGGCCTCTGTCAAGCCGCTGCGACGTCGCCCCGCGCCGGGCGCGCTATGGCGCAGCCTTGCCAGTCCCGCAAAGGCCGCTAGAACCGGCGATATGGGATCTTTTCTGCTCTTCATCATCGACGCCCTGCTGAACCTGCTGGTGATCGCGATCATCATCAGCGCGGTGCTGTCGTGGCTGGTGGCCTTCGACGTGATCAATCTGCGCAACCAGATGGTCTACAACGTCGCCCGCTTCCTGGACGCGGTGACCCGGCCAATTCTCCGGCCCGTGCAGAAGATCATCCCGCCGATCGGCGGCGTCGACATCAGCCCGATCATCGTGCTGCTGGTGATCCAGGGCATCCGCATCTACCTGCTGCCGCTGGCCTTCGGACCGATCATCGCCGTCCTGCACTAGCCGTTAGCGACCGTCCCCAGGGATTCCTGATCGGCGTTCGGAACCTATCGTTCGGCGGCCTGTTTACGGCTGCGATCCTTCGGCCTTCCCCCCGCCGATCGATCATAGGCCGGCCCGGCGAACACCCTGGCATCCCCCCGACCACCGTCGGGCCGGCCACCTTCTTCCCGCCATCTACCCCTAGCTCTGGCCCCTCGCCCGGCGCCAAGATGGGGGCCATGCCCGCAGACTCCCTTCGCACCACCACCCGCGCCGACCTCGCCCGGCTGATCGCCGACGCCCGACGGCTGGTGGTGTTCACCGGCGCGGGGATTTCCACCGAATCCGGCATCCCCGACTTCCGCAGTCCGGGCGGGGTGTGGAGCAAGATGAAGCCGATCTACTACCAGGACTTCGTCTCCGACCCAGCCAAGCGGCGAGAGGCCTGGGAGCGCGCCTTTTCCGGCCGCGCCGGCTGGGTGGGCCGTGCCCCCAACGCCGGGCACGAAGCGGTCGCCCGGCTGATCGCCCAGGACAAGGCGACCTGCGTGATCACCCAGAACGTCGACAACCTGCACCAGGAGAGCGGCGTGCCGGCCCATCGGGTGATCGAGCTGCACGGCAACGCCAGTTTCGCCTCGTGCCTGGAATGCGCCGAGCGCCACGAGCTGGCGGAGCTGAAGGAGAGCTTCCTGCGGGCCGGCGAAATCCCCTACTGCCGTCGCTGCGGCGGGCTGGTGAAGACCGCCACCATCTCCTTCGGCCAGGCGATGCCGGTCGAGCCGATGGTCCGCGCCGAGGCCGCGACGCTGGATTGCGACGCCTTCCTGGTGCTGGGCTCGTCCCTGGTGGTGCACCCGGCGGCGGGCTTTCCGCTGATGGCCAAGCGCAATGGCGCGAAGCTGGCCATCGTCAACCGCGAGCCCACCGACCTGGACGCCTATGCCGACCTGGTGCTGCACGACGAGATCGGCCCGGCCCTGACCCAGGCCGTGCCCGCCAACTGACCTGAAGGCCAGCTGACCCTGAAGATTGCGCGCCGCTATTTCGGCGGCGGCGCGAGGGGCCCCGGAGCCGGGGCGAGTGCGGCCGCGGGGGCGCCGGCGCCTTGCGGGCGCAGACCGTTGACCGCCGCCATGAAGCGATGCGAGGCGCCGTCGACCATCGGCCCGCAACGCTGCAACTCGCCTTGCAACTGCTGCGGCCCCAGCGTCGGCGCCTGGGCCTTCACCGCCGCCGCGAGATCGAGCGTCGGGGCCCGCGCCGAGATGCGGCCAGCGAAGAAGAACACCGCCGCCTGGGCGGCCTGGGCGTGGTCTTTGTTGATGTTGGAGAAGGCCACCATGGTCAGCAGGCAGCGGACATCGTCGGTGACGGTAGGCGAACCGGCCTTTACCGGCGCGGCCGCCCTGGCCGCGGGCTTCGCCGCCAAGGCGCCGGTCGAGGTCACCGCGAGCGCCAGGGCCGCAATGAGGATGGCGGAAGTAGCTCGCATGGTCGCGCCTTTCGGGCCGGAAGAGATGGGGTGGTGCCGCCAGGGTGAGGCGTACCTACTTGCGGCCTAACCCCTGGAAACGTAAGGAGTCCAGATAGTTAGGCGGCGGATGGTTACACAGAAATGGCTCAGGATGGTTACACAGGCCCCCGTTGGATCAAGGAGGACGGAGACCCGCCCGGCCTTGTGAAGGACGGTCGCACCGGAGTCTACTACATCCGCCGGAACTTCTCGCCGGGGCCGGGCCGCAAGCCCAAACAGGTCGTCCGCTCGCTGAACACCAAGGGCAAGGCGGAGGCCCGCAAACGGTTCGATGTCGCGGCGGGGAGGGTCCGCGCGGAGATCGAGAACGACCGTCCGCAGAAGCCCAAGGATGACGTCGCCTTCTGGCGAGCCCTGCGCGCCTCCGGCTCCATTGAGGCCGATGCGGCCTTTGACCGGGAGATTGAGCGGCGGCTGGGGCCGCCCATCGGGACCGAGGCGGATGAGCGCGGCGAACCAGCTCCGGCCTATGACCCCTGCCGCGAGGCCGCCGCCCTGGAGTTCGCGGGCGTCGTGAACGGGACCAGCACGCCTGTCGAGTTCTTCGTGGACACCTTCATCGAGTCCAACCCTATCAGCCTGCGCTACTCGTCGCGGATCAGGCTGGCCGTGCGCCAGCTCGCGGAGTTCCTTCGGGAGCACCCTCAGGGCAACTCAGTGCGCGCTGTCGGCCGCCGCGCGGCGTCGGACTTCCTGGCCCACCTTGTGAAGTCGGAGTCGTCGGTCACCACCGCGAAGTCGAAGCGGTCGGCCCTGTCGGCCTACTGGGATTGGCTGGTGGCCCGCGAGGACGCCGCCGAGAACGTCTGGGGCGGCCACAAGATGCCGAAGGGCACCAGCAAGACGGACGTCCGCGAGTACACGAAGGACGAGATGATCGCGCTGCTGGGCGGCACGACGGTTCAGCCCATGGCTGACTTCATCCGGGTCGGGGCGCTGACCGGCATGAGGGAGAGCGAGATCGGAGCCTTGCAGGTCCGCGACTGCGCCGGCGGCTGGTTCCGCATCCGCAAGGGCAAGACCGAGGCCGCCGCCCGGCGTCTCCCGATCCATCCCGACCTCGCAGCCACCGTGGCGCGGCGCACGGCGGGCAAGGAGCCTGAGGCCTTCCTGTTCGATGACCTTCCGACCTCCAACGGCAAGGGCCGTGGGCGGCACGAGAAGATGGGCGAGCGGTTCACCGCGTACCGCCGCAGCGTGGGCGTGATCGACGTCCGCGAGGATGGACGGACCCGCGTGGATTTCCACAGCTTCCGGCGGTGGTTCATCACCGAGGCCGTGCGGCACTCAGGTCAGCCGGAGTGGGTCGTCTCGCAGATCGTCGGGCACTCGACGGGGAAGCAGAGCATGACCATTGGGACCTACTTCGGGGGGTCGCTCGATGAGCAGCTTGCGGCCGTGGTGGAGTCCGTGAAGCTGCCAGTCGCGGACTGACCTATCACCCCACCCTAGGCTCGGGAGTGACGTCTTCGTCAGCTCGGAGCTTGGACAGAAAGGCGATGGCGGCCGGATCGTTCTCATGCTCCGAAAACCTCTTTTGGGCGCGCCTGAGCCGGTCTCTTGGATAGCGGAGCGTAAGAAGCGAAACCGCAATGCTCCAAGCCCCGAAGGACATCCATGTGAACGCCCATCCCGAGATGAAACCCAGTTCGGTCGAGCCAACCGGGGGAAGGTCGGGAAGCCAAGCAGGTCGTACTCGCATAGGACCCAGGCGGCTCACGGTTGCCAGGGCGACAAGCCCCTGCCAGGAGATGATTGTGGTCGTCGCCCAGCCAATGAGGGACCCCAGCACAGACTGCGGACGCTGAAGGCACAACTCGGCGTTCGACAGGGCGGCGGCTGCGAGCGCACTACGCAACCTCCGCACTGAGCCGTAAGCGGAGACGCCCAGTCGTTTGACGAGCGGGGTGGCCAGATTTCCGAGAACGCCCAGGCAAAGGGAACCCAGGGCGCCTAGCGCCAATGCTGTGACTTCCTGCTGCTGCAACGAAAGCTCCCCCGCGCATCGACGTAACGGTACCGTGGGGGTTGCGCCGGTCAACTGGTGCAGGACTGGCCGACTGATCCTTTTAGGGGTCACCTATCCGAACCCCCTTACGCACCCCAAGCCGCGCCGTTCCCCCCATAGGCCCTCCCGCCGGGGCGCCGCCGGTGACCATCGGGTCAAGCCGCCGGTACCGCAAAACAGGTCAACCATCACGGCTTGCGCCGGACGGACCAGATGACGAGGGCGACGCCGGGCAGCGCCTTTCCAGCCGCAAGTCCAACCGCAATGATGATCGCCGCGAGCCCCATGCTCCGAACCTCCAACGGGGCCAGCTTTACACCGGCTGCGGCCCCGCAACGCCGCGTGTCTCACAAAGGGTACGACAACTCCGGTCGCATCATCGGCGAGCGCGCGGGGAACCGGCGGAGACTTCGCGCAACGCGGGATCAGACTTCTCAGCGCCACGCGCTTCCCGCCGTCTGTCCGGTATGGGTACACCCTGGCCGGTCGCAGCCATCGGACATCTTTTGTGTCCTGTATGGATTGACATTGGGTTTCTCGGACGCTAGTCCTGAGGACTCTTAGACCCTAAAAGGACACTTACAATGACCCAAGCCGACCAACACTCCGCCGTCTCCCTGGCCCGCGCCTTCCGCGGGCGCCTCCTCTCGCACGTCGCTACCAGCCCGAAGGCCCACCCACCCGCTCCCCTGGTGTGGACCGCCGAGGAAGCCGAGGACGCCGCGCGGCTCGTCGCCCTGGCCCGCGCCTTCCGCGCTCGCCTTGCGTGGCACGCCGCTTTCAACACCGCGTGGGCTTAGGGGGACCGCATGTCACTCATCGGGTACGCACGGGTCAGCTCGGCTGGCCAGAGCCTGGAGGTGCAGGAGGAGCAGCTCACGGCTGCGGGCTGCACCAAGGTCTTCGCCGAGAAGCGCAGTGGCACGACGCGGGAGGGTAGGGAGCAGCTCGACCTCGCCCTGGGATACGTGAGGGAGGGGGACGTTCTCGTGGTCACACGGCTGGACCGGCTCGCTCGCTCGCTAGTGGACCTCCGCAAGATCACGGATGGCCTGACAGCGAAGGGGGTCGGGTTCCGCGTCCTCCATCAGGGAAGCATCGACACCACCAAGTCGGACGGTCGGCTCATGCTCAACATCCTGGCCTCCTTCGCGGAGTGGGAGTTGGACATTCGGAAGGAGCGCCAGATGGACGGCATCGCCAAGGCGAAGGCCGCCAAGGTCTACAAGGGCCGCCCGGCGACCCTGGACGGTGACGAGGTGCGCCGCCTGCATGCCGAGGGGATGCGCCCGGCACACATCGCGAAGCGTCTGGGCGTCGCCCGGTCCAGCGTGTACCGGCTCCTGACGGTGAGGGAGTGATGTACGAGAAGGTTTACAAGGCACGCACGGTCAAGCTGGAGGGCGGGGCGAGGATGCGCATCCCAGGATTTGTCCGGGGGAGCGGCAAGCACGTCGAGCCCATGAGCGCGGCCTATCGGGCGGCCAAGGAGGCAGCCATGGCCGCCGGGGCATCCGCCGACGAAGGCCACGAAGCGGGCTTAGCCGCCGGAAAGGCGATCCTCGCGCCGGTCAGATCAACCAACCTGGCGAAGGCCCGGAAGGTCGCCTCCGCCAAGGCCGAGTCCAAGAGGCTCGCCAAGGCCAGGGCGGAACGCGCGGTCAAGGCGAAGCGGGCGAAGCGCGAAAAGGTGCGGCAAGACAAGCCCTTAGAGAACAATGGCGACTGAAGCGCGGTCCAAACTCTCATCTATGAGGATAGGCAGGCCTTCGGCCCCCGCGCGATTTCCGCCTGCGCCTCCGGCCTGCCCTGCTTCAAAGCCTCCTTATGCAGTTCCCCGCATCTAGGCCCGACCCTCTTCCATCCTGATCCGGCTCCCGCCGGGACCAGCCCCACCAGCAACCCCGTCGGTCACCCGGCGGGGTATTTTTGTGAGATCACCATGACGACGACCACGACCGCCGCGCCCTTGATCGGCGAGGCCGCCGACGACCACCTTGGCCGCCGGTATTTCAAGATACCGCTCTCGGGCCGTGATGGAGCCGGCCTGCACGCGCTCCTCGACCTGACCGGGCTGAGAAAGCTCCGCGAGGCCGGCGCTCGGTCGCTGTACCTCGCCAGCGATGGCCAAGGCCGAAGCTATGTGACGTTCCTTCGTTGGCCGAGCCACCGCGCAATGACGGCGGCGAGGGCGATCCTCGGCGACCCCCGAGGCGCGAGGATCGAATACGTCTCAGACGACCGTCTCGACCTCCGCTCGCAGAACCTCCGGGTCCGCAGGTACGACGGGGTCGGAGAGGCCCGCGCCGCCCAGGTGACCGCGTGACGCCCCAGGAGCGCCTAACCGCTACCGGCGTCGCCCATCGGTTCACCAACGGTCGCCTTGAGGTCCGCGTCATGCAGCCCGGTCAGGCCGCCCCATGGTGGCCCGCCATCGCCCATGCTGGTCGCCTGATCCGGCTTCCGGCTCAGATGGCTGCGATGTCCGAGATTGCCACTGCCGTGGCCGCGTGGGCGGGTAACGGGGGCGACATGGTCCCGTCGCAGGTTGTCACCCCCTCAGAGCCCCCAGCGGCCTTGCAGGCGGGAGACCGGCGAAGGGCGTGGAAGCTGCGGAACCGCGACAAGGTTCAGGCCCAGAAGCGCCGGGCGCGTGAGCGCCACAAGGAAGCTGCCCCAGCTTGTCGCTGAAGGCCCTGCGGGGGTGACAACTGGCGGATGCGCCATGTCGCCCCCTAACGGGCTCTGGCGACAGATAGACCGGCCTTCCTGGCCCATGCCGGGCAGGGCTGGCGATGATGATTGGCGTGGAAGCCCCGGCGGACCTGAAGTGATCCCCAAGGGACCCTTCCGGTGAACCTGCCGGATACCTGATGGGATACCCTATCGGTATCGTCATCTAGGACCCTTACGTAGGTCCCTGTCGGTTACACCTTAAGTTCTTTACGTAGAAACCTCGGTCGCCCTTTCAAGGGGGGTCGTCATCGACGCTGCCCACGCTCTGCGGAGCTGGTCAATCCAGCGCCCCGCGCACCTCAAGCACCCCTTCCGCAACCCGAAGGATCACCACCCTGAACACCCCAACTACCGACCCCCTGGCGGAGCCGAAAGGCCTCGTCGGGATCGCCGCCGTGTACGCTGAGCGCCGCACCCGAGAGGACCGTCAGATCGCGTCGGCCTTCGCCAACAGCACGCCGTCGGAACCACCGCCGGTCCCGCCGACGGAGCCACCGCCGGTCCACCGTCGGACCACCGACGGCGTCCATACCGTCGTCTCGAAGTCCTTCAGCGGAGCCAAGCTGGAGACCCGAATGGGGCTGGAGCCCCGCCCCTACGTGGCCTCAGAGCCGGAACCGTCCAACCCGTTCGCCCGGCTCAACCGGCGAGCGGCTGTGGTCAACGCCCTTTTCAATCGGCGATGCGCCCACCTGTTGGAGCCCGAGCTTGGCTGACGCCCAAGGACGTGTCCAAGGCGAGATGGATTGGGACTCCAAGACGGACCCCAAGGTCATCGCGTGGATGGCCGAGTTCGAAGTCTGGCGGGCGGAACTGCGGGCCTTCGCCGCCGCACGAGAGGCCGCTTGGCGATCCGAAGCCGCCCACCCCCTAGGTCCCCCGCCACAGAGGCCGAGAACCGACGATCATCTGACGAACACCGCCACTCAGCGGGACAAGCTCACCGAGGATGACGTGCGGTCTATCCGCCGTCGCCACGCCGCAGGCGAAGGCCGCAACGCTCTCGCCGAGCGGTTCGGGGTCTCCACGCGCGCCATCAACCGCATCGCCGCAAGGCAACTGCGGGCCAACGTCCCCGACTAGGCCGCAGCCCCCACCATCACCCTAAACCAACGGAACCACCATGACTGAGACCACCACCACCACCACCGACGCCGACCTCGTCTACGAGGATCGCGGCGAGTACCTGAAGGCCGTCGCCGCGCCGGACTACGCCGCCAGCGGTCGCTACCGCGCCCAAGTCGCCGAGAAGCTTCAACGCTCGATGGAAGCCGGGACGATCCAAAGCATGGGCCAGTACACCGCCCACGCCGACACAATCTGGCAGAGGAACGTAGTCCACGAACAGACGCCCGAGGCGCTCTACGGCACGCACAATCCGATGCCGAGCGCGGACCCGGTCTGGGCCGAAGCGGCGAAGGTCGGCACCGGGTTCTTCGCCGACCCGGAGGCCATCGCCCGCGCCATGGCCGCCCCGCACTACAGCCGCGACCCGTCGTATCAACAGGCCGTCAGGGCGAAGATCGAGCGCAGCATCAATGAGCGCTGGATTACGACCGACCTCGCCGCCCGCGATCCCAAGGACAGGTTCACTCGATGAGCTGCCGCAGCGAACCGAAGGTCGCGCCATGTGTGACCCCGTAACTGCCCTGGCGGTCGTCTCCGTCGTCTCCACGGCGGCCAGCGTCGCCACTGAAATTCAAGGCGCGCAGGCGCAGAACAAGGCCATCGGCCAGCAGCTCCAACAGCAGAACCAGCAGGCCAATGTCCAAGAGGTCAGCTCCCTCAACGACCGCGCCCGACAGGCCCGCGTCGAGCAGGGTCGGATGGCCGTCGCGGCCGGCGAGGCCGGGCTTCAGCTCGACAGCGGCTCGGTGGAGCAGATGCTCCTCAACAGCGCCATGCAGCAGAAGCAGGCGAACGAGGCCATCGAGACCAACCGCGACAACCAGGTGGCGGCCAACACATCCGAGGCCAATCGGTACTATTCGAGCGTTCAGGAGCCCTCGGTTATCGGTGCGGGACTCCGCTTGGTTGGCGCGGGGGTCACTGGCTTCGCGCAGGGGAGGTCGGCCCTCCTCGCCAATCAGCAAATCAGCAACCAGTCCGGCAAGCAGGCCGCTGGCGGATGAGCGGCCGGCTTCACCGGGCGTTCCTGGCGGCCCTCGATGAGTGGACCCGCCGTGCTTCCCGATCCTGAAATGGACCTCTTGGGCTGGATGCGGGCCGCCGATGAGGCGGGCGGCTGGATGCTGACGAAACAGATGGCGGCGCTACTCGGGGTAACCCCCGAGTGGCTCTGCCACGCCCGCAGGCGGGGCCGCCTCCCCGCCAGGGTGTCGGCCCGGCTGGACCGGCGGCACATCCTTTGGTGCCACGACGCTGTGATCGATTGGGCCGCCAGCAAGGGTGCCGACGATGGACTGTCCCTAGGACCTTCAGTCCAAGCCGCTCCTCACGAGGAGACAGGTTGCCAGAACGCCTGCGGCGAGAGGAGTGAGCAGCCGGATGAAATCGATCAGCATTTCGCTCAGCTTCACCCACTGTGACCGTCTAAGGTCATTTTGCATGATCCGCCGGGACCTTGCTTGATAGATCGCAATTCGATGCTCAACCGCTTCGAGCCGCTCTGCCCCCGGATTTCCACGAAGCGCCATCAGGGCGGTGCTGGTCAGGTCCTCTCGGCCCATCATCACCGAGCGATAATCATCCGCCTGCCGGTTTAGGGCCTCGATCTTCGCCCTGTTTTCATCAAGCTCGCGCTCCTGCTTTTGACCGAGCCGGTCCTCTAGGATCGCCGGGTAGGTTGCGCAGAATTGGACCCCTACGAGCAGGTACTGAAGGGTCGAATAGCTCAGCCCGACGAGCGCGGTCAGCTTCAGGCTCCACATCGGCGTCCGCAGGACCCTCAGGACACCTTCAAGCTCGGGCACCTTCACGAGGCCATGAGCAAGAAGCAGGGACGCTGCCGCGCCCAGCATGACCCATTTGCGGGCGCGCATGGCGCGCAGGTAAGCGCCCTCGGCCACCGTGTGTTCGTCGTCACCCCAACCAATCTGGATCATGCAGCCCCCGCGCGGAGCCCACTGTACCAGGGTTCAGAACTTTGCGTACCGACGCTCACACATCGAAGTTGCACGCCTGTGGTTACACAGGAACAGCGGCTCAGTGTCACACAGGCACTTTTTCTTTGATGGTTATCTGGCTGATTTCATTATAGAAATCACTTATGAAAACAAGGTGGTGCCGCCAGGGTGACTCGAACACCCGACCTACGCATTACGAATGCGCCGCTCTACCGGCTGAGCTATGGCGGCCCCGTTCCTGACCCTTGAGAGGGGGCCCTGAAAATCGGCCGCGGCGGGAGGGCCCGCCGCGAGGAGCGCCTATTTAGCGGCTCTCGGGGCGCTCGCCAAGCGGCCACGGCCGCCACGACGCCGCGCGGGCGGCGGCGGGGCCTGCGGCGGCGGCGCGTCGTCCTCGTCATAGGCCTCGTGTTCCAGGGGATAGAGCTCGGGCGCATGGCCGTCGACGCCCAGGAAGGCGGCGGCGTCGGCATAGGCGATCGGCAGCTCCGGCAGCTCGCTCAGGCTCCGCTCGCGGCGTTCGTGGCGGGGATGGATCAGCTCGCCGGTCTCGGCGTAGGTCATCGCCAGGCGGGCCCAGTCGGAGGCCTGGTAGGCGAAGGCGCGGCCCTCCGGATCGAGGTCGGTCCAGTCCGGCTCCTGCGGGGCGTTCATGCCCTGGGCCAGCCACAGACGCGCCTCGTCCGGCTGAGCGCAGGCATAGGCGACCCGGGCGCGCAGGCCGGCGATCCGCCCGGTCACCGGCTCGGCGTCGAGGCTCTCCAGCGCGCGCCGGGCGGCCGAGGCGTCGCCGACGATCAGCGCGCGCTCCACGGTCAGGATGCGGCTTTCCCGGTGGTTGGGGTTCTGGGCGGTGAGCTCGCTGAGCCGCCGGGCGCGCTCGGCGGGAGTCTCGTCGGTCTTCAGGTCACGGAAGGCCAGCCACAGCGCCGGGTGCGGCGCGGTCTTCCAGGCGGTCTCCAGCGCCGCCTGGGCGCGGCCCAGCTTGCCGTCGGCGGCCAGCAGGCGGGCGGCCATGACCACGCCTGGCGCGAACCCCGGCGCCAGCTTGGCGGCTTCCACCGCGCTGTCGAGCGCCTGGCTCCTGGCCTTGGGGTCGGAAACGGTCTCGAGCTGCGCCGCCAGGGCCGCCAGCAGGGCGGCGCGGGCGCGCTCGGCGGTGACCGGCGGGACGATCTTGCGATCCTGGGCGTTCCTGACCAGCTCCAGGCCGGCGCTCCACTCGGCGGCGGCGAGGCGGTTTTCCAGCAGCGCGCGCCAGGCCCAGCGGGCGCTGCGGGTTTCGTTGAAGGCCTCTTGGGCGTGGCGCAGCGCCGTCTCGCGCTCCCCTTGCGCGAGGGCGAGCTGCATCAGGCCCTTGTGGCCAGCCAGCCGCATCTCCGGAAAGCCCAGCATGGCGGAATAGGCGGCCTGGGCGGCGGTCACGTCGCCGGCGGCCTCGGCGGCCTGGGCGGCCAGCACCCGGACCAGCCCAGGCGTCTCGTCGGCGAGGTCGGCGGCCTTCTGCGCCAGGCGGCGCGCCTCCGAGCCGTCGCCGGCCGCCGCCGCCAGGAAGCCGCGGGTCAGGGTCTCGTTGGCCTGCCGACGGCGGCTCTCGGCCCGGGTGCGCGCGGCCCGCTGCGGCGCGGCCAGCACCCACAGCAGGGTGCGCCAGAAGACGGTGGTCAAAAGCGCGCCGAACAGCACCAGCATCACGGCGGTGGCCGCGGTCATGTCGGCCCGCCAGCCCAGCCAGACCACGCTCGCCTGGCCGGCGTCGCCGGTGATCGCCAGGGCGGCGACCGCGGCGGCGGCGACGAACAGGATGACCAGGCTGGCGCGGATCATGCGCCGCCCCGCGCCTCGCTGGCGAGCGTCTGCAGGGCGCGAGCGCGCAGGGCTTCCGCCCCCCGGTCGATTTCGGCGCGGCGTTCGGCGCGGGTCCGCCAGGGGGCCATGGCGTCACGGGCGCCCGGCGGTAGGCGGTCCAGGGTGCGCAGCGCCCGGTCCACGTCGCCGTCGTCCACCTGGCGTTCGGCGCGGGCGAGCACCGCATCGACGCCGTCGCCGGGCTGCACGCCCACATGGCGCAGGCTGACGATGCGCGAGAGCGCATAGATGATGCGGTCGCCGAGCCGGGCCTTTTGGCCAGGCGCGCGGGCGGCGCTGGCCGCCTGGGCGGCGTATTCGGGATAGCTGACCGCCAGCGCCGTGCGGCTGGGCGCGCCGGCCTGGGCCAGACGGGCCAGCGCCTGCAGCTCCGGCGATGGCGGCGAAATGGCCCGAAGGCTGGAAAGCTCGTCGGCGAAGGGGCCCGTGCCCTGCGAGGCGTCGACCACCGCGGCGGCGGCCAGCGCGGCGGCGGCGGCCTGGGCGGCGTGGGTCTGCTGCGCCTCCAGGTTGGAGACGCGGGCGCTCAGCCGGGCGACATCGGGCGAGGCCGTCGATGGGGCCGGCGCGAGGGCCGGGGCGAGCGGCGCGACCGCCGTCGCCGGCGCGACCGCGGGTTCCACGCCGGCCGGCGCCTCGGCCGCGGTCTTGGCGGCGGACTTCGGCGCGAACAGCCTAGGCCCAAAGCTGGCGATCGCCACGCCGGCCAGGACGCAGAGCAGCATCAGGACGATCATCGCCCAGAAGGTGGCGCCCATCAGCGGCTTGGCCCGGTAGACGGCGGGGTCCTTGGGCGCGGTGATCTCGGAGGCGTCCTGAGGCGAGCTCATGGATTGCGGTCTATCAGATTCAGCAGGGCACCTTCGAGGGGCATGGACGGGAAGACCCGGGCCGCCAGCTTGGCGCGGGCCAGCGGCTTGAGCACCGCTTTGGAGAGACCCAGCGCCCGCAGCTTCGGCGCGGGATGGACCTTGACCAGGGCGGCCAGAACCTGGGCGGCGCGCGGCGAATGCAGCAGCACCGCGTCACTGGTCACCAGCCCGCCGGCCGCCTCGGGCTCCAGCTTCACCGGCAAGGTCTCGTAGAGGATCAGCCGCCGCGCCTCGACGCCGTAGCTTTCCAGGGCCGCCGCCAGGTCTCCGGCCAGGTCGGCCGCGCCAGGATGCAGCACCGCGCCCCGCAGCTCGCCACGGCGCTGGCCGATGCCTTCGGCCAGAGCGTCCACGTCGCCATCCGCCGACAGCACCAGCTTGAACCCCGCCGCCCGCGCCGCCTGGGCGGTGGCGGCGCCGACCGCGAACACCCGGATCGCCCGCTCCGGCGAGATGTCGGCGAAGGTCCGGACCCCGTTGGCGCTGGTGAAGGCGAGCGCGGCGACCCCGTGCAGATCGGCCTGCACGTCGGGCAGGGCGCGCACCGCCAGCAAGGGCGCGATCACCGCCTCGTGCCCCAGGGCGCGCACGCGCTCGGCGGTGGCGTCAGCGCCCGGTTGGGCGCGGGTGATCCAGATCTTCTGACGACGTCGGGCCATGCACCCATTTAGAGCCCATTGCCTTAACCTTCTGCAAACCGTGTTAGTTCGGAAGGCGCCGGACCGAGGAGAGGATCGTCATGACCGACCAACCTGAAGAGACCCCGATCCAGCGGGCGCTGCGCCTGAAGAACGAGAAGATCGCCGCGCGTCCCAAGCCGCCCCGGGGCGGCAAGTTTCAGCGCGAACAGGCCGCCGCCGCGCACTCCTCGTCGAAGTCGAAGCCGTGGATGTCGCGGTAGGGCGACGGACCTCAGCGAGCCACCACTCACCTGGCGTCATCCCGGTTTCGCGGCACGCGAAGACCGGGACCCATAGACTCAAAGCAAGGGTATCGAAGCGCGGCGTCGCCGCCGCGCCTCTTGGCGACATTCGCGTTTATGGGTCCCGGACAGTCGCTTCGCGGCTTCCGGGATGACAGCTAGCTCAGGTCGATCGCGTCGCCGGCGTCGGCTTTGACCGCCAGGCCGAGGGAGAGGCCGAGGTTTCGCGCGGAAGCCTGCGGGTCGGCCAGTTCGGTGAGGTCGGCTTCGCCGGCGTGGCGGAAGCGCCGCTGGCCGTCGGTGGAGAGCGCCTCGACGATCAGCTTAAGGCGGGCGCCCTCGAACCAGGCGTGCGCGCCGATGGCGGTCTTGCAGGAGCCTTCCAGGGCCGCCAGCGCGCCGCGCTCGGCGGCGACGGCCACCGTCGTGCCATGGTGCTGGATCGCCTGGACCCAGGCGGCGTCGCAGTCGCCGACGCGGGTTTCGATGGCGAGCGCGCCCTGGCCCGGGGCCGGCGGGCACTCCAGCGGGTCGATCAGGCTCTTGGGCAGATGCTCCAGGCCCAGGCGTTTGAGGCCCGCGAAGGCCAGCAGGATGGCGTCGGCCTCGCCGGCCTCTAGCTTGGCCAGCCGCGTGTCCACGTTGCCGCGCAGCATCCGCACGTCGAGGTCGGGGCGGCGATGCAGCATCTGGGCCTGGCGCCGCAGGCTGGCGGTGCCGAGCCGGGCGCCCTGCGGCAGATCCTCCAGCCGCTCGGCCTTGAGGCTCAGGAAAGCATCGCGGGGGTCCTCGCGCTCGGGGATGGCGGCGATGCAGAGGCCGTCGGGCAACAACGCCGGCATGTCCTTCAGGGAGTGGATCGCGCAGTCGATGCGGCCCTCCAGCATCGCCTCCTCGATCTCCTTGGTGAACATGCCCTTGCCGCCGATCTCCAGCAGGCGGCGGTCCTGCACCCGGTCGCCGGTGGTGGTGATGACGATCAGCGGGGCGGCGGCGGCGACCTCGTCCGGCCTGTCCGGATCGGCGCCCAGCGCGGCGGCGATGCGACGCTGCATGTGGCCGGCCTGGGCGAGGCTCAGCTTGGAGCCGCGGGCGCCGATCCTGACCTGGCCTTTGGCGGAGGGCGGTTGCGTGGTCACGGGCGGAGGGCTACCTCGGAGCGGATTTC
The DNA here is from genome assembly GCA_036268175.1 of Phenylobacterium sp. GTDB lineage: Bacteria > Pseudomonadota > Alphaproteobacteria > Caulobacterales > Caulobacteraceae > Phenylobacterium. Next base: position 671 of record DATAUR010000123.1, on the reverse strand, counting down.
AGATGCGCCTGCTACAGGAGCGGGCGCCCCCCGGCAACCGGATGACCCCCAGCATTCAGACTGTCCTAGGCCTGGAGACGAGCTGCGACGAGACCGCCGCGGCGGTGGTGCGCCGTTCGCCCGACGGCGCGGTCGAGGTGCTGTCCTCGGTGGTGGCCAGCCAGATCGCCGCCCACGCCCCTTTCGGCGGGGTGGTGCCGGAGATCGCGGCGCGGGCGCATGTGGAAAGCATCGACGGCATCGCCGCGCGCGCGCTCACCGAAGCCGACGTCGGGTTCGAGGGTCTGACCGGCGTCGCGGCCACCGCGGGCCCCGGCCTGGTGGGCGGCGTGATGGTCGGCCTGTCGTTTGGCAAGGCTGTCGCCCTGGCGCGGGGCCTGCCGCTGGTGGCGGTGAATCACCTGGAGGGCCATGCGGTCTCGGCGCGGTTGGCGACCGAGGTGGGCTATCCCTTCCTGCTGCTGCTGGTCTCCGGCGGTCATTGCCAACTCCTCGCGGTCGAGGGCGTCGGGGCCTGCCGCCGGCTGGGCTCGACCATCGACGACGCGGCCGGCGAGGCCTTCGACAAGATCGCCAAGACGCTGGGCCTGCCCTATCCCGGCGGCCCGGCGCTGGAGGCCCTGGCGGCCTCGGGCGATGCGACACGGTTCGAGCTGCCGCGCATGCTCTTG
>DATAUR010000122.1:0-21466 GCA_036268175.1 Phenylobacterium sp. | reverse complement strand
GGTGATCGCGCTGACCTGGAAGACCGGGAACTTCTCGACCGAATTGTAGAAACCGGTGTGGTCGCCGTACGGCCCTTCGTCCTCGTAGTCGTCGAGCAGGACGTGACCCTCTATGACGATTTCCGCCTGGGCGGGGACCATCAGCGGCACGGTCTTGGCCGGGACCAGGTCGACCTTGGCGCCGCGCAGCAGGCCGGCGAACTGGTACTCCGAGAGCGTGTCCGGCACCGGGGTCACGGCGGCGAGGATCGTGCCCGGATCGGCGCCGATCACCGCGCAGGCGGGCAGGGGCTCGCGCTTGCCCTGCGCCTTCCAGCGGCGGTGGTGCTGGGCGCCGCCGCGGTGGGCCAGCCAGCGCATGATGGTCCGGTCCTTGCCGGTCACCTGCATGCGGTAGATGCCCAGGTTGTAGTCGTCCTCACGGTCTTGCGATGGGCCCTTGGTGACCACCAGCGGCCAGGTGATCAGCGGCGCGGGCTCGCCTGGCCAGCAGGTCTGGATCGGCAGCTTCGAAAGGTCGATCTTGTCGCCGGTCCAGACCACCTGCTGCACCGGCGCCGATTTCACGATGGCCGGGCGCATGGACATCACCGTCTTGGCCAGCGGCAGCATGTCCATGGCGTCCTTCAGCCCCCGCGGCGGCTCGGGCGCGCGCAGGAAGGCCAGCAGTTCGCCCACCTCGCGCAGGTCGGCGGCGGTGGCGCGCTCGCGGCCCTCCAGGGTCACGCCCATGGCCACGCGTTTCACCGTCCCGAACAGGTTCACCAGGCACGGCATGGGCGAGGGCTGGCCATCGGCGCGGATGACGTTCTCGAACAGCACGGCCGGGCCGCCCTGGTGCAGCAGGCGGCGGTGAATCTCGGTCATCTGCAGCACGGTGGAGACCGGCTCGGTGACGCGGACGAGTTCGCCCGCCGCCTCCAGCTTCTTCAGGAATTCGCGCAAAGACTTGTAGGCCATGGACCCCTCGCAACCGGGGCGGACCCTAGAGGCGCCGCCCGCCACGGTCTAGGATCGCGCCCCATGAAGCGCATCGACTTAGACGACCTGCCGCCGAAGATCGTGGCCCTGCTGGCCGGCGCGGAGCCCGGCGAAGAGCTGCTGCTGGTGCAGAACGGCGCGGTTGTCGGCCGGCTGACCGGCGGCGATGCCGAGCCCAAAGCGCCGGCCGAACCGGAGCTGCCGCCGGAGGAGAACGCCAAGGAGATCTTCGAGCAGTTCCGCGCGTCGATCGAAGACGAGTTCTAGGCCGACAGCGGTGCGTGGAGCACCTCTTCGGTGACCTCCACCACCTCCTGCAACAGCAGAATCAGGGTCCCGGCCTCGTCCACCAGCGGCGAGGTGGTGGGGCGCCAGTAGCGTTCGCGAAAACCGCCGTCCGGGTCCTGCACGTCGTAGCGCAGCAGGTCCATGGCGTCGGGCTGCAGGGTCTCGGCGACCTTGCGCAGCGACATGTAGAAGTTGTGCATCCCATCGGCCGCCGGATCGTCGGGGTTCTCCGGGAAGCGGGCGAACAGCGACTGGCCGACGATCTCGTCGTGGCTCAGGCCGGTGGCCAGGCAGTAGGTCTCGTTGACTTCGACGAAGTCCAGGCCAGGCGCCGGATCGAGCAGGGCGGCGAGCTTGGTGGACGCGCCATACTCGCGGCGGAACCAGGCGATCAGGCCTTCGCGAGCCTTGCGGTTCTGCGCCTGGGCGGCGCGCGAGGCGCGGTTGAGCACGCCGTCCCGGATGGATTCCAGCAGCGCCAGTTCACGCTCCATGGCGGCGAGGATCGGCCGCAGCCGCCGCTTCTCGTCCTCCGTGCCGGCGCCGGCCAGGCGACGGCTCAAGAGCTTGATGTTTTCCTGCAAGACGAACTGCTGCACGCACCACTCCAGACCGGTTCCGCCCGACGCGCCGCACCCAATCCTATGGCTGCGCTTCCCGGTCACTCAACCCCAGGACGTTACCAGATGGGAGGCTCCTCAGTCTTCCGCAGGGGGTCGGTCACGATGTCGCGCCGGCCTCCCAGTCCTTCACCAGCTTCTTTGGCGCGATCTTGCGCCAGCGGCGCTCCAGGAAGTTGCGGAACGAGCCGGGATGCAGGCTGTCGATCCGCGCCAGGACGCAGGGGTAGTCCTTGTAGTGGGCGGTGAGATGGAAGGTCTTCGGCTCGGCCTCCATCAGCATTTCGCGCTCGTCGAAGCTGACGTCCATCAGCACCATCGACCGGTCGTCGCGGCGCAGGCGGGTGAAGAACTTGCCGTTCACCTTGTAGGCGGGCGAGCCGTAGCTCATGCCCTTCTCGACGCCCGGGAAGGCCATGACGATGGCCTCCATCTCCTCGGCGGTCATGGCCGAATCCTCTCCTGCTAGTACGCAAGCGCCGTGCCATCCTTGCGCATCTCGGTGGCGGCGGCGTAGCGGCCGGGCCAGCGCTGGATCGCCTCATACCCCCCGTAAACGCCGGGATTCGGCGCCAGGGGCCAGCCGAGGTCGGCCAGCGCCTTGCGGGTCGGCTCGGGCACGCCGGTCTCCAGGTTGAGCTTGCCCAGCGGCCCCAGGTCCTCGCCGGTCGGCTCGTGGCCGCCCTCGTGGTGCCAGCGCGGGCTGTCCCCGGCCTCCTGCAGCCCCAGGCCGAAGTCGACGATGTTGGAGACGATCTGCGCCTGGCCCTGCGGCTGCATGTCGCCGCCCATGACGCCAAAGCTCATCAGGGGCGCGCCATCCCTGGTGGCGAAGCCCGGGATGATCGTCTGGAACGGCCGCTTGCCCGGCGCATAGATGTTCGGGTGGCCATCCTGCAGGGCGAACAGCTCGCCGCGGTTCTGGAACATGAAGCCAAGCCCGTCCGGCATCAGGCCCGAGCCCATGCCGCGATAGTTGGACTGGATCTGGCTGACCATCATCCCGTCCTGGTCGGCGACGGTGAAATAGGTGGTGTCGCCGTGGCTGGGCGCCTGGCCGGCATAGGCGGGGACGAGGATCTTGTCCGGCCGGATCAGCTTGGCGCGTTCGCGGGCGTAGTCCTTGGACAGCAGCCAGTCGGTGGGCTGCTTGTAGAAGTCCGGATCGGCGTAGAACTTCGCGCGGTCCTCGAAGGCCAGCCGCTTGGCCTCCACCTCGTGGTGCAGCGCCTGGGCGGACTGGAAGCCCATGCCCTTCAGGTCGAACTGCTCCATGATGTTGAGCATCTGCAGGGTGACCAGGCCCTGGCTGTTGGGCGGCAGGCCCCAGACGTCGGTCCCGCGATAGTTGACCGTGCGCGGCTCGACCCATTGCGAATGGTGGGCGGCGAGGTCGGCCTTGGTCATCCAGCCGCCGATGCGCTTGAAATAGGCCTCGATCCGGTCGGCGATCTCCCCCTCGTAGAAGGCGCGCCCGCCGCCCTCGGCGATCAGCCGATAGGTGTGGGCGAGCTGCGGGTTCCTGAACACCTCGCCCTCGCGCGGCGTCTTGCCGTCCTTCACCCAGATGGAATTGAAGTTGGCCACCTCCTCGATGTGGTTTTCCGGCTTGTTGAAGATGCGCTGCGAGGATCCGACGTAATAGGCGACGTTCTGAATCACCGGCGCGCCTTCCTCGGCGTGGCGGATGGCCGGCTGGAACAGCGCCTTCCACGGCAGCTTCCCGTACTTGCCGTGCAGGGTCCACCAGGCGTCGACCGCGCCCGGCACGCTGACCGAGACCGCGCCGTAGGAGTTGATCAGCCCCTTGGCGTTGGCGCGCTTGCGCTGTTCGGCGAGGCTCAGCCCCTTGGGGCTGCGGCCCGAGCCGTTCAGGCCGACCACCTTCTTCTGCTTGGTGTCCCACAGCATGACGAAGCAGTCGCCGCCGACCCCGCAGGAGATCGGCTCGCCAAAGCCCAGCACCGCGTTGGCCGCGATCGCCGCGTCGACCGCCGAGCCGCCGGCCTTCAGCATCTCGATGGCCGCCAGCGTCGCCAGCGGATGCGCCGTCGCCGCCGCCCCATGGATCCCCCACGCCGCCGAACGCGAGGCCCAGGTCGCCCCGTCGATCCGGTCGCCGCCATGCACGTCGGGTCGATCCCGGTTCGGATTCTCCTGCCGACTGGTGGCGAACACCCGATTGGCGAACGCGGCGGCGGGAACGGCGGCGATAAAGGCGCGACGGTTCATGGGCTGATGCGGCTCCGTTGGGTCAAGCGGAGCAGTGATAGCAGAGGCAGGCGCGGTGGCGAGGGGGTGGCCACATTGCGCACAGAAGACCCGTGTCAATGGACTGGAAAATTAGGTTCATCGAACAACGTTGTAAATTTCTGAGAACAGATTACAATTCTGGGTAGGGCAGGGCGAACAATCGCGCCAGGGTCTTCATCGGGGGCATCGTCATGAAGGTGTTGTGTGGTCGCGCACTGGTATTCGTATTCGTCGGCTTAAGCGGTTGCGCAGGGTTCAATCCAGCATCGTACAAGCTTCCGGCCGGCTACAGTGATCTTGCGCAGGCACCGCCGGAGATGAATGACGTCACCAGCTCTCGCCGATTGACAAAGACTTTGCCTGCCACCTCAGTGGACAAGCAAACGCCGGCTTTCGACTACGTGCAGCAAGTCATCGGCGCACTTGATGACCAAGCCGGACAGATAAACGGCTCGCGGCAGGTCGTTAGCTATGGTGGCGCTGTCGGCGGGCTTGGCACAGCCATTTCCTCGGCGGCAAAAGCGAGCTCGGGCGTCACCACGGCGTTTGGTGGCCTGACTGGAATCCTGAACGGGGTGGATAGCGCGGCGGGTTTGGACTCTAGGTCGCAGATCATCTCAAAAGCCCAGGCGGCCATCGCATGTGTTCAGCAGGCGGAAGTACTTTTAGCGACACCTGTCGTGGCTACTGGCTCTCCACCGGTGAACCTCAAGATGCTCGACACACACATAGATCAGTCGCTTAGCGCGAAGCTGGCGGTCCAAGGGTCCCTCGCCAACGATGAAGTCTACGGACGCTTCGTGCTGGCGAGCGTTGCCAGGTTGAAGGTGGCAAATAGCGAGCGCAACGAAGCGCTGCTGGCGAATTTGGGTTATGCGACGGGCGCGGATGGCCAGCTTCCATGGTTCCTTGTACGTGAAGGCTGGACTATATGGCACACTGCTCAGCAGCAACTGCAGGCTGCCGCCGGCAATCTCTCCGATATACTTGCGGGAGCAAAGTCCGCGATTAGCAGTCAAGCAAATCAAGCCAGCGGATCTGCCAAGTCGGTAGCGGCGAAGAGCAATGCCGTTACTACCCAAAGCGCCGTGATTGCCATGCTTGCGCGCTCGACATCAGGCGGTCAGACCTTCGTGACGACTGAAGATCTAGCCGGAACCGGGACAGGAACCGATCCCGGCCAAGCCGCAGACACGCTCTTTCAGCAGCTGCAAGCTACGATCGCAAAATGCCCTGCTCAGTCTACCCCAACGACGACCGCGAAGCCTTCTGCCTAAATAAGGACGCCTGATCCCACCGCCAGACCGTCGGCCTCATGGCCGCCTTGCGTTTTTCGATTACGGCAGCGCTGCGCTGGAGCGACGGGAAGTTGCCTGGGCTCACCTCGTCGACGAGGGTGTGGATCTGGACCCAGAGGCGAAAGTCGCGGCGGCGGCAGGCTTCGGCGTATCGCGGGCGGAAGTCGGGCTGGCGGCGCAGCCAGTAGTGGATGGTCGAGAGGCTGGGCATGCGCGGGCGCCGGCCGATCTGGCGGGCGGTGAGGCCGCATTCGATCATGGCGCAGACCGCCTTGGCGCGAGCGCGGCTGTAGGTGGATTTGCGGCCGGAGCGGGCGCGGGGCGTCCGCGCGCGGCGGACGGCGCGGGCGCGGTCTTGCGCTTCCAGCCGGGCGCGGTGGGCGGCGGCCTGGTCCCGGCGGATCAGCCGCAGGCCCGCGCCGAAGCCCGGATACTGCTCCAGCCAGTCGTACAGGGTGCGATAGCTGGGCATGGCCTCATCGGCGGCGATCTCCGTCACGGTCTCGCCGGCAAGGACGCGAGCCAGGATGATCTCCGCCATGTCACTCGTGTACTGGCTGGGCTTACGGCCGCCGATGCCGTGGTCCATCGGCGGCGGCCGCAGGTGCGGCGGGGTGTCGGGATCGTCCAGTGAGTTGACGGGCATGGCGCGAGGCTACCACGGCCGCGCGCCGGATCAGAACAAAATAAGAACTTTCGGTCGCGTCATCCGCCCGCCGCCGCCGTGGTCGCCGCCGCCTCGGCAACTCCGACCTCGGCGGTGAAGGGGTAGCGCCAGGGGGCGGCGCGGCCCAGCGAGGCCTCGTATTGCGCCTGGGCCAGGGTCCAGTTGGCGAGCTTGTCCCACCAGGCCGCCAGGTAGCCGGCCCGGTCGTTGGCGTAGTCGAGGTAGTAGGCGTGTTCCCACAGGTCGCAGACCAGGAGCGGCGTCAGCCCCGCCATGCGCGAGACGGTGTCGGCGTCGTGGGTCGACAGGATCGACAGCACCCCTTTGGTCGACACCAGCCAGACCCAGCCGGAGCCGAAGTGGCTGGCGCCCTCGGCGATGAACTTGGCGCGCACGTCGCCGCCGAAGGCGTCGGCGAGCGCCGTCTTGAACTCTCCGGTGGGCTCGGCGCGGTCCGGGCTCATGCTGGCCCAGAAGAAGCCGTGGTTCAGCGCCTGGGCGGCGGGGTTGAACAGCTTGCGCGAGCTGCGCAGCCAGGCCTTGACCACGATCTCCTCCAGCGTCGCGCCCGGGTTGCTGGTTTCGGCCAGCAGGCTGTTGGTGGTCTCCACATAGCGCGCGTGGTGCTTGTCGTGGTGGACGTGCATCGTCCGGTCGGAGATCACCGGCTCCAGGGCGTCATAGGCGTAGGGCAGGGGCGGCAGGACGATCATGGAGGCTCCGTGGCGGAAGATGAGCTGGCGAGGGGCTCGTCGTCTTGAGGGCCGACTCTCCCTTGCAGCGGCTCACGGTTATATCGTGAAGCGATGTAACTCAACCGCGCAGACGCCATGGAACGCCGATTTGTTTTGGGCGGCGGCTTCTGCGTCACCTGGCCTGTAAGTCGCCGGCGTCGCCCACGCCCTGAAGCGTCCGGCGCCCCGTGATCGGCCGGCGCGTGGCTTCGCCGCATCACTCCTCAGCCAACAATTTCGTTCACACAAGAATCAGCATTGACGCATGAGCGAATGAATATCAGCTTCACCGGCGCGCCGAAGAGCGTTGTTCAATGAGGTTTGGGGAGGAAAGCGATGAGGATCCACGCTCTGTGGGTGAGCGCGTCGGCGTTGACGCTGGCGCTGTCCTGCGGCGGGTTCGCCCAGGCTCAGACGGGCGCCACGGCCTCCGGGACCGCCAAGACGGCGGACGCCGCGACGGTGCAGGAGCTGATCGTCACCGCCGAGCGGCGCAACGAGAACCTGCAGCAGACGGCCATCGCCGCCACCGTTCTCACCGGCACGGACCTGCGCAAGCAGGGCATCGTCACCGTCGACCAGTTGCAGTTCGTCAGCCCCTCGCTGACGGTGAACAACTTCGGCCAGGGCAACGACTTCGACATCCGCGGCATCGGCAAGGGCGAGCACAACACCCAGACCGGCACCGGCGTGGTGACCTATCGCGACGGGGTGGCGACCTTCCCGGGCTACTTCCAGGAAGAGCCCTATTTCGACGTCTCCAGCGTGGAGATCCTGCGCGGTCCGCAGGGCACCTTCTCCGGCCAGAACGCCACCGGCGGGTCGGTGATCATCAACACCGTCGATCCCAAGATCAACGGCGGCTACTCGGGCTACCTCCAGGGTCAGGTTGGCAACTACAGCGACTGGGGCCTGCAGGGGGCGGTGAACCTGCCGATCAACGACACCCTGGCGGCGCGCGTGGCGTTCAACACCGAGGAACGCGACAGCTTCTATCACATCGGCGGCCCCTGGACGGGCGATCCCGGCCTGAAGTGGGGCAGCGCGCGCCTGTCGCTCCTGTGGACTCCCACCGACAAGCTGAAGGTGCTGTGGAAGACCGACTACGACTACCTGGACAACGGCGGCTACTTCGGCGACCCCATCACCTCGCCCAGCACCAAGACGCTGTTCAACTTCTCCAACAATTACAAGACCTACGCCACCGACCAGTTCGTCCGTTCGATCGTCAAGGCCGATTACACGACCGACTCCGGGATCACCCTGCGCTCGATCTCCGGCTACCAGCAGGGCCGTTCGGCCTGGACCGGCGACATCGACGGCACCGCGCTCGCCACGCCGAACTTCATCATCGCCGAGGCGGTGAACGAGCGGCTGTGGTCGCAGGAGGTGAACGTCATCTCCCCGGACAAGGGGCCGCTGACCTGGGTCGTGGGCGCCTTCTATCAGAACAACCGCTATGACTTCCCGTCAGGCCTGTTCGACATCGGCGTGCCGCCGGGCGCGGTCGACGAGGACCTGAACGGCGTCAACAGCACCTACACCGCCGCCGCCTTCGGCCAGGTGAGCTGGAACTGGGACAACGGCCTGCAGCTGCAGGTGGGCGCCCGCTATTCCAAATGGAGCAGCACCAACCGGGTCCACTACACGGTGCCGGAATTCGCGCTCGACTTCTTCCAGGACCAGACGACGGACGGTAACAACCTGACCGGCAAGGTGGCCCTGAACTGGAACCTCGACGCCGATAATTTCCTCTACGCCTTCGTGGCGACCGGCGCGAAGCCGGGCGGCCTCAACACCGCGCTCTACTTCGCCGGCGGCGTCGTGCCCCCGCCATTCGGCCAGGAGTACGTCACCGACTATGAGATCGGCTGGAAGTCCAGCCTGCTGGACAACCACCTGCACACCCAGCTGGGCGCCTACTACAACAGCTTCGACCACTTCCAGGTCATCCTGCCGATCCCCAGCCAACCGACGTCCACGACGGAACAGAACGTCCCCAACCCGACCAAGCTCTACGGAGTGGAAGCCCAGGCTCAGGCGGTGTTCGGCGACTTCTCGTTCAATGTCGGGCTCGGCCTGGAGAAGAGTGAGCTTGGCACCTTCTTCAGCGAGGATCCGCGCCTGGCCACGTCGGGGAGCTGCAACCCGGACACCGGGCCGGCGACGGCCACCTGCATCAACCTTTCCGGCAAGCCGCAGACCTATGCGCCGGACGTCACCTTCAACGTGCTGGCCCAGTACAACTTCCATCTGGGCGACGGCGACCTGCTGACGCCGCAGGTGACCTACAGCCACATCTCCGACCAGTGGGGCACCCTGTTCGACAATGTGGCGGCGGGCGACCACCTGGCCGCGCGCGACATCGTCAACGCCAATCTCGCCTGGACGCATGGCGACCTGGTGGTGACCGCCTACGGCGCGAACCTGACGGACGACCGCTACGTCGCGGCCCTGCTGTCGCCGATCCGCCTGGCCGGCCCGCCGCGTCAGTACGGCATCCGCATCACCAAGGCGTTCTAGCCAGCCTCCCCATGGGCCGCCGGACGCATCGCGATGTCCGGCGGCCGCCTTTTTTCGCGTTCCCCGATCCGTCCCCGCCGCATGCAGTCCTTCCCCCTGACCCTCGACAAGTTCCTGGACCACGCGGCCAAGTGGTCGGGGTCGCGAGAGATCGTCACGGCCCAGGCGGGGGCGCAGGCTGGAGCTGACGCCGGCCGCATCGGCTATGCGGGGCTGCGGGACCGGAGCAACCGGCTGTCCGGCGCCCTGGCGGCGCTGGGCCTGCGCCTGGGCGACCGGGTCGGCACCCTCGCCTGGAACACCCAGCATCATCTGGAGATGTACTACGCGGCCATGGGGGCGGGCCTGGTCTGCCATACCCTCAATCCGCGGCTCACGGCGGCGCACCTGGCCGCGATGATCAACGAGGCCGAGGACCGGGTGTTGGCGGTGGCCGCCGACCTGACGCCTTTGGTGGAGGCGCTGGCGCCCCTGTGCCCGGGGCTCGAGCACATCATCCTGATAGACCGCGACGCGCCCACGCCTGACCTTGGGGATCACCCGGCGAGAGTCAGCACGCACGAGGCCCTGCTGGCGGCCAAGGGCCAGTCGATGGCCTGGGGCGACTTCGACGAGGAGACCCCGGCCGGCCTCTGCTACACCTCCGGCACGACGGGGCGGCCCAAGGGCGTGCTCTACACCCACCGCTCCAACTACCTGCACACCCTGCGCGCCCTGCAGGCCGACGCCTTCGCGCTCACCAGCCGCGACGTGGTGCTGGTGGCGGTGCCGATGTTCCACGCCAACGCCTGGGGCCTGCCCTTCGCCGCGCCGGCCGTGGGCGCCAAGCTGGTGCTGCTGGGCCGCAACGCCGATGGCGCGAGCCTCGCCAGGCTGATGCGCGATGAGGGCGTCACCGTCGCGGTCGGCGTGCAGACCGTCTGGCTGGGCGTGATCGACCACCTGGACGCCGCCGGCGGCGAGTTGCCGGCCCTGGAGCGGGTGATCATCGGCGGCTCCTACTGCCCTGACGCCCTGATCCGGCGGCTGGAGACGCGGCTGGACGCCCGCATCCAGACCAGCTGGGGCATGACGGAACTCTCGCCGCTGGGCACGGTGGCCGCGCCCAACGCGCCGCGTTCCGAGGCGCAGGCGTCCGGGCGCCCGGTGCTGGGCCTGGACGTGAAGCTCACCGACGCCGAGGGCGCGACCCTGCCCGAACAGCGCGGCGTGGTCGGCCATCTGAAGGTGAAGGGCGCGAGCGTGCTCGACCGCTATTTCAAGGCGCAGGAAGACTCCCTGGATCCCGAAGGCTTCTTCGACACCGGCGACCTGGCGAGCCTGGACGAGGCCGGCCACCTGACCATCCGCGGGCGATCGAAAGACCTGATCAAATCCGGCGGCGAATGGATCAACCCGGCCGAGATCGAGGAGATCGTCGGACGTCATCCCTCCGTCGGCCAGGTGGCGGTGATCGCCCGGCCGCACCCGAAATGGGGCGAGCGGCCCCTGCTGATCGTCGAGGCGCGGCCGGGGCAGGCCGTCGATCCGGACGCCCTGCTGGAGGCTTTGCGCGGCAAGGTCGCGACATGGTGGCTGCCCGACGAGATCGTGCAGATCCCCGCCATGCCGCTGGCCGCCACGGGAAAGATTGACAAGACCCGACTGCGTGCCGACTACGCGGGCGGCGATGCCGGCGACGAGAAGCCCTGAGGGACTTCGCCCAGCCGGCGTCCCGGGGTGAAGGGGTTCGCTTCATGGCCGAGAGGCCCACGGCAAAACGAGTCCGCCGCACCAAGGCGGAGCAGAGGGCGGAGACGCTCGAGCAGATCCTCGACGCCGCCGAGTACCTGTTTTCGCTGCACGGCATGCACGGCGTGACCTTGCGCGACGTGGCCCATCGGGTCGGCGTCCACACCAGCCTGCTGCACTACTATTTCGACCACAAGGCGAGCCTCTTCGAGGCGGTTTTCGCGCGCCGCGCCGGCACCACCAGCGGGCGGCGGATGGAGGCGCTGGACCGCTATGCGGCGGAGGCCGGCGACAAGCCGACGGTGGAGGGAGCCCTGCACGCCTTCCTCGACACCGATCTCGATCTCTACGTCCAGGGCGGCGAGGCATGGATGAACTACGCCGCCTTCTGCGCGCGGGTCAGCAACACGCCGGAGGGCGCGGCGCTCCTGGACGTCCACTTCGATCCGGTGGTGCTGAAGCTGGTCTCCATCCTGAAGCTAGCGCTGCCCAACACGCCGGAGGAGGACATCTTCTGGGGCTATCACTTCGTCACCGGCTCGCTGATGAACACCCTGGCGCGGACCGGCCGGATCGACCGTTTGTCGGGGGGTATCTGCAAGTCGAACGACTTCAACGCCGTCAAGCAGCGGATGGCCAGGTTCATGGCCGCCGGCTTCCTGGCGATCAGCCGCGAACCCTAAGACGCCCAAGACTCAAGAGGAGCGGCGATTGAGCAACATTCAGTCTTTCGCGGTCGCCCTAGGCCTCGCCGTCCTGCTGGCCCTGGCGGGGCCCGCGCAGGCCGCGCATGCCCCCGTGGCGCACGCGCCGGTGGGCGCGGTGGAAGGCCAGGCGCAGGGCGGGCTCGATGTGTTCAAGGGCGTCGCCTACGCCCAGCCGCCGGTCGGCCCGGCCCGCTGGACGCCGCCGAAGCCGGTCGCCGACTGGCAGGGCGTGCGGCCCGCCAAGGACTTCGGCCCCGCCTGCGTCCAGCCGGACTCACCGCCGGGCAATCTCTATGGCGAGACCCCGCCGCGGATGAGCGAGGACTGCCTGTCGCTCAACATCTGGGCGCCGAGGCACGCGAAGAGGGCGCCGGTGTTCTTCTGGATCCACGGCGGCGCGCTGACCACCGGCGCCAGCAGCGAGAGCGTCTACGATGGCGCCAAGCTGGCCCGGCGGGGCGTGGTGGTGGTCACCATCAACTACCGGCTGGGCGTGCTGGGCTGGCTGGCCCATCCGGCGCTGAGCGCGGAGTCCGCGCAAGGCGTCTCCGGCAACTACGGCCTGCTCGACCAGATCGAGGCGCTGCGCTGGGTCAAGCGCAACATCTCAGCCTTCGGCGGCGATCCGGCCAACGTCACCATCGCGGGTGAATCGGCCGGCGGCTTGAGCGTCATGTACCTGATGGCCGCCCCGCCGGCGCGAGGCCTGTTCGCCAAGGCGATCTCCGAGAGCGGCTACATGGTTTCCACCCCGGAGCTGAAGACGGCGAAGTTCGGTTCGCCCTCCGCCGAGAGCGCCGGCGAGACCCTGGCCGCGAAGCTCAAGGCGCCGGACCTGGCGGCGCTGCGGGCCATGGACCCGCGCGTGCTCGCCAACGCCGCGGCGCGGGCCGGCTTCGGGGCGTCGGGCGTCGTGGACGGCAAGATCCTGCCGCGCCAGCTGGTCGAGGTGTTCGACCGCGGCGAACAGGCGCCCGTGCCCCTGCTGGCCGGCTTCAACTCCGGCGAGATCCGCTCGCTCCGGATGCTGGCCCCGCGCCCGCCGGCCAGCGCCGCGGCCTATGAGGCGGCGATCCGCAGCCGCTATGGCGATCTCGCCAACACCTTCCTGCGCCTCTATCCGAGTTCCAATCTGGAGGAGAGCATCATCGCGACCACCCGCGACGCCCTCTACGGCTGGACCGCCCAGCGGCTGGCGGTGAAGCAGACGCAGCTGGGCCAGCCGGCCTATCTCTACGAGTTCGACCACGGCTATCCGGCCATGGACAGCGCCGGCCTGCACGGCTTCCACGCCGGCGAACTGCCCTATGTCTTCGGCAACGCCGACCGGCTGCCCGCCCACTGGCCCAAACCGCCGGCGACGGCGCAGGAAGAGCGGCTGTCGGACGCCATGATCGGCTATTGGACCAGCTTCGCGCGCACCGGCGTCCCCAAGGCCAGCGGCCAGCCGGCCTGGCGGCCCTACGACTCGGACGGCGCGTACATGGCCTTCGAGCAGACGCCGGAGCCGTCGGAGCACCTGATGCCGGGGATGTACGCCTTGCAGGAAGCGGTGGTCTGCCGTCGCCGCCAGGCCGGCAACCTGGCCTGGAACTGGAACGTCGGCCTGGCCTCGCCGCCGCTCCCCGCCCGCAAGGCCGGTTGCCCCTGAGCCGGGGGCCGTTAGAAGCCGTGGGGCGCGGCCGTGAGATCGCTGGCCGCCCGCCCGGAGTTTCGCCCTTGCGCCCGCCCGTCCGTGGCCTCGCCCTCGATCCGCAGACCCGCTGCGCCCACTGGGCGAGCCCGCTGGACATCATCGCCATCAAGATGCGCTGCTGCGAGACCTACTACGCCTGCTTCGACTGCCACGCGGCGCTGGCCGGGCACGAGGCGGCGGTGTGGCCGGCGGCGGAGTGGGCGCAGCCCGCCATCCTCTGCGGCGTCTGCGGCGGCGAGCTTAGCGTCCACGCCTACCTGGCCTGCGACAGCCGCTGCCCAAGCTGCGGCGCGGGCTTCAACCCCGGCTGCCACAAGCACCGGCATCTCTATTTCGCGACGGAGTAGCCGCGGCCTTAGGAGCCCTCAGGGCGCCTCCACCGAGGGGCCGCTGAGGCGCCAGCCGGCGCGGGGCTGCAGCACCAGGCGGTAGTAGAGGGCGGCGGCGGCGGCGCAGGCCAGGCTGACCGCGAAACTGACCGCCCCATCCTTCAGGCTGCTGGCCGCGAAGACGATCAACAGGACCAGCGCCAGCAACGGCGGCGCGGGCCACAGCGGCAGCTTCCAGCCGGGCGCCGTGGCGCGGCGGGCCCCGTGCAGCAGGCAGGCGCAGGCGAGCGCGATGTAGATCAGGGTGACGCTGGACCCCGAAAGCAGCAGCAACAGCTTCATGGGCACGAGGCAAAGGCCCGCCGACAGCGCGCCGGACGCCAGCGTCGCCACCCAGGGGGCGCCGGTGCGCGGATGGATCGCGCTCAGCGCGCGGCCCGCCGCGTCCGGCCAGACCCCGTCGCGGGCGGTGGCGTAGACCTGCCGCCCGGTGATCAGGACGAGCGCGATCACTGCGTTGAGGATGGCCAGCGCCACGCCCGCGCCGATCGCCTGGCCGAGCAGTGGGCCGCCGGCGTGGGTGGCGAAATCGGAGATCATATTGTCGCCCGCCGCCAGCAGGCCCGCCAGGTCCGGCGCGCCGGCCAGCACGGCGCTCAAGGCCGCCAGTTCGGTGACCGCGGTGACCGCCAGCGCCCAGAGCACGGCGCGCACCAGGCGCCGCCGCACGTCGGTGACCTCCTCGGCCAAGTAGATCGCGCTCCCGTAGCCGTCGTAGGCGAAGAGGCCGACCACCACTCCGGTCGCGATGCCGCCCAGGCCCACCGCCTGCAAGCCGTGCCCCGACGCCGCCAGCACCGCCGGGTGCGCGATCAGCGCCGAGAGCGGCCGCACCGGGTGCGCCGCGCCCAGGCCGGTCACCAGGGCCAGCGCCGCCAGCTCGACGGCCAGGAAGGCGCCGGTCACCAGGGCGCTCGATCGGATGTTCAGCACGCCCAGGCCGGTGGCGATGGCCAGCGCCCCCAGCGCCGCGCCGAGCGGCGAGACGCCCGGCCACACCGCCCCCAGATAATCCGCCACGCCCAGCGACAGCACCGCGCAGCCCAGCAGCAGGTTCATCAGGTTGACCCCCAGCACCGCGAACCCGGCCAGCGGTCCCAGCACGGTCCCAACGATGGCGTACTCGCCGCCGGCCGAGGGGAAGGTCGAGCCCAGTTCGGCGTAGGTCAGCGCCATGCACAGCGCCACGACCCCGGCCGCGGCCATGGCGATCAGCGCGCCGGAGCCCGCCGCCTGCACGACGCCGGGCAGGATCACGAACACCGACGACGCCGGGGTCTCCGCCGAGAGCGTCAGGAACAGGGCGCCCATGACGCCCATGCCCCGGCTCAGGGACGGATGGGCCAAGGCTTTGGGGGCGGCGGAGCGGTCGGGCGGCGTCATTCGCCGCGACCCTAGGCGAGGCCCATGCGACGGTCGAGCTTGCGGCGTCGCGGTGGCGCGCCTAGCTCGTGGGCGCGACGGGGTGGGCTTTTGATGTTCCTGCGCGCCCGCCTCAGAAGGAGTTCGCCTAAGTGCCAGCGTTCGATTTCCTGATCGTCGGGTCCGGCATCGCCGGCGCGGGCGCGGCCTATGAGCTCGCCGACGGGGCGCGGGTGCTGTTGCTGGAGCGGGAGGACGCGCACGGCTACCACACCACCGGACGCTCGGCGGCGCTCTATTCCGAGGTCTATGGCAATCCGCTGATCCGCGGCCTCACCCGGGCCAGTCGGGCGTTCTTCGAGGCGCCGCCGGAGGGCTTCGCCGCGCATCCGCTGCTGAACGCTCGGCCTTGCCTTTACGTGGGGCGCCCAGACCAGGCCGACGCGCTGGCGGCGCTGCTGGCCGCGGAGCCCGCGGCGCTGACCCCGATCGGCCGCGAGGAGGCGTTGGCGCTGGTTCCGGTGCTGCGGCCCGGCTACGTGGGCGCGGGCGCGCTGGAGACCGGCGCCATGGACGCCGACGTGGAGGCGATCCACCAGGGGTTCCTGCGTGGCGCCAAGGCGCGTGGCGCGGACATTCGACTCGCCAGCGAGGTGGTCGCCATCGCGCCAATCGCAGACGGGGCCGCTGGAGGCTGGTCGGTGCGCACCGCGTCCGGCGAGGTCTTCGAGGCCGCCGTGGTCGTCAACGCCGCCGGCGCCTGGGCCGACCGGGTCGCCGGGCTGGCGGGCGCGGGCCCCATCGGTCTGACGCCCATGCGCCGCACGGCGGTGATCGTCGACGCGCCGCCCGGCGTCGACGTGCGCGCCTGGCCCATGGTCATCGACGTCGACGAGGAATTCTACTTCAAGCCCGACGCGGGGCGCCTGCTGGCCTCGCCCGCCGACGAGACCCCGACCGAGCCGCACGACGCCTGGGCCGAGGAGATGGACATCGCCATCTGCATCGAGCGCGTCCAGACCGCCGCCGACATTCCGGTGCAGCGGATCGTGCGGTCGTGGGCTGGCCTGCGCAGCTTCGTCGCCGACCGCTCGCCGGCCATCGGCTTCGACGCCCAGGCTCCGGGCTTCTTCTGGCTGGCGGGCCAGGGCGGCTATGGCGTCCAGACCGCGCCGGCCGCCGCCCGCGCCGCCGCGGCGCTGGCCAGACGCCAGGCCCTGCCCGCCGACATCGCCGCCCAGGGCGTGACGGCGCAGGCCCTGTCGCCGGCCCGGCCGGGGATCGGCGGCTGAAACGTCGCGGCCTTGTTCCCGTCGATCTTGAGCGGCAGGGTGCGCTCATGCGTCCGATCGTCCTCGCCCTGACCGCCGGCCTCCTCAGCGCTCCCGCCTTCGCGGCGCCGCCGCCCGCGCCGGCCCAGGCGCCCGCCCCGCCGGTGAAGGAGGTCTCGCCGGTGACGGTCTATCCGGCGACCTCGGCGCCGAAGCTGGTGAAATCCTATCCCGCCGCCGGCCAGGCGCTGTCGGCCGGGATCCTGGTGCTGACCGTCACCTTCGACCAGCCGATGCTGAGCACCGGCTTCGATTTCGGCGCCGCGCCCGGCAGCCCGACGCTTCCCTGCGTGAAGACGCCTCGCCTGCTGGACGACAAGAAGACCTTCGTCCTGCTCTGCACGAGCGAGCCCGGCCAGGCTTACAACCTGACCTTCAATGCCACCCCGCAGGGCGGCTTCGAGAACGTCGCGGAGCACCGCGCCGAGCCGGCGACGCTGGCCTTCAAGACCACCGACGGCAACGGGCCGAACAACATCCACGAGGCGATGAAGGCCGCCAGCCTGCGCGACAACATCGACATGCCGATCGAGAGCACGCCCAACCTGCCGCCGGAAAAGCCCAACCCGACAGGCGGCTGAGGCGGTTAGGCCGGCTCGGCGGCGGCGATCAGGGCGAGCGGATTGGGCTTGGCCCCGCCGATCCTGTGCAGGGTGTTGCGGTCGCGGTGGCGGAACGGTTCGGCCCGGCCGCGCACGCTGAGCAGGGTGTCGGAGACGTAGGACCAGCTGCCGTCGGCGTTGAAGGTGATGGCGAGGTCGTAGCTGTCGGTGCGGAAGGCGTATTCCAGGAAGGCGGTGGAGACGATGCCGTACTCGGTCTCGCCGCGCCTGGCCGCCACGCTGAGGCCCGAGCCGTCGGCGTTCGCCCGGCCGGCGGCCAGAACCGCCTGGCCGCGCGGAATCGTCAGGCTCTGCAGGATCAGGCCGGTGGCGGGTTCGTAGGACCAGTAGCCGACCTGGTCGTGGAAGGTGATGTCCTCTTCCTCGGTGTTGATGTGGATGTGGTAGCGCAGGCCATAGAGCAGCTGCGGCCCGTTGGCCTGCGGATCGATGGGGTGCATCTCGATGCGCTCGAGATATTGCCGCCGCTCCGGCCCATCGGCCTTGGGGTTGAGGTCGATGCCCTTCTTGCCTTCCCAGACGCCGGCCAGCCGGGCGAGGGGGCCGAGGTTGGCGAGCGTGTCGGGGTCCACGTCCTGCGGCTCGGTGAAGATGTCTTCGGGGAACGGATTCATCGCGGGCGGCCTCTGACGGCGGGTTCGTGACAGGATACCTCGGGGGCCGCACCGCCGGGGTCAAGCCTTGGCCTGCGACGAAACGGCGCCGGCGCCACTATCTCGTGATCGACAGCCTCATCTGGAAGCGCCCGCGGCGGCGACTTACATGAAGACCGTTAGGGGAGTTTCCAATGACCAATCGTCTCGGGTCCAGAATCGCCGCCGCGCTGGGCGTGGCGCTGGCGATGGGCCTTCTTTTCGTCCAGCCGGCCGACGCCCGCCGGGGCGGCAGCTTCGGCAGCCGGGGTTCCCGCACCTATTCACAGCCGGCCCCCACCTCGACCTCGCCGGGTTACGTCTCGCCGGTCCAGCGCTCGATGACTGCGCCAGGCGCGATGCCCGGCGGCGCCTATGCGCCCAGGCCCGGCATGCCGGGCTATGCCGGTTATCAGCCGGGCTATGGCGGCTATGGCGGGTTCCGGGGCGGCGGCTTCTTCGGCGGCCTGCTGGCCGGCGGCCTGATCGGCGGGCTGATGGGCCATGGCTGGGGCGGCGGCTGGGGCGGGTCCGGTTGGGGCGGCGGTGGCGGCGGCCTGCTGACCATCGTCATCCAGCTGCTGATCCTGTTCTTCGTCGTCAGCTTCGTGATGCGGTTGTTTCGCCGGCGCGGCGCCGCCTACTCGCCCTATGAAGCGCAGCCGTCCTACGGCGGTCCGGCAGGGTTCGGCGGGGGTGGCGGCGGCTTCGGCGGCGGCCCGGCGCCCGGCTCGCCCTATGTGCCCACCACCGGCGGCTGGGAGATCCCGATCACCCCGCAGGACCAGCAGGCCTTCGAGACCCTGTTGAAGGAGATCCAGGACGCCTTCGGCCGCGAGGACTATGCGGCGCTCCGCGACCGCTGCACCCCGGAGATCGTCTCCTACCTGTCGGAGGAGCTGAGCGAGAACGCCACCCATGGCCGCAGGAACGAGGTCACCGGCACGCACCTCCTGCAGGCCGACGTCGGCGAGGCCTGGCGCGAGGGCGACATCGAATACGCCACCGCCGCCATGAAGTACGAGAGCATCGACCTGATGCGCGACCGGACCACCGGCGCGGTGCTGTCGGGCGATCCCGCCACGCCCAGCCAGACCACGGAGCTCTGGACCTTCGCGCGGCACATGGGCGGGCCCTGGAAGCTCTCGGCGATCCAGACCCCGAACTAGGGGTCCTTGGCGAAGGAGCGCGGGGCCGGCGCGGCGCCGGACGGCAGCGGCACGGTGATGGTGAAGCGCGCGCCATTGTCGCTGATCGCGTGGAACGTGCCGCGCAACTGGCGCACGATCGCCTCGACGATGGTCATGCCCAGGCCCTGCGACTGGCGCGCCGTGAAGCCCGCGCCCAGCCCCTGGCCATCGTCGGCGACGCCCACCACCAGGGTGTCGCCCCGCCGGCGGCTGGTGATGTGCAGGGCGCCGCGGTGGCCCCAGGGATAGGCGTGCTTGGCGGCGTTCATCGCCAGCTCGTTGATGGCGATGGCCAGCTGCTGGGCGGTCTCGGCGGGCGCCATCATCGGCTCGGCCTCCACCGAGCAGTGCAGGCCGGTGGTGTCGCCGATCAGCTTGCCGAACTCGGTCAGGAACGGGTCCAGGTCCACGCCGGTGGACCCGTGATGGGCGGCCAGGAAGCGGTGCATCTGGCCCACGGCGGACAGCCGGTCGGCGGTCTCCACCAGGGCCGCGCGCGCATGCGGATCGGTGGCGCGGGTGTGTTCGAAGATCAGGAAGTCGGCCGCCAGCTGCAGGCTGTTGGCCAGCCTGTGGTCAAGCTCGCGATGCTCCTCGAGCCGCGTCCGGGGAGTCGGGTTCGGCGACGCGGCGTGCCCGCCGCGGTCCGTCGTGCTGGGTCCTGAGGGCGTCACGCCGACCTCCGATTGAACGAGCCCCCCCGCCAATCACGCGCCGGCATGAACGCCCCGGAATGGTGTCGAAGACATGAAGGAATAGGGTTACCTCCCAGTCTTTCACGCCCGGTAACCACAGTTTTTTCAGCGACTTGGTTAAAAGCCGTTGACGCGGCGTCAGATCGGGTCGTCCAGCGACTTGGCAAGGCCCGTGAACAGCTTCGGCCCAGCGTCGGTCATATGCCAGCAATCCTCCAGCCGGATGCCGAATTCCCCTGGGATGTAGATGCCGGGCTCGTCGGAGAAGCACATGCCGGGCGCGAGCGGGGTCGCGTCGCCGTGCACCAGGTAGGGCGGCTCGTGGCCGTCCAGGCCGATGCCGTGGCCGGTGCGATGCGACAGGCCCGGAAGATGGTAACCGGGGCCCCAGCCCTGGGTCTCGTAATAGGCCCGGACCGCGTCGTCGATGGCGCCCACGGGCGTCCCCAGCTTGGCGGTGGCGAGCGCGATCTCCTGGCCGCGCTTGACGGTGTCCCAGACCTTGCGCTGCTTGGGCGTCGCCTGGCCCATCACCCAGGTGCGCGAGATGTCCGACTGATAGCCGTGCACCGTGCATCCCACGTCCATCAGGATCACCGAGCCCTCGCGCAGGGTCTGCTTCTGATGGCTGCCATGCGGATAGGCGCTGGCCTCGTTGATCAGCACCAGCGCGAACTCCGGCGCGCCGCCCAGCGCCACGGTGGCGGCGTTCATCAGGGCGCCGATCTCGCCGGGGCTCATGCCCGCGTGGACGTTGGCGTGGACGTGGCGCAGGGCGGCGAGCGTCACGTCGTTGGCGGTCTGCATCAGGGCGAGTTCGGCCGGCGACTTGATCAGGCGCACGTCCTTCACCAGCGCGTCGCCGGAGACCACGCTGTAGGCCCCGCCGCCGGCGTCGCGCACCCCGTCGACGATGAACAGCCGGGTGGTCGACTCGAAGGCGATGGGGCCGCCGGCGACGCCGCGATCCTTCAGGGCGCCGACGATGCGGACGAAGGGGCTCTCATGCTCGTCCCAGGGCCGCACGTCGT
The DNA here is from genome assembly GCA_036268175.1 of Phenylobacterium sp. Lineage (GTDB taxonomy): Bacteria > Pseudomonadota > Alphaproteobacteria > Caulobacterales > Caulobacteraceae > Phenylobacterium. Next base: position 715 of record DATAUR010000122.1, on the reverse strand, counting down.
CGCCGACCGCCAGGGTCTCGCGCACCGACGGCTCCTCGAAGGCCGGGGTGACGATGACGATATCGCCCTTGGCCGGGATCACCGCGGCGGTGGTGCGCTCCGAGCGATGCCACTGGACGCCGGTGAAGTAGTCGAGGCTGGAGCCCGACTCCATGATCATCGCCCCCACGCCGCGTTCGGCCATGGCCCGCTGCAAACGCGCGATCCGCCGGCGCCGCTCCTCCACCGAGATCGGCTTGGCGTCCTTGGTCATCGAGGTGAGACCGCTGGGCGCCGCGGCCCAGGAAAGCTTCGGCGTGGCCAGGGCGGACGCGGCCATGCCGGCGGCGGCGGTGAGGAAGGCGCGGCGGCGCATGGATCAGTTCCCGGTCTTGAGAGCGAGGAAATCGAGGGCGTCCCCGATCGGAATGAAGAAATTCAGCGTCGAGCCCTTCTCCGACGGGACGCCCCAGTCGGTGAGGCCGACCACGGCGCCGGTTTCGTCCAGCAGCGGCCCGCCGCTGTTGCCGTGGGTCACCGGCGTGTCGCTCTGGATGAAGCTGAAGCCGTCGACGATCCGGTTGGCCGAGACGATCCCGCGGGTGACCGTGCTCTGCAGCTTCGGATCGAGCGGCGTTCCGATCGCGTAGACCTGGGTTCCCGCCGCGGGAACGGCGCGGTTGATGGCGAGCGCAACCCTGCCCCGGGGCTCGGTCTTGATCAGGGCCACGTCGCG
>DATAUR010000121.1:0-31473 GCA_036268175.1 Phenylobacterium sp. | reverse complement strand
CAGGCCGTGGATGAAGGGCTTCAGCTTGTTCTCAGCCGGGTCCTGCGCGACCTTCAACTGCGCCTTGGGGCCGGAAAGGTCGGGGATCGGCTTGGGGTCCTCGATCCCGTTGTCGCGGTGGGTGGAGAACAAGGCGTTGGTGACGTCCGCCGTGCCGGGCGCGCCGGAGACGCCGGGGAAGTGGAAGTCCGGGTTGCCGCGCCCGTCCCGGTGGCAGGTCTCGCAGGTGATCCCCGCCCGCGCCGCCTGGCCGCCCAGCAGCACCGGGGTGCGGAAGGCCGCGCGGCCGATCTCCACCTTGGCGGCGAGGGCCGCATCGGCGGGCGGCTTCAGGCACTCGGTGGGGACCGAGCCCAGGGCGCGCGCGGGATCGGCGTCCTTGGCGACCCACAGCATGCCGCGGATCGGCGCGTCGCCCAGGGCCGCCAGCGCGCTTGCGCCGGACAGCCCAAGGGCGGCGAAGCAGGCCCCCGCTAGTGCTGTTGCGGGTCGCCGCCGACGTCGATCCAACGGCGCAGCTCCTCAGCGTCGGCGCAGCCGAACGTGCAGATCTTGTCCAGGCGGGCCAGCATCAGGCGCGCGCCCTTGATGTCGCCGCGCACCACCTTCAGCTCGCCGTAGTACTCGGTGGCGCCGATGTGGTCGGGCGCGATGGCCAGCGCTTCCTTGTAGTAGGCCTCGGCCTTGGCGTAGTCGCCCTTCTTGCGCCAGGTGTAGCCCTCGTAGGTGAGGATGTCGGGGTGCGGCCCGAACACCGCCTGCGCCTTGGCCAGCGAGGCCAGCGCCTCGTCATAGCGGCGGTCGTTGATCAGGCTGACGGCCTGGACATAGGCGGCGTCGCCCGTCTTGGCGCCCCCGAACAGCAATGAGCGGTCGAGCATGGCGGTGGGCTTGGGCGCCCCGGCCGCCGCCGGGTTCATCGCGTTCTCCACCGTCGAGGAGAAGTCCTTGAGCTGAGCCGCCTCGGGGCAGGTGTCGGCGCAGGCCTGCACCTTGGCCTTCAGCCAGTCGTCCTCGGCCTGGGCCTTGGGGTCCTTCAGGTTGGCCAGCGCCAGACCCAGGCCCGCGTGCGAGCTGGCGTCGTCGGGCTTCAGCTTGACGGCCTTCTCATAGGCGCGGCGCGAGCCCCGCCAATCGTTGGTCCCGGCCCGCGCCATGCCCAGCAGGCGCCAGGCGTCCGGGTTGGTCGGCACGACCTCAGTGACGTGCTCGGCGGCGCGGGCGGCGTCCTTGTAGTTGTTGGCCTTCAACGCCACGATCGCCTTGGCGTATTCCGCAGAGGGGTCGTAGCTGGGCCCCGACGCGCCCGGCAGCGAGCCGGCGCCGCCGGCCGAAACCCCGCCACCGCCGCCTCCATTGGCCAGGGCCGTCCCGCCGCCCGCGAGCAGGGTCAGGCATCCGCCGATCATGGCGGCTTTCAACGCGCGTTGCATGGAAGGCTCTCCCTAACGACGTTCTCGGAAAGACTGGCACGAAACTTCCCTAACGTCACCCACGGGACAGATGTAAAGTTATGCGCCGCTCACTATGTTGATCAGCGACGGCAAGGAGGCCCCGAATGTTTGGACGCAAGACGCTGGAAATGCCCACCCAGGACACCGCCCTGCCGGGCCGCGCGCATCCCATTCCCACCGCCCAGACCCACTTCATCAACGGCCATGCGCTGAAGGGGCCCTATCCCGAGGGCCTGGAAACGGCGGTGTTCGCCATGGGCTGCTTCTGGGGCGAGGAGAAGAAGTTCTGGAGCCTGCCCGGCGTCTACGTCACCGCCGTCGGCTATGTGAACGGCATCACCCCAAACCCGACCTATGAGGAGGTCTGCACCGGCCGCACCGGCCATACCGAGGCGGTGCTGGTGGTCTATGACCCCAAGGTCACCACCTACGCCGCGCTTCTGAAGGTGTTCTGGGAGAGCCATGACCCGACCCAGGGCATGCGCCAGGGCAACGACATCGGCACCCAGTACCGCTCGGGCGTCTATCCGGCGAACGACGCCCAGGAAGCGGCCGCCCAGGCCTCGAAGGAGGCCTATCAGCAGGCGCTGTCGGCCAGGGGTTTCGGCAAGATCACCACCGAGATCGTCCCGGCTGGCGAGTTCTATTTCGCCGAGGACTACCACCAGCAGTACCTGGCCAAGAACCCGGCCGGCTACTGCGGCATCGGCGGCACGGGCGTCACCTGCCCGATCGGCGTCGGCGTCGAGGCCTGAGGCCGGCATGACCCGGGAGCAGATCGAGGCGGTGGCCTTGGCGCTCCCGGCGGCGACCAAGGTCGTCCAGTGGGGCGGCTCCGACGTCTACAAGGTGGGCGGCAAGGTGTTCGCCATCTGCGGCTTGCAGGGCGGGCTGTCGTTCAAGGTGAGCGAGATCGGCTTCGAGGTGCTCACCAACGGCGGGCCGGCCCGCCAGGCGCCTTATCTGCACAAGGGCTCCTGGGTGATCGTCGACCTGGACGCGGCGGACGATGAGGCCATGGCCGACTGGCTGGTCAACGCCCACGCCCTGATCGCGGCCAGATTGACCAGGAAAGCGAAGCAGGAGCTGGGGCTGGCGTAAGGAACCGCGGCGTCTTTCACGCGGTCGGAGACCGCTTGCGCAACCCCCACTCGGGCCCCTGCGATACGAGACATTCACCCCCCGCGATCGGCCTGGCCGCCGCGCGCGTCCAACGCGCGAACGCGCTTGGAAACGATCTTGCTTTCTGCCAAGGATCGGGAAAATTCTGATCGGAATTGGGACAGCCAGACATGCTTCAGATCAACTCAGGGGATGTCCAGGCGGCTCCGTTTCCACACGTCGTAAAGCCGGGAATCCTGACTGAATCCTTCTTCAACGATCTGCGCGCGGATTTCCCCAGTTCATCGACCTTTTCGGATCAGTCGGCCGCTCACGGCGCCGTGGGCAGCCGGACGGGCTCGGGTTTCGACATCTATCGCGGCGATTCAGCGTTCACCGCGCTGACCGAGCGCTCGGCGGCCTGGCGCGAATTCGCCAACTACATCAACTCCGAAGCCTTCGCCGACAAGTTCCGCGAGGTTTTCGCCGATCACCTCGACGACATTGGTCTGCGGATCAAGATGGACCAGTCCCACGTCGATCCGCGTTACGTCGAACCTCGCGAGGTGCTGTCGGAAACCGCGACCTTCGGCGACAAGGTGGTGCTGGGCCTCAATGCGGCGCTGGATCCGTTCCGCAAACCCAGAAAGGTCGGTCTCTTCACCCGGCTGGACATCCACAAGAGCACGGGCGGCTACGCCAAGCCGGCGCACTGCGACCGGCCCAACCGGCTGTGTTCCCTGATCATCTATTTCACCGACGCCGAGGCCATCGGCATGGAGGGCGGCGACCTGCTGATCTTCGGCCACAAGGAGCCGAAAGCGATCGCCGACTACCCGCGTCATCCGCGCCCAAGTGAAGTCGTGCAGGTGGCGCAGCTGCGTCCGCAGGCGAACCTTGGCGTGTTCTTCCCGTGCCAGAACAACAGCTATCACGGCGTCACGCCGGTCTTGAGCAAGGGCCTCGAGCGCGACTTCCTCTATATCAATATTTCGGGCCGCAGCCGCTCGATCTGGGCGGCTCGCTGACGCTGTCCTAGACGCCGCCTAGGTCACCAGGGTCTCGCCGAAGCGCACCGGCTGGCCCAGGTGCGGGGCGATGACCTCGTCGTCGCGCATCACCACGGTGCCCCGGATGATGGTCGCCACCGGCCAGCCCTTGGCCTCCATGCCGTCGAACGGCGTCCAGCCGACGCGGCTGGCCATCATGTCGTGGCGGATGGTGCGCCGCGCCTTCAGGTCGACGATGGTCAGGTCGGCGTCGTAGCCCTCGGCCATGCGGCCCTTGTCGGCCAGGCCGAACAGGCGGTTCGCGCCATGGCTGGTCAGGTCGACCAGGTGCTCCAGCGTCAGGCGCCCCTCGGCCACATGGGTCAGCATCACCGGCAGCAGGGTCTGCACGCCCGGCATCCCCGACGGCGAGGCCGGATAGGGCCGGGCTTTTTCCTCCGAGGTGTGCGGCGCGTGGTCGGAGCCGATCACGTCGGGCAGGCCGTTGGCCAGCGCCGCCCACAGCGCGGCGCGATGCTCGGCGGTGCGGATCGGCGGGTTCATCTGGGCGTAGCCCTTCAGCCGCTCATAGGCCTCGGGCCCCTCCAGCGTCAGGTGCTGCGGGGTGAACTCGACGCTCGCCACATCCTTGTGGTCGGCCAAGTAGGCGACCTCCTGGGCGGTGGTCACGTGCAGCACGTGGATGCGCTTGCCGAGCGCGGTGGCGATCCGCACCAGCCGCTCGGTGGACTGGATCGCCGTCTGGGCGTCGCGCACCTCATAGTGGCTGGTCCAGTCGCCGGTGCGGGCCAGCGGGCGGCGGTCGGCCAGGCGGTACTCGTCCTCGGAGTGGAAGGTGGCGCGGCGGTTCACATGGCGCAGCACCTGCTCGATGCCCTCGTCGTCCTGCACCAGCAGGGAGCCGGTGGACGCGCCCATGAACACCTTGACCCCGCAGCAGCCGGGCAGCCGCTCCAGCTCGCCCAGCCAGCGGGCGTTCGCGTGGGTGCCGCCGACATAGAAGGCGTGGTCGGTGTGCATCCGCCCGTTGGCCCGCTTCAGCTTGTCGGCCAGCGCGTCCGGATCGGTGGTGGTGGGCTCGGTGTTGGGCATCTCGAACACCGCCACCACGCCGCCGAGCACCGCCGACCGCGACCCCGACTCCAGGTCTTCCTTCCACTCCAGCCCGGGCTCGCGGAAGTGCACCTGGGTGTCGATGACGCCCGGCATCACCGTCAGGCCGGTGGCGTCGAACACCTGGCCGGCCGAGGCCTGGCCCAGGTCGCCGACCTCGACGATCTTGCCGCCGCGCACGCCCACGTCGGCCAGGCCCCGACCGGCATGGTTCACCACCTCGCCGCCACGGACGATCAGGTCATAGGTCTCAGGCATCGGGATACTCAGGCCTCGGAGGTTGCGGTCGGGGATGGGCTTTGGACGTCGTCCGTGGCCGCGAGCAGCTCCTCGGCGGCGGCGGCCACCGTGTCGACGCTCAGATCCATCATGTGACAGAGCGCCTGGCCGAAGCCCGGGTCAACGCTGCGGATCTGCTCGAAGCTGCGCGGCCCCCGCGCCACGCGGGTGTTGGCGCCCCAGGGGCCATAGTGGGTCTCGTCGGACGGGCCGAACAGGCCCAGCGTCGGCACGCCGGCGGCGGCAGCCATGTGCATGGTCCCCGAATCGTTGCCGATGAACAGCCGCGCCCGCTTCAGGCAGGCGTAGGCGGTCAGCAGGTCCACGCCCTCGGTCAGGTTGATGAACTGGTTGCGCATGACCACGTCCTTCAGCTCGCGCGCCAGCTTGGCGTCCTCCGGCCCGCCGAGCACCATCAGCCGGCCGCCCTTCATCGGCCCTTCGGGATCCAAGAGGCGCATGGCCACCCGCGAGAACCGCTCCAGCGGCCAGGTCTTGCCCAGCCAGTTGGCGGCGGGCGCGAGCGCCAGGATCGGGCCGGAGCCGGCGGTCAGCTCCGCGGCCCGCGCCTCGGTCTCCGGCGTGGTGAAGATGTAGGGCGCCGCCGGTTCATCCTCGATCTTCAGGATGCGCGCGGCCTCGATCACCTTGTGCACCGGCGTCCCGGAGTTCTTCCGCCAGACGGCCCGCCGCCGGGTGGACACGAACCGCGAGAGGCCCGAGCCCCTAAGGTCGACCACCAGGCCCCAGCGCTTGTCGCGCACCTGCCGCCACAGGTCGAACCAGTGGCCGCCGCCCTTGGCCTTGGCGAATTCGATGATCCGGTCCAGCGCCGGAACCTCCTCGAACAGCGGCGCCGCCACCGGCCCCGCGACGATGGTGAAGCGGGCGTTGGGGATCTCGTCCGACAGGCGCTTGACCAGCCCCGACGACAGCACCGCGTCGCCGATGCGGTTCGACGTGATGAACAGGATGGGAAACGCGCCGCGGGCCATTGCGCCATCTATAGAGGGCGCGGCGCTGGCGCTCCACCGCCGGACGCCCCAAATTGCGGGGATGAGCCCAGCCCTGACCTTCGCGCCCCTGCCCAGCCGCGCCCTGATCGCCGTCTCCGGCCCCGATTGGCGGGATTTCCTGCAGGGGCTGATCACCCAGGATGTGGAGACGCTGGCGCCCGGCGAGGCGCGGTTTGGCGCCCTGCTGACACCGCAGGGCCGCCTGCTCTACGACCTCTTCCTGGTCGGGCGCGAGGACGGCTGCTGGCTGGACGTGCTGGCAGAGCACCGACAGGCCCTGCTGCAGCGGCTGACGATGTACCGCCTCCGCGCCAAGGTGGAGCTGGCCGCGGACGAGACCCCGGTCTCGATCCTATATGGGGCGGACGCGGCGCCGGGCGCGGGCTGGGTCGCCGATCCCCGCCTGCCGGACCTGGGCTGGCGCGGCTATGGCGTCGAGGCTCCGGCCGGCGCGGCCATCGCCGACGAGGCCGCCCGCGAGGCGCGGAAGCTGGCGCTGGGCGTGCCGGGCCCCGCCGACTGGGGCTCCGACCGGACCTATCCCATCGAGGCCAACTTTGACCTGCTGCACGGCATCGACTTCAAGAAGGGCTGTTTCGTCGGCCAGGAGACCACGTCGCGCATGAAGCGCCGCGGCCAGATCAAGAGCCGCATGCTGCCCATCGCCTTCGATGGCCCGCCGCCCGCGGTCGGCGCCGAGGTCCTGGCGGGCGAACTGCGCGCCGGCGAGGTGACCTCGGTGGGCGAGGGCCGCGCCATCGCGCTGATGCGCCTCGACCGCGCGGCGAACGGTGGCCTGACGGCAGACGGCCATCCGGTCCGGCTGGAGCGCCCGGCCTGGTTCCAGAGCGCCCTCGGCGAAGAGCTCGCCTAGCGCGGCGGAAGGCCGCTTACCGCCACCTCTTGCGGCCGGCTTCCGCCTTCGCCAAAGGTGGCCGCCATGACCGAGATCGTTCGATGCGGTTGGCGCGGCATGGCCGGCGACCCGCTCTATGAAGCCTACCACGACACCGAATGGGGCGTGCCGGAGTACGACAGCCGCGCGCTCTGGGAAAAGCTGGTGCTGGACGGCTTCCAGGCGGGCCTCGCCTGGATCACCATCCTGCGCAAGCGCGAGGCGTTCCGCGCCGCCTTCGACAACTTCGACCCGGAAAAGGTCGCCCGCTACGGCGACGCGGACCGCGCGCGGCTGATGGCCGACGCCGGCATCGTGCGCTCCAACGCCAAGATCGACGCGGCGATCTCCAGCGCCAGGATCTACCTGGCCATGCGCGACGCGGGCGAGGACTTCTCCGCCTTTTGCTGGAGCTTCACCGGCGGCAAGCCGATCCAGACCGGCTGCGTTTCCATCGCCGACGTGCCGGCACAGACCCCACTGGCGGTCGAGGTCTCCAAGGCGCTGAAAGCCAAGGGCTTCAAGTTCGTCGGTCCGGTGATCGTCTACGCCTGGATGCAGGCGGTCGGCATGGTCAACGACCACCTGACCTGCTGCCACCGCCACGCGCCGATCCGCAAGCTGGGAGAGGCGCGATGATCCGCAGGCTCGCACTGGCCCTCGCCCTGACCGCCGGCCTGGCGGCCTGCCAGTCGGTGGGGCCGGTGCATATCGGCGAGATCAACCAGGGCCGCGCCACGGCGCTCGCCCAGACCGAGCTCCAGCGGCGGCATCTGGAGGCCTACGCCGGCTGGCGCTCGGAGGTCAGCGACTACGGCGCCCTCTGGGAAGTCACCTTCTACCGCCCGGCCGACCGCAAGGATGGCCCGCCGTTGGTGCGCATCGCGGTCAACAAGAAGAACGAACACATCGTCTCGGTCTCGGTGGGCGAATAGGCGTGGCGCGCGGGCCGACCCTGCTCTTGGAAAAGGCCTTCATCGGCGGCCCGGTCTGCGGCGTCGACGAGGCCGGGCGCGGCCCCTGGGCCGGGCCGGTGAGCGCGGCCGCCGTGATCCTCGACCTGAAGAAGGTTCCCAAGGGCCTGGACGACTCCAAGAAGCTCTCGGCCAAGACCCGCGAGGCCCTGGAGATCGAGATCAAGGCCAAGGCGGTCGCCTGGTGCGTCGGCTTCGCCAGCGTCGAGGAGATCGCGGCGCTGAACATCCTGCACGCCTCGGGCCTGGCCATGCGCCGCGCCGTCGAGGGCCTGGGCATCGCGCCGGCCTTCGCCCTGGTGGACGGCAACTACCGCTTCAACCTGCCCTGCGAGGTGAAGACCGTGGTCGGCGGCGACGGCAAGTCGAAGTCGATCGCCGCGGCCTCGATCCTGGCCAAGGTCGCCCGCGACCGGCTGATGGTCGAGATGGACCAGCGCTACCCCGGCTACGGTTTCGCCAGCCACAAGGGCTACCGCGCCCAGGTCCACGCGGATGGCCTGCTGACGCTCGGCCCCTGTGAAATCCACCGCATGGCCTGGGGCCCGGTCAAGCTGGCGCTGATGGGCCGCAATCCGATGGAGGTCTATGCCGACCTCGCCCAGGACGAGCTGGCGTTCGAGGATTGATCGGCTGAATCAAGCTTGACCCCGCCGGCCCATCGCGGCCCCTGGCGGCATGAGCGACGCCCCCGTTCCCGACGTGATCAACGCCTTGCGCCTGCAAGCCGGGTTCTGCCGCAGCCTGGGTTCGCCCCTGAACGCCGACCTGCTGGAGCGCGCGACGGACGACGCCCTGGCGGGCGGACCGGTGCGAGGGCTGCTGGCGCCGTGGGAAGGCCAGCCGTTGCAGGCGCAGTTCGACGCCGCCACGCCGCTTCGGCTGATCGGTAGCTGGCATGAGCTGGCGCTCTCCGGCGACGATCCGGCCGTCTCCGCCGCCTATGACGCGCTGGAGGCCGACGCCATCTGGGCGGCGGTGCGCGTGGCCATGGTCGAACGCGCCGGCCGGCTGGCCGCCTTCATGACCCACGAGCCGCAGACCAACGAGGTCCGCCGCTCGATCTGCCTGCTGGGCGGCTTCCTCGAGATCGCCCAGGCGACGGGCGGCCTGCCGATGCGCTGTTTCGAGATCGCCGCCAGCGCCGGCCTCAACCTCTCCTGGGATCGCTACCGCTACCGGATGGGCGAGGCGGCCTGGGGCGATCCGGCCGCCGCCGTGCGGATGGACGCCGACTGGACCGGCCCCGCGCCGCCCGTCGACGCGCCCATAGAGGTCATCGAACGCGCCGCCTGCGACCGGCGGCCCACCGACCTCGACGATCCCGTCCAGCGGCGCCGGCTGATGGCCTACGTCTGGGCCGACCAGCCCGAGCGGCTGGCGAGGTTGCGCGCCGCCATCGCCGTGACCCGGACGAACCGCGTGCATGTGGAGGCCGCGGACGCGGCGGACTGGGTGCGCGCCAAGGTCCGGCCGCGAGCCGGCGCGGCGACCGTCCTCTACCATTCGGTGTTCTGGCAATACATGACGCCCCAGAACCGCGCGGCGCTGCGGGCGCTGATCGGCGAGCTTGGCGCGGCAGCCACGGCCGACGCCCCCTTCGCCTGGCTGCGGATGGAGCCTCCCGAGGACATGATGGGCATGGAAGTCCGCCTCACGCTCTGGCCGGGCGGCCAGGAGCGCAAGCTCGCGGAGGTCCACCCACACGGCGCCATGGTGCGCTGGGGCGACGCTAACGCCTCGTAAAGTCTTCCAAAATCCCAGGTTAACCCCTGGCGCTTAAGGTTACTCGCCCGCAGAACGCCGGGGAGGGGACTTTGTCGCAGAACCACTACGACCTGATCGTCATCGGATCGGGTCCGGCCGGGCGCCGGGGCGCGATCCAGGCGGCCAAGCTCAACAAGCGCGTGCTGGTGGTCGAGCGCGGCAAGCGCGTCGGCGGCGTCTCGGTGCACACCGGCACCATTCCCTCCAAGACCCTGCGCGAGACGGTGCTGAACCTCTCCGGCTGGCGCGAGCGCGGCTTCTACGGCCGCGCCTACCGGGCCAAGCAGCACATCGGCGCCGAGGACCTGCGCCGGCGCCTGGACATCACGCTCGGCCACGAGGTCGACGTGCTGGAGCACCAGTTCGCCCGCAACGGCGTCGACACCATCGAGGGCGTCGCCACCTTCACCGGCCCCAACAGCCTGTCGGTGCTCGGCGCCGGCGGGGTGTCGGACTACACCGGCGAGAAGTTCCTGATCGCCTGCGGCACCAGGCCCTATCGCCCGGTCCACATCGGCTTCGACGGCGAGCACATCGTCGATTCCGACGAGATCATCGAACTCACCCGCATCCCGCGCCAACTGGTGGTCGTGGGCGCCAGCGTCATCGGGGTGGAGTACGCCTCGATCTTCTCGGCGCTGGACGTGAAGGTCACCCTGATCGAGCCGAACAACGTGCTGATGCCGTTCCTCGACCGGGAGCTGGCGGACGAATTCCTGCACGACCTGCGCGAGCGCGGCGTCATCGTGCGTTTCGGCGCCAAGGTGGTCTCCGCCGACGTGGTCGGCCCGCAGCACTGCCACCTGAAGCTCACCGACGACCGCGAGCTGCACGCCGACATGGTGTTGTTCTCCGCCGGCCGCGAAGGCGCGACCGAAGGCCTGGGCCTCGACGCCTGCGGCCTGCAGACCGACGAGCGCGGCCGCCTCAGCGTCGACAAGGCGAGCTTCCAGACCGCCGTGCCGCACATCTACGCGGCGGGCGACATCGTGGGGTTCCCGAGCTTGGCGTCGACCTCCATGGAGCAGGGCCGCATCGCCGCCTGCCACGCCTTCAACACGCCCGCCCAGGCCGCGCCGGAGTTCTTCCCCTATGGCATCTATTCGGTGCCGGAGATCTCCACCATCGGCATGAACGAGGAGCAGGCCCGTGAGCGCGGCATCCCCTACGAGTGCGGCGTGGCGCGGTTCCGCGAGACCAGCCGCGGCCACATCATGGGCATCTCGTCCGGCTTCATGAAGATGCTGTTCGCGCTCGAGACGCGGCGCCTGCTGGGCGTCCACATCGTCGGCGAAGGCGCGACCGAGCTGATCCATATCGGCCAGGCGGTGCTCAATCTGGAGGGAACGCTCGATTACTTCGTGGAGAACACCTTCAACTATCCAACGCTCGCCGAGGCCTACAAGGTCGCGGCCCTCGACGCCTGGAACCGGATGCCCAGGCAGCAGCCCAGCCGTCAGATCGCCGACAAGGCGTTGGAACGCGCCCGCAAGGCCATCGCCTCCTGACCGCGCCGGCGGGTCCGGCGAAGCGCCGCGCCCGCCAGGCCAAGACCGGCGATCAGCAGGCTCCAGGCCCGCGGCTCTGGAATGGGTGAGGCGCTCAGCGCCGCGCCGTCGGGCGGCGTCAGGCCAAGCACCGAGCCCTGGCCATTGGGATCCGCCGCTCCGCTCGCTGCATCGCCGGCGCTAAGACCGCCGGTAAGACCATTGGACATGGCGCCCAGGATCGAGCCGTCGCCGCTGGCGCCGGAACCGCCGCCGCCGCCCATGCCGCCGCCGGCGAACCCGCCGCCGCCGCCGCGCCCGCCGGAACCCTCGTCATCCTGGGTCGCGACGGAGCTGCCGCCCTTCGAACTGGCCAGGGGATCGAGCGCCACCGAGTCGAGACCGAGCGCCTGGTTCGGGTCCTGTTCGTCGGCGGTGAGCTGGAAGAGCGGGATCTTCGGGACGACCGGCGCCGTCGCATCGCTGACGGACGCCGAGGACCGCGCGACCGGGCGCGCCGCCAGCACCGGGGTGCGCCCGCGGCGGAGCCCCAACGAGTCCTTCAGGCGGCGCGCGCCGTCCGTGCCGTCCTCATCGGCGAACAGGTTCGCGGCCGGCAAGTCCGTGGCCTGGGTGGAGATCCAGCCCAGCGCCGCCCGTCCAAGCGGGGCGCCCAGCAGGACGCCGGGCGTCAGCACCAGGATCGCCAGGGCGCTGGACGCCGCCCATTTCAGGCGCCTGCCGGGCGGCCTGACGGACCGGTTGGCCGGCTGCGGGCCGGGCTCGGGGTCCGGGTTAAGCGGAACTTGCGTACTCATCGGAACCGCTAAGTCGCCCAGCCGGCCGAAAGGTTCCAACCCATTGATTGATTTAGAGAATAAGGCGACTTTGTGGCGCGCCTTGGCCGTGAATTAACACCTCGTTCACCCTGTTTGGAAGGACGGCCTTAATCATACCCGCGCAGGATTCGAGCCACCTGAATCCACGAGGCGCGTATGAGCGTTCCGGCCGACACCATCATCCTGGGCGACTGCCTGGAAGAACTGCGAAAGCTGCCGGATCGTTCCTGCGACCTCGTGTTCGCCGACCCGCCGTACAACCTGCAGCTCGGCGGCGATCTGCTGCGCCCCGACAATTCCAAGGTCGACGCGGTCGACGACGACTGGGACCACTTCGAGAGCTTCGCGGCCTACGACGCCTTCACCAAGGCCTGGCTCTCGGAGTGCCGCCGCATCCTGAAGGACGACGGCGCCCTGTGGGTGATCGGCAGCTATCACAACATCTTCCGGGTCGGCGCGACCCTGCAGGACCTGGGGTTCTGGATCCTCAACGACATCGTCTGGCGCAAGTCGAACCCGATGCCGAACTTCAAGGGCACGCGGTTCACCAACGCCCACGAGACGATGATCTGGGCGACCAAGTCGCGGGGCGGCAAGCGCTACACCTTCAACTACGACGCCATGAAGATGGCCAATGACGAGCTGCAGATGCGGTCGGACTGGAGCCTGCCGCTGTGCACCGGCGAGGAGCGGCTGAAGGACGAGGCGGGCGTCAAGGCGCACCCGACCCAGAAGCCCGAGGCCCTGCTGCACCGGGTGATCCTGGCCTCGACCCGGCCGGGCGACGTGATCCTCGATCCGTTCTTCGGCACCGGCACCACCGGCGCGGCGGCCAAGCGGCTGGGCCGCCGCTACATCGGCATCGAGCGTGAGGCGGCCTACGCCAGGCTCGCCAAGGCGCGCATCGAAAAGGTGATCCCGGCGACGGCCGAGGAGATGGTGGTCACGGGCTCGAAGAAGTCCGAGCCACGGGTGCCCTTCGGCCAGATCGTCGAGGCGGGCCTGCTGCGCGCCGGCGACGTGCTCTACGACGACAAGGGCCGCCACGCCGCCCGCGTGCGCGCCGACGGCAGCCTGGTGGTCGGCGACCTCTCCGGCTCGATCCACAAGGTGGGCGCCATGGTGCAGTCGCAGCCCGCCTGCAACGGCTGGACCTACTGGCACTTCAAGTCGGACAAGGGCCTGGCCCCCATCGATGTCCTGCGCGCCAAGGTCCGCCAGCAACTGGCGGCCTAAGTTTCGAGCCCCGCACGAACCTGGATTCGCGACGGACGCGGTGAAGCCTTTCGCCCCGCTCGGCGTTCATCGCTGAGCACCGACTGGGGAGAGACCGCATGACCGCCACCGCCCAGGCCAAGCGGGTGATTCCCGCGCCGACGTCCGATGTCTGGGAGACGCTCACCTCGCGCCGCGGGATGAAGGCCTACATGATGGTCGCCGACGTCGTGACCGACTGGCAGGTCGGCGGGCCGATCGTCTTGCACGGCGAGTTCGACGGAAAGCCCTATGAGGACCACGGCCAGGTCCGCTCGTTCCTGCCCAGGCGGCGGCTCAGCTACACCCACACCAGCGCCGCCGCGCCGGACGCCACCCATCTGGTGACCTTCGAACTGACCCCCCGCGAAGGCGGCACCGAGGTCACCGTCATCCAGGAAAACCTCGACGGCCGCCTCCTGCCCGGCGACCAGAAGCGCCGCAAGGCCTACGAGAAGACCTGGACCAAGATGCTGGAAGGCCTGGAAAAGGCCATCGCCCACTAGAGCAGGTTGGCCCCCTAAAGCAGGTTGGAAAGCCCCGCCCGCGCGGCCTTCAGGAAGATGCTCGGCAGGGCGTCGAGGTCCCGGCGCGGGCGCCAGATCACATCCGCCGCCGAGCCCTCCGCGCGCAACAGCCGCAGCGTCAGGGTGAAGTGGGTGAAGCCGTGCTCGACCTCGCCGACGCCGCGCCAGGCCGCCTCTGCCGGCGCCTGGGCAATCGCCTCCGCGTCGGTCCAGCGCGCCGCGCGCCAGTCGCTGGTTGGCAGCGCCAGCATCCCGCCCAAGAGGCCCTTTGGCGGCCGACGCACCAGCGCCACCTCGTCGCCCCGCGTCAGCACATAGGCCACCCCATGGCGGTGCGGCCGCTGCGCCTTGGCGGTCCTGCGCGGCCAGGTCTCCGGCGCGCCGGTCGCCAGCGCCGCGCAATGCGCCGCCACCGGGCAGCGCTCGCAGAGCGGCGCCTTGGGCCGGCAGATCGTGGCGCCCAGGTCCATCAACGCCTGAGCCCAGTCGCCGGGGCGGTCCTCTCGCACCAGGCCGCCGGCCAGTCGCTTCAGCTCCGGCTTGGCGTCGGGCAGGGGCGCCTCCACCGCGAACAGCCGGGCCATCACCCGCTCGACGTTGCCGTCAACCACATTGGTCGCCTCGTCGAAGGCGATCGCGGCCACCGCGGCGGCGGTATAGGGGCCAAGGCCCGGTAGCGCGCGCAACCCCTCTTCGCTCGCCGGAAACACCCCGCCATGCGCCCGCGCCACCGCCCGGGCGCAGGCCAGCAGGTTGCGGGCGCGGGCGTAGTAGCCAAGCCCCGCCCAGGCGGCCATCACCTCGCCGTCGTCCTCGCCGGCCAAGGCGGTCACGGTGGGCCATCGGGCCGTGAACTTCAGGAAGTAGGGCGTCGCGTGCGGCACGGTGGTCTGCTGCAGCATCACCTCCGACAGCCACACCCGATAGGGGGCGGCGCGCACGCCCGCCGCGTGCGCCTTCGGCCCCACCCGCCAGGGCAGGTCGCGGGCGTTGTCGTCGTACCAGGCGAGGAGCTGGGCGCGGAGGCCGTCGATGTTCACGCTCCCTCCTTATCCTCGCCACGCGATGGCGGTAAGGTGGTCCCATGGCTCCCCGCCGCGACCTTCCGACCCTGCAAGAGGCCGCCGCCATCCTGACGGCCAAGCGCACTCGGCCCCAGCGCCGTCCGCCGCCGCCGCTCGGCCGGGCGCTGAACAGGACGCTCAAGGAATTCGACGCCCGCTTCGGCCAGGGCTCCGGCGCCCTGGAGGCCCGCTGGCGCGAGGTGGTCGGCGCCGAGATCGCCAAGCGCACCGAGCCGGTGAAGCTGACCCGCGGCCGCAACGGCGGGCCCTCGTCGCTGGAGATCCGCGTGGCCGGGCCGGCGGCGGCGATCGTCCAGCACCAGGCCCAGGAGATCCTGGCCCGGGTGAACCTGTTCCTGGGCGCCGACGCGGTGCAGAAGCTGCGCATCGTCCAGGGGCCGCTGCAGAACAAGTACGAACCGGCCGCCAAGCCGCGTCGCCGCCTGCCGCCGCTGGACGCCGCCCAGGAAGCCGCGCTGGCGCAGGACCTGGCCGCCGCGCCGGAGGGCAAGCTGAAGACCGCGCTGCTGGCGCTGGGCCGTGGCGTCCTGCGACAACGCGCGCGCGTTGACTAACAGGAACCGCGGCCGCATCGGCTTGCGCCGAGTCTGACCCCGCAGGGAATCGGGCTTTAATTCCAGATCGTCAGGAGACCCGCCGCCCGATGTCCGCCGTCCGCCCCCTAGCCGCCGTGGCCCCGCTGGCCGCCCTGGCGCTGGCCGGGACGATGCTGGGCGGCTGCGCCCGGCATCCGGCTGACCCGGCCGCGGCGCCGCAGGCCGACGACATGAGCCTGGGCGCGCCCTCGGCCAAGGTGAGCGTCATCGAATACGCCTCGGCGAGCTGCCCGCACTGCGCCCAGTGGAACGCCGAGGTGTTCCCGGTCTTCCGCGCCAAATACGTCGACACCGGCAAGGTGCGCTACACCCTGCGCGAATTCCTCACCGACCCGCAGGCCATCGCCGCCGCCGGCTTCCTGCTGGCCCGCTGCGCCGGCAAGGACCGCTACTTCCCGGTGCTCGACGCGGTATTCAAGGGCCAGGAGGAGATGGTCGCCACCAACGACGTGCGCGGCGTCCTGCTGAAGGTCGCCCAAGGGCCCGGCGGCATGACCGAAGCCCAGTTCAACGCCTGCATGCGCGACACCGCCGCCGAACAGGCGCTGAGCGCCCGGGTCGACCGCCACGAGCATCTGGACAAGGTCGACTCCACGCCCACCTTCATCATCAACGGCAAGCGGACCGAGGGCGAGATGACGCTCCCCGAACTCGACGCGGCCATCGCCCAGGCGGCGGGATAGGATTTGCCGATGCTGAACCGCCGTCTGGTGTTGATCGCGAGCGCGGGCCTTGCCGCGGCGGGGCCGGCGCTGGCCGCCGCTCCGGCGTCCACCGGCCCAAAGCCCATGCCCGACGACATGAGCCTGGGCGATCCCAAGGCGAAGATCGAGATGCTCGAATACGCCTCGCTCTCCTGCCCGCACTGCGGCCACTTCAACGAGACGATCTTCCCGGCGCTGAAGGCGAAGTACATCGACACCGGCAAGGTCCGCTACACCCTGAAGGAGATGCTCACCGAGCCGGTGACCGTGGCGGTGGCCGGCTTCCTGATCGCCCGCTGCGCCGGGCCGGACAAGTACTTCACCGTGGTCGACCAGGTGTTCCGCAGCCAGTCGCGCTGGACCCAGGGCGACATCAAGCCGATCTTCCAGGAGATCGCCGCGGCCAACGGCGTCGACGAAGCCCACTTCACCGCCTGCCTGCAGGACAAGGCCGCCGCCGACGCGGTCGGCAAGCGCGCCCAGCGGGCGGAGACCCAGGATGGCGTCGACTCCACGCCCACCCTGTTCATCAACGGCCAGAAGGTGGAAACCCCGCAAACCGTCGAGGCGCTCGACACCCTGATGGCCAAATACCTCAAGGCCCCCAAGGCCAAAACGACCAAGGGAGGCCGCTAGACCCTTTCGTGCACTTCCAGCGGCTGCGCCTTTCGGGCTTCAAGTCCTTCGTCGATCCGACCGAGTTCCGGATCGAACCCGGCGTCACGGGCGTCGTGGGGCCGAACGGCTGCGGCAAGTCGAACCTCTTGGAAGCGCTGCGCTGGGTGATGGGCGCCAACTCTGCCAAGGCCATGCGGGCCGGCGGCATGGACGACGTGATCTTCGCCGGCTCCGGCAATCGCGCCTCGCGCAACCACGCCGAGGTGGCGCTGACCATCGACAACGCCGACCGCCGCGCGCCGGCCGCCTTCAACGACGCCCCGGTGCTGGAGGTGGTCCGCCGCATCGACCGGGGCGAGGGCTCGACCTACCGGATCAACGGCCGCGAGGTGCGGGCGCGCGACGTGCAACTGCTGTTCGCCGACGCCTCCACCGGCTCCAACTCGCCGGCCCTGGTGCGCCAGGGGCAGATTTCCGAGCTGATCGCCGCCAAGCCGCAGAATCGTCGGATGATCCTGGAGGAGGCGGCCGGCGTCAGCGGCCTGCACTCGCGGCGCCACGAGGCCGAGCTTCGCCTGCGCGCCGCCGAGGCCAATCTCGCCCGGCTCGAGGACGTGGCCCGCGAGCTGGAGACCACGCTGGGCCGCCTGAAGCGTGAGGCCCGCCAGGCCGAACGCTACAAGAAGCTGTCGGCCGAGATCCGTTCCCTGCAGGGCGCGGTGCTCTACGCCCGCTGGAACGAGGCCCGTGAGGCGGCCGAGCGCCTGGGGGCCGAGGCCGCCGCCGCCATCCGCGCGGTGGAGGACACCGCCGGCGTCGCGGCCGGCGCCACCACCCGCGCCGCCCAGGCCGACGAGGCGATCAAGCCGCTGCGCGAGGCCGAGACCATCGCCGCGGCCATCCTGCACAAGCTGGCCATCGACAAGGACCGCCTGGACCGCGAGCACGAGGCCCACGCCGCCGAGCTGGCGCGGGTCGAAGGCGATCTGGCCCGCATCGACGCCGACGCCAACCGCGAAACCCACATCGTCGAGGATGCGCGCACCGCGCTCGCCCGCCTGGCCGACGATGTCGCGGCGCTGGAAGCCGCCATCGCCGCGGCGCCGGAGCGGACGCCGGAGCTGGAAGCCGCCGCCCGCGCCGCCGAAGCCGCCCGCGCCGCCGCCGAAGCCGAGGTCGAGCAACTGGCGGCCCAGCTCGCCGCCGACGAGGCGCACCGTCGCGCCGCGACCGCGCGGGTCGAGGAAGCCCAGGGCCGCGTCGCCCGCACCCGGCGCGCGCTGGACCAGGCGCGCGGCGAACGCGTGGCGCTGGGCGAGGTGCGCAATCCCGCCGCCGTCCAGGCGAAGGCCGACCTGGAGGCCGCCGAGGCCGCGCTGGCCGCCGCCCGTGCGGCGCTGGAGGCCGCCGAGCAGGGCCGCGAAACGACCCAGACCGCGGAGGCGACGGCGCGCGAGGCCGCCGGCAAGCTGGACGAGGGGCTGGGCCGGCTGACCGCCGAGGCCCGTGCGCTGGCGGCGCTGGTCGCCCAGGCCCGGCGCGGCGGCTTCGCGCCGGCGCTGGACTCGGTCTCGCCGGATCGGGGCTACGAGAAGGCCCTGGCCGCCGCGCTCGGCGACGACCTGGACGCCGCGCTGGATCGCACCGCGCCCTCGTTCTGGGGCGGGCGCGATGCGGCGGCCCCGGCCTGGCCCAAGGGCGCGACGCCGCTCGCCCCGCTGGTCAAGGCGCCGCCGGCCCTGGCCGCTCGCCTGGCGTTCACCGCGCTCGTCGACCGCGCCGAGGGCGACAAGCTGCAGGCGGGCCTGCCGCCGGGCGCGCGGCTGGTCTCCAGGGAAGGCGACCTCTGGCGCTGGGACGGCTTCACCGCCCGGGCCGATGCGCCGAAGCCCGCGGCCGTGCGGCTGGAGCAGAAGACCCGTCTGGCCGAGGTCGAGGCTGAGATCGAGAAGCTGGAGCCCAAGGCGCTGGCCGCCCGCGCCGCGCTGGCGGCCGCCAAGGCGGCGTTGCAGTCGGCCGAGGATCGCCTGCGCAACGTGCGGCGCGATCCGCCGCTCGCCGAGCAGCGCGCCGCCACCGCGCGCGCGGCGCTGGAGCGGTTCGAGCGTGAGGCCGCCCGCAAGGAGGCCCACGCCGCCTCCCTGGACGATGTGATCGCCCGCTTCGAGGCCGAACTGGCGGAGGTCGAGGCGGCCCTGGCGCAGGCTCAGGCCGCGCAAGGCGACACCGCCGCCGCCTCCGACCTGGCCGAGCGGCTGGCCCAGGCCCGCGCCGCGGCCGGTCCGGCCCGCGAAACCGCCGCCGACGCGCGCTCCGCCTACGAGGTGGAGATCCGCGAGCGCGATGGTCGCACCCGCCGGCTGGAGGCGCTGAACAAGGATCGCGAGGCCTGGGTGGCGCGCGACAAGGCCGCCGCCAAGCGGCTGGACGCCCTGGCGGACGCGCGGACCAAGGCGCATGCGGAACTGGTCAAGGCGCAGGCCGCGCCCGAAACGCTGGAAACCCGCCGCGCCGCCCTGCTGGACGAACTGGCCATCGCCGAGGCCCGCCGCGCCAAGTCCTCCGACGCGCTGGCCGGCGCCGAACACGAGCGCGCCGAGGCCGACCGCGCCCTGCGCGCCGCCGAAGCCGCCGCCTCCGAAGCCCGCGAGGTGCGCGCCAGCCTCGCCGCCCACGCCGAGGCCGCCCAGGTCCGCCTGGCCGAGGTCAGCGGCCAGATCCGCGAGACCGCGCGAATCGAACCGGAGGAGCTGGCCCGCAAGCTGGCCGACGAGGCGGTCGCCATCCCCGCCGACGCCAGCGGCATCGAGGCCCACCTCTACAACCTGGAACGCCAGCGCGACGCCATCGGCCCGGTGAACCTGCGCGCCGAGGAAGAGGCCGGCGAGCACGCGGGCCGGCTTGAGACCATGATGAGCGAGCGCTCCGACCTCACCGGCGCGATCGCGCGCCTGCGCGAAGGGATCGCCGAGCTGAACAACGAAGGCCGCGACCGGCTGCTGGCCGCCTTCGCGGTGATCCACGAGCACTTCAAGACTCTGTTCCAGGCCCTGTTCCAGGGCGGCCAGGCGGAGCTGCGGCTGGTCGAATCGGAGGATCCGCTGGAGGCGGGCCTGGAGATCTACGCCTGCCCGCCCGGCAAGCGCATGGCCACCATGAGCCTGATGAGCGGCGGCGAGCAGGCGCTCACCGCCACCGCCCTGATCTTCGCGGTGTTCCTGGCCCAGCCCGCGCCGATCTGCGTGCTGGACGAGGTGGACGCCCCGCTGGACGACGCCAACGTCGATCGCTTCTGCAACATGCTGGACGAGATGCGCCGCCGCACCGAGACCCGCTTCATCGCCATCACCCACAATCCGGTGACCATGGCGCGCATGGATCGGCTGTTCGGGGTGACCATGGCCGAGCGCGGCGTCTCGCAGCTGGTCAGCGTCGACCTGCATCAGGCCGAGGCCATGGCCGCGCAATGACCGCCGAAGCACGAAGGCGCGGCTGGCCGGTCGTGAGCCCAGGTCGCGGACGATGTGTCGCGACCTCACAAATATCGTTTAAAAACAATACGATAAACCTCGTTCGCCCAGCCTTGACGCGCCGCAGCACGGTCTATAGGTTCCGCGCGACCTAAAAGCCCCCACCGTGGCGGCGACGTCGCGGTCTTGAGGCCGTTCAACGTATGCCACACCCCAGCGATCCTCCGGTCGACGACCCGCCGGAAGAGGCCCTCAAAAGCCTCGACGAGCGCCTGGGAACGGCGGAGGCCGCGCAGGCCCGCAAGATGAGTGGCGATACTCATGCGGCCATCGCGCAGGGTTACCGCTTCGTGGGGGAAGTGGTTGGCGGGGTGCTCGGTGGCGTCGGCCTTGGCTGGCTCTTGGATCACTACGCGCATACCCAGCCCTGGGGCATGATCGGCGGACTGCTGATCGGCTCGGGGGTTTCGATCTTCACCGCGATGACCACCGCGGCGAGGACGAGCAGGCTTGAATTGGAACGCCAGGCGCCCGCGCCCAGCGTTCCGCACGACGAGGATGAGGACTAAGGCCGCCCATGGCGCAGACACCCGCCATCGACCCGATGGAGCAATTCGCGATCCACAAGATCGTGGAGCTGCCGTCCTTTCATCTCGGCGGTCTGACCGTCGACATGTCGATCACCAATTCGGTGGCCAGCATGATCGCCTGCGCCGTCCTGCTGGTGCTGTTCTTCACCCTGGCCGCCCGGCGCGAGGTCGTGCCCAACCGTGGCCAGGCGGCGGCTGAAGCGCTATACAACATCATCGACCGGGTGCTGGTCGGCCCGATCCTGGGCCCCGACGGGCGCCAGTACGTGCCCTACCTCCTGACGCTGTTCGCCTTCATCCTGGTCTTGAACCTGATGAGCGTGCTCTTGCTGTTCGGCAACCTGGCCGGGGTCAGCCTGGCCTTCGCGGTGACCTCGCAGATCGCGGTGACCGTGACGCTGGCGGTGATCACCTTCTTCAGCATCTTCATCCTGGGCTTCGTGAAGCACGGGCCGAAGTTCCTGACCCTGTTCGCGCCGTCGGGCATGCCCAAGCCCTTGCTGCTGTTCATGGTCCCGATCGAGATGCTGTCCTACTTCATCCGCCCGGTGACCCTGGCCTTGCGACTGTTCGGCAACATGCTGGGCGGCCACGTGGTCTTGAGCCTGTTCGGCTCCTTCGTGGTGGCGCTCGGCATCATCGGGCTGGCCGGCGGCCTGGGGACGGTGTTCCTGGTCCCCAGCGCGCTTTCCTTCGCCATGATCGTCATCCTGACCGGCCTGGAGCTGGTGGTGGCGGTCCTGCAGGCCTTCGTCTTCGCGGCGCTGGCCACCGTCTATCTCAACGAGGTCGTGAACTTCGGTCACGGTCACTAGCCACAACCCAACAGACTTCCGACAAGAGGACTACCCCAATGGATCCCACCCACGCTGTCGCTTCCGTCGTCGATTTCCACAACTCCGCCAAGTACATCGGCGCCGGCATGGCCGCCTCGGGCATGATCGGCGCCGGTATCGGCCTGGGCGTGCTGTTCGGGAACTACCTGCAAGCCGCCATCCGCAACCCGGCGGGCGCCGCCAGCCAGCAGACCATGCTGTTCCTCGGCATGGCGTTGACCGAAACCATGGGCCTGTTCTCCTTCGTGGTTTCGCTGATCCTGATCTACGGCGTTTCGTAGCCGGAGACTGATCGCCGATGGCGACCGAGACCCAATCCAGCACAGCGCCGCCGGTCACGTCCGGCCTGCCGCAGCTCGACTTCCATTGGTGGGCCGGCCAGATCGTCTGGCTGGTGGCCATCTTCGTGGTGATGCTGCTGTTCTTCCGGCTGTTCGCGGCGCCGCGGGTCGGCGGCACGATCGACGCCCGCGAGGACAAGATCGGCGGCGACATCGCCGACGCCCGTCGGATGAAGGACGAGGCTGAGCTGCAGGCCCAGGCCGCCGCCGCCGAGACCGCCCACGCCCGCGCCGCCGCCCAGCGGGTCGCCGCGGACGCGCGCGCCAAGGCCCAGGCAGAGGTCGCCGCCAAGCTCGCGGTGGAAGAAGCCAAGCTCGCCGAACAGGCCGCCGTCGCCGAGGCTCGCATCGGCAAGGCCCGGGACGCGGCCATGGCCAATGTCGCCGGCATCGCCAGCGAAACCGCCGGCGCCATCGTCGGCAAGCTGACCGGCGTCAAGGCCACGGCTACCGAACTCGCCAGCGCGGCCAAGAGGGCCTGAAGACACATGGAACTTCTCACCGAAGCCCACTTCTGGGTCGGCGCGGCGTACGTCGTGTTCCTGGTCATCCTGGTGTTCGTCGGGGCGCACAAGTTCGCCTGGAAGGCGCTGGGCGACGCGGGCGACAAGGTCCGCGCGCAACTGGATGAAGCCAATCACCTGCGCGAAGAGGCGCAGGCCCTGCTGGCCCGCATTCAGTCCGACCGCGAAGCGGCCGAGAAGCTGTCGGCCGAGATCCTGGCCAACGCGCAGGAGCAGGCCAAGCGCATGCAGGTCGAGGCGCAGGAGCGCCTGGCCGAACAGATCGAGCGCCGCGGCCAGCTCGCCGAGCGCCGCATCGCCACCGCCGAGGCGCAAGCCGCCGCCGAGGTGAAGGCCGCCGCCGGCGAACTCGCCGCCCAGATGGCCGAACAGGTCCTGGCCGCCCGCATCGCCGGCGCCAAGACCGATCCGCTGATCGACGGCGCGCTCGGCCAACTGGCGGGCAAGCTGCAGTAGCTGCCCCAACCCCAACAGGTGTCATCCCGGTTTTCGCGTCAGCGAAAGACCGGGACCCATGGACACCGAAGGGCGGTAGGCCAGTTTCAGAGCTTGATGTGTATGGGTCCCGGACAAGCGTGGAGCCTGTCCTCGGGTCGCCTTCGCCGAGCCCGGGGGCGCTTCCCGGGATGACAGCTTGTTTGAGCTAGATCGGCGTGCGCCGCAGGCGGCGCCTCAGGTAGCGGCGGCTCTTCACCGCGAAGCGCACGCGGCGCGGCAGCACCAGGCGCTCGACCCGCAAGGACTGCTGCCAGAACACCTGGACGATCTCCGGCTCGCGGCGCATCAGGCGGCGGATCGGGAACACCACCTTGGGGTGGGCCTGCTGCATCTCGACGAAGCGGCGGCGCGCCTTGAAGGAATTGCGCAGCACGAACATCAGGCCGATCACGATGAACGGCATGCCCATGAAGTGGATAGGCGGCGGCACGATTTCGGCGACCAGCCCGACCAGGATCAGCAGGCCGCCAAACCCGAGCAGCAGCCAACGCGCCACGCGCGCAGCCAGCTCGCGGGCGAACTCATCGGAGGCGCGGTAAACGCGCAGGGAGGGCATGGCGAAAGTCACTGGTGTCGGGCCTGGGGACGCGCGCACGACTCAAGGGGAGGTCGAACCGCCGCAGCGCCAACTTGATATGCGAACGCACCTTGGCGGCGTAAAGGCGCCGGGCCGGTTAAATTTCGCTCAGATTCCCTATTCGGCCGCGGATGGCGCCAGAGACACACCTGCGGTGCATCTCGGACACGAAGTCTTCGCCTGACAGGCGAGCGGCGCCTTCCGCTTACGGAAACGGCTACTCCGCCGCCAGGGAGGCGTCGTGTTCCGGGCGCCACGCCAGCTTCGGCTTGCGGGCCGCCAGGGTCTCGTCCAACCGCCGCAGGGGGGCCAGATAGGGCGCGCCGGCGAAGCGCTCCACATCCCCCGCCTTGGCCGCCCGGGCCAACGCCAGCAGGGCGTCGCAGAACCGGTCCAGCTCGCGCTTGGACTCGGTCTCCGTCGGCTCGATCAGCATGGCGCCATGCACCACCAGCGGGAAGTACATGGTCATCGGGTGGAAGCCCTCGTCGATCATCGCCTTGGCGAAGTCCAGCGTGGTGACGCCGGTCCCCTCCAGCCAGGCGTCGTCGAACAGCGCCTCGTGCATGCAGGGCCCGTCGGGGAAAGCCGGGGTCATCTCGGCCGACAGCACCGCCTTGATGTAGTTGGCGTTCAGCACCGCGTCCTCGGCCACCTGCCGCAGGCCGTCGGAACCGTGGCTGCGCATGTAGGCGTAGGCGCGGACGAACATGCCCATCTGCCCCTGGAAGGCGCTCATCCGGCCAAACGCCTGCGCCGCCTCGCCCTGGGCCTCCTCCACCAGCGCCAGGCCGTCGGGGCCGTGCGTCAGCCAGGGCGCGGGCGCGAAGGGCGCCAGCGCGGCCGACAGCACCACCGGCCCCGCGCCCGGCCCGCCGCCGCCATGCGGCGTGGAGAAGGTCTTGTGCAGGTTGATGTGCATGGCGTCGACGCCCAGGTCGCCCGGCCGCACCCGCCCGACGATGGCGTTGAAGTTGGCTCCGTCGCAATAGAAGTAGGCGCCGGCCTCGTGGGTCAGGCGGGCGATCTCGATCACCTCGCGCTCGAACAGGCCGCAGGTGTTGGGGTTGGTGACCATGATCGCCGCCACGTCGGGGCCAAGCTTGGCGGCCAGGTCGGCGAGGTCGACGCGGCCGTCGGCGGTCTGAGCGATCTCCTGCACGGAATAGCCGACGAAGGCGGCGGTGGCCGGGTTGGTGCCGTGGGCCGAGGTGGGGACCAGCACGCGGCGCCGGTGGCCGTGGCCCGCGGCCTCGTGGGCGGCCCGGATGCAGAGCAGGCCGCAGAGCTCGCCATGGGCGCCGGCCTTGGGCGTCAGCGCCACCGCCGGCATGCCGGTCAGCGTCTTCAGCCAGTGGGCCAGGCGGTCCATCAGCTCCAGCGCGCCCGCCGTGGTCGACACCGGCTGCAACGGATGCAGGTCGGCGAAGCCCGGCAGGCGGGCCATCTTCTCGTTGAGGCGCGGGTTGTGCTTCATGGTGCACGAGCCCAGCGGATAGAGCGCCAGGTCGATGGCGTGATTCTTCTGGGAGAGCCGCACGTAGTGGCGCAGCGTCTCGGGCTCCGACAGGCCGGCCAGGCCGATGGGCGCGGACCGCACCAGGTCGCCCAGGTCCGACGCATCGTGGTCGGCCGGATCGAGGTCGACGCCGGTCTTGTCCCAGCCGCCCAGCTCGAACAGCAACGGCTCGTCCTGCAACAGGCCCCGGCCGCCGGTCAGGGAGGCGTGGCCTTCGGTGGCGCCATCGGCGGATCCGGGCGCCGTCGGGCGGCCCACGTTGGACATGGCCATCAGCCGATCCTCCCCTTCAGGGCGGCAGCCAGGGCCGCGATATCCTCACTCGTCGTGGTCTCGGTCGCCGCCAGCAGCAGGACGTCGTCCATCCCGGCGCCAGGCGCCAGCCGCGAATAGGGCACGCCGGCCACGATGTCGTCGGCCAGCAGAGCTTCGACCACGCCCGCGGCATCGGGCACGCGCACGGCGATCTCGTTGAAGAACCGCGGCGTCAGCACCTCGGCGCCGATCCCCTCCAGCGCGGTCTTCAGCTCCCGCGCCCGGCTGTGGTTCAGCGCCGCCATCTGCCGCAGCCCCACCTCGCCCAGCAGCGACAGGTGGATGGTGAAGGCCAGCGCGCAGAGGCCGGAGTTGGTGCAGATGTTGGAGGTCGCCTTCTCGCGGCGGATGTGCTGCTCGCGGGTCGACAGCGTCAGCACATAGCCCCGCCGGCCCTGCGCATCCACCGTCTCGCCGCACAGCCGGCCTGGCATCTGGCGCACCAGCTTCTCGCGGCAGGCGAACAGCCCGACGTAGGGGCCGCCGTAGTTCAGCGCATTGCCGATCGACTGGCCCTCGGCGACGGCGATATCGGCGCCCATCTCGCCCGGCGACTTCACCAGGCCGAACGACACCGCCTCGGTGGTCACCACGATCAACAGCGCGCCGGCGGCGTGGGCGGCTTCCGCGATCCTGCTCACGTCAGTCACGACGCCGAACACGTTGGGGGTCTGCACCACCACGCAGGCGGTCTCGGCGTCGATGGCGTCGATCACCGCGGCTTCCGCGTCGACGGCGGCGCTCTGGCGGACGATCTCCATGCCTTCGGCGTGGGCGATGGTCTGGGTGGTGGCGGCGTAGTGCGGGTGCAGGCCGCCGGACAGGATCGCCTTCTCGCGGCGCGTCACCCGCTGGCTCATCATCACTGCTTCGGCGCAGGCGGTGGAGCCATCGTACATCGACGCATTGGCCACATCCATGCCGGTCAGCGCCGCCACCTGGGTCTGGAACTCGAACAGCACCTGCAGCGTCCCCTGCGCGATCTCCGGCTGGTAGGGCGTGTAGCTGGTGAGGAATTCCGAGCGCTGGATGATGTGGTCGACGCTGGCCGGTACATGGTGGCGATAGGCGCCCGCGCCGCAGAAGAACGGCCCAGCGCCGGCCGGCCGGTTGCGCGCCGCCAGCCCCGAAAGCTCCCGCTCCACCTCCAGCTCGCCCGCTCGTTTGGGCAGGTCGAACAGCTCGCGTTTGCGGGCCGCGGCCGGCACGTCGGCGAACAGGGCGTCGATATCGGCCGCGCCGATCGCCCCCAGCATCTGGGCGCGATCGTCGGGTGTCAGGGGCAGGTAGCGCATCGGTCAGGTCACTCGAAGAAGAGTAGTGGAAAGGGTTGAAGCCGCCCCTCCGTGTGTCATCCCGGTTTCGCGAAGCGAAGACCGGGACCCATAGGCCGCGACGCTGGCCGGTCGGGCTCGGCGGCCGTCGCGCGAACCCGGCTCGGCTCGGCGGCTATGGGTCCCGGTCTTTGGCCGAGCGGCCAAAACCGGGATGACACGGGGCGGGGACCTCGGAATCAAAGCGTCTGCAGGTATTGTTCGTAGGCGTGGCGATCCATCAGGGCATCGACCTCGGCCGGGTTGGCGAGCTTCACCTTGGCGAACCAGCCGGCGGCTTCCGGGGCGGCGTTGACGGTCTCGGGCGCGTCGCCCAGGGCGCCGTTGGCCTCCACCACCTCGCCGCTGATCGGGGCGTAGACGTCGGACGCCGCCTTGACGCTCTCCACCACCGCGAAGCCGTCGCCGGCCTTGAAGGCCTTGCCGACCTGCGGCGTCTCGACGAACACCACGTCGCCCAGTTGCTCGGCGGCGTAGGCGGTGATGCCGACAGTGGCGACGTCGCCGTCGACCTCGACCCATTCATGATCCTTGGTGAAGCGCATCGGGGTTCTCTCTGATCGGTTAGCGGGGCGATTGAAAAACGGGGGTCATCCCGGAAAGCGCGGAGCGCTTGTCCGGGACCCATAGACACAGGTCTCTCCGGGCATGCTCGCGCGTATGGGTCCCGGTCTTCGCGTGCCGCGAAACCGGGATGACACGGGAGGAAAGGCGCGCCGCCATCACCCTAGCTTCCTCACGTAGCGGTGCGGGACGAAGGGGGTTTTGACGACTTCGGCGGCTTGCGGCTTGCCGCGCACGATGACGTTCAGCCGCCCGCCGACCTGCGCATGGCCGGGCGAGACGAAGCCGATGGCGATGCCTTGCTTCAGCACCGGCGAAAAGCCGCCGGAGGTCACGATCCCGATGATCGCACCGCTCTCATCGGATATCTCAGCCCCCTCGCGGGCCGGCGCGCCCTCCAGCACCTTCAGCGCCACGCGCACCCGCGGCGGTCCTTTGGCCAGCTCGCGCACGATCCGCGCCGCGCCCGGGAAATCCCGCTGTTCGCGGCGGTTCTTGTTGATCGCGAAGGCCAGGTCGCCCTCCACCGGGCTCACCGTCTCGTCCAGGTCGTGGCCGTAGAGCGGCAGGCCGGCCTCCAGGCGCAGCGAATCGCGGGCGCCCAGGCCGACCGGCTTCACCCGTGGGTCGGCCAGCAGGGCGTCCCACACCGCCACCGCCGCGGCCGCGGGGATCGAGATCTCATAGCCGTCCTCGCCGGTGTAGCCGGAGCGCGAGACGATCAGCTCGTGGCCAAAGGCGGTCAGCCGCCTAACGTCCATGAACACCATGCCCGCCGCCGCCGGCGCATGGGCCTGGAACACCGCCGCGGCCTCCGGCCCCTGCAGCGCCAGCAGGGCGCGCTCCTCCAGGCGCTCGATGGTCACCTGCGGGCCCAGCTCCTCGGCCATCACCGCATAGTCGTTGTCCTTGCAGGCGCCGTTGACCACCACGAACAGGCCGTCGTCGTCCGGCCGCCCCGCCATCAGGTCGTCGATGATCCCGCCCTGGCGGTTCAGCAGCACGGAATACTTCTGCTTGCCGGCCTTCAGGTTGATGAAGTCGCCCGGGACCACCTCCTCGAAGGCGGCCAGCGGCGCGACCCCGCGCAGCTTCGCCTGGCCCATGTGCGACACGTCGAACAGGCCGGCGTGCTCCCGCGTCCACAGGTGCTCCTTCAGCACGCCGTCTGGATACTGCACCGGCATCTCATAGCCCGCGAAGGGAACCATCCGCGCCCCGGCGGCGATGTGCGCGCCATGCAGCGGGGTGGTCTTGAGCGGGGCGTCTGTGGCGGTGGGCGAGGACAAGGGACGGACTCCGGCTGACGATGGGGCGGTCAGCGCAGGGCCAAGCCCGTCGCGTCCCGCGCCCCCGCTGTCCTTGGGCCTGAGAGATTTCGGACCGCGCGCTCCCGCTTCCCAAAGCAAGATTGCGCGATCCCCTGCTCCTTCGGCGTCCTGCGAAGCCCTAGGGGCGAAGCAGGAACTTTCCAGCGTGCATCAGCCCGTCGCGGTCCTTTTGCCTGAGCGTTTCCGGGGCGGTTGCGCCTTCGGCTCCGGGTCGCCGTTCCTGACGGGGAACAAACGCCCGATCTCTCCCGCGAGAGTCGCCGGCAGGGATGCGGGATTGAGGCGCGGGAGTCAATGTGGGGCGGTGGTTAAGCCGGGACGAGGTCGGCTTTGCGCCATTTGCGGAATTTGGGATTAGGCCGGGAAGCGGACGTTCGTCTCGCGGCGTCAACCACACCAAAGTTCGGTGTGTCGGAGCATCGGATTTGGGCATGCCTTCCCACCGTCGAGGCCGGGTGTGGGAATGGGTTGACCCGGCTTCCACAACCCGAGCCGCCGTTCGATGTTCGGCATCTCGGAGTCGATCACCGCCAGCGGGTTGCCGTCGTTGTAGCGCGTGGCGCTTTGGTAGCGGAGCACCTGACGATAGGCGCCCGCCGATGTGAGACTGTCCACAACGATCCAATAGCCATAAGGCCGATGGTCCTGCGGCTCGGCGTCGATCACGCTGCCTCGCAATGGCCCGTGTTCGATGTAGCGGATTTCCTCATTGTTGTTGCGGCCTGTACTGTCCGCATAGACGCGATGGAACCTGTCTCGGGCGGCATTGTAGGCCACAAGCTGTGTCGCGATGATCTGGTCCCCGTCGCCAGAATTCAGGCTCCCGGTGACGATGAGCAGGTAGGGCGCAGCCTTCTGTCCCCGCGGATAGACCAGCTTGGCTTTGAACAGGTAGTGCGGCTCCCAAGCTGGATCGCCTGCCGGAACCGTGCGCGGCGGTGGGGTGATGGGAGCAGAAACGCAGGGGCCGGCCGGACCCTTGCGCAGGCAGAAGGTCAACGCGCCAGGCGCATCACCCTCTCCATAGTCCTGGGTCGGTGGCCCTTCGGTCACGACCAGCCGCCAAGGCGAGCGGGCGTGGAACGCTTGGGATAGGTCAAGCTGGACGCCTTGAGGCGCAGGCTTGGATGCGGAATCTTCCGCGATTCCCTGTGCAACCGCACTGGGACCGGTCAGCGCAATTGAAAGCGCTATGAGCGCGATCCGGCTGCGCATCGCCCTTCCCGTCGCTAAGTCTAGGAACGGATACTGCGCGTGGACCCACCCACGCGCCAGAGCTAATTCCGCCCGCCGCCGACCTATTCGGCCCTGACTAGTCGGGGTCAGCCCAGCTCCAGAAGCCGCCTAGTCTGAGCCTTAAACTCCATGGTCAGCATTCTGCCTTGGGCCCTCGGCATCGCTCGGCCCTTCGCTTGCGCTACGGGCGTTCGTTGCTGACATCGCTCCACTGGAGCGATGCCTCGCCTTCGGCGACCGCGCCTCACCTCAAGGACGCGCTCTTCGGCGCGCCGCGACGCGGCCGGCCAGGGGCCGGTCCTTGACAAGCCGAGGGCCCAAGGCTCGCATCCACCATGGGGTTTAAGGCGGGGTGCGCCCGCTGGGGGCCGCATCCACGCGAAGCTCCGCTCCTCTCCCAGGCGCGGCAGCGCCGTGGGAGAGGCTGGGAGAGGGCGGCGCCGGCGTCCCAGTCATCCGCTCCGATTGGACCAGCGATCTCAAAAGGTGTGACCGGGTCCAACCCGTCGCCGCCGCAATCGCATGCACCGCCCTCTCCCAACCTTTCCCGCGAGACTTGCGCCTCCGGGAGAGGAGCAGGTCATATGGCGTCGACAGCGCCTGTTCATCGATCGCTCCGATCGCCGAGGCCGCTGAGGGGCGCTCATCATGAAGCTCGTGCTTGCCGCCGCGATGGTCCTGGCGCTGGCGTCAGCCGCCCCACCAGCCCTCGCCGCCGACCTCCCCGCGATCCCGCTCTACGCCCCAGGCGTCCTGCCGCCCGCCGCCGCGCCGGAGGCCACCGACGGCGGGCTGATGCACAACGTCAGCCAGCCGAGCCTGACGCCGGTGCTGCCGGCGCCTGGCAAGGCCAACGGCCAGGCGGTGATCGTGGCGCCGGGCGGCGGCTTCCTGGTGCTCTCCTTCGACAACGAAGGGATGGCGGTCGCGCGGCGCCTGGCCGACGCCGGCGTCACCGCCTTCGTGCTCAAGTACCGGCTGGCGCCGACGCCCACCGACCCCGCCGCCTTCATGAAGGATTTCCGCGGCAAGATGGCCGACCTCGCGGTCATGGCCGCCAAGGGCGGCGGGCTGCCCCCGCCGTTCCCCACCGAGGGCCTGGCCGCCGCCGACGCCGCCCAGGCGGTGAAGCTGGTCCGCCGCCGCGCCGCGGAATGGCGGGTCGATCCGCACCGGGTGGGCTTCGTCGGCTTCTCGGCGGGCGCCTTCACCGCGGCCACCGTCGCCACCGGCGAGCCGGCGGGGCGGCCGGATTTCGTGGGGATCATCTATGGCGCCCTGCGAGGTTCGGTGCCGAAGGACGCCCCGCCGGCCTTCATCGCCACCGCCGCCGACGACGGGCTGGTGAAGGCCTATGCCGCGCCGATGTTCCAGGCCTGGAAGGCGGCCGGCCGGCCGGCCGAATTGCACATCTACCAGCGCGGCGGCCACGGCTTCGGCATGTCTACCCACGGATCGACCAGCGACCACTGGATCGACGAGTTCATCTGGTGGCTCCAGGACCTCAAGCCGGCGGGGTAGCGGCCGATCTGCTCCTCTCCCAGGCGCGGCAGCGCCGTGGGAGAGGTTGGGTGAGGGCGGTGGAGGAATCGAAACCTCCCCTCCCGTTGGACCCGCCG
>DATAUR010000120.1:0-16183 GCA_036268175.1 Phenylobacterium sp. | reverse complement strand
CGAGGCAGGTTAAGATCGAGATCGGCCAGACATTCCCGCTGGCCGAAGCGGCCAAGGCGCACCGGGCCCTAGAGGGCCGGGCGACCATCGGCGCGAGCCTGCTGATTCCTTAGCTGCTTTAGTCCCTCCCCTTCGGGGGAGGTGGCGCGCCAGCGCTGGAGGGGGTCCGCTCAAAACGCCGATGAGGACTCCCTCAGCCGGCTTCGCCGACAGCTCCCCCGATGGGGAGCGACCCGTCCAAAGCCCGCCGCTGTTTCACGTGAAACACTAGTAAGACCGGTATGGCCCCGGTCTCGCCGACCCTAGGTGTTCATCGACTGGAAGAATTCCTCGTTGGTCTTCGAGGAGCGCAGCTTGTCGAGCAGGAACTCGATGGCGTCCTGGGCGCCCATGGGGCCGAGGATTCGGCGCAGGATGTAGGTCTTGGTCAGGTGTTCCTTCGGCGTGATCAGCTCTTCCTTGCGGGTGCCGGACTTGATCACGTCGATGGCCGGATAGACACGCTTGTCAGCGACCTTGCGGTCCAGCACGATTTCCGAGTTCCCGGTGCCCTTGAACTCTTCGAAGATCACCTCGTCCATCCGGCTGCCGGTGTCGATCAGGGCGGTGGCGATGATGGTCAGCGAACCGCCCTCCTCGATGTTCCGCGCCGCGCCGAAGAACCGCTTGGGCCGCTGCAGGGCGTTGGCGTCGACACCGCCGGTCAGCACCTTGCCCGACGACGGCACCACGGTGTTGTAGGCGCGGCCCAGGCGCGTCACCGAGTCCAGCAGGATCACCACGTCGCGCTTGTGCTCGACCAGACGCTTGGCCTTTTCGATAACCATTTCAGCAACTTGCACGTGGCGCGTAGCCGGTTCATCGAAGGTCGAGGAAATCACCTCACCCTTCACCGTGCGCTGCATGTCGGTGACTTCTTCCGGGCGCTCGTCGATCAGCAGCACGATGAGGTAGCACTCGGGATGGTTGGTCTCGATGGACTTGGCGATGTTCTGCAGCATCACCGTCTTGCCGACCCGGGGCGGGGCGGTGATCAGGCAGCGCTGGCCCTTGCCCAGCGGGGCGACGATGTCGATCACCCGGCCGGAGCGGTCCTTCAGGGTCGGATCGTCGATCTCCATCCGCAGGCGCTGGTCGGGATAGAGCGGCGTCAGGTTGTCGAACAACACCTTGTGCCGGACGTTTTCCGGGTTCTCGAAATTGGTCAGGTCGACCTTCACCAGGGCGAAGTAGCGCTCGCCCTCGCGGGGCGCGCGGATGGCGCCGTCGACGCTGTCGCCGGTGCGCAGGCCGAACTTCCGGATTTGCGAAGGGCTGACGTAGATGTCGTCGGGGCCCGGCAGGTAGTTGGCTTCCGGCGAGCGCAGGAAACCGAAGCCGTCCTGCACCACTTCCAGGGTGCCGGAGCCGCTGATCTCCACGTCCTCCTCGGCCAGGACTTTCAGGATCGCGAACATCATGTCCTGCTTGCGCATGGAGTTGGCGTTCTCGATCTCGAACAGCTCGGCGAAGGCCAGCAGGTCAGCCGGGGCCTTATCCTTCAGCTCCTGCAGGCTCATCCGCGTCAGCCCCATCTTGGCGATGGTGTTAGCGACCTCGGAGGGCTCTTCCGGTTCGTGCGGGGCTTCCGCCTCTTCGCCGGCCGCGGCCTCCGCGGTCTCCGGCTCGGCCGCGTCCAGCACGGGGGCGCCGGCTTCCGGGGTGTCTTCGATCGGGGTTTCAGTCTCGTCTTGCATGGGATTCACTCATGTTCGCCCGCGGACCGGACACACTCCGGGCGCGGGCTGGTCTTGGATGTGAGCGCTTCACGAGCGCTGTTGTGGTTCGTCTTCTTTGGGAGCCGGACCGCTTGCGGCGTCAAGCACGCGAGGGCCGGAGATAAGGCGGGACGTGCGCCTGTGGGGCACACGCTGGGGTGATCGGAACCACGAAGCCCGCGCCGGGTCAAGGATTCCGGTGTTTCGGCGGGGTGCGGCCTAGTGGTTGGCGAACTTGGTGGTGACGGCCAGGACCATGACGATCGCCGCCAGGAACGGCAGCTCGTTGGTCATCCGCCAGAACTTGGCCGTGCGGTCGCGGCGGCCGGCCACGAAGCCCTTGCGGGCCCGGCCCAGGAAATGGCTCCAGCCGGTCATGAACACGATGCCGGCGATCTTGGTCAGCATCCACGGCTCCCACAGGAAGCTGATCCCGCGGACCTGACTGTCGACATAGATCAGCGACAGGCCCAGTACCCAGACCAAAATCGACGCCGGATTGACGATGATCTTCAACAGCTTGCCTTCCCACCGCTGGAAGTGGGCGTCGAACTCGCTACCCGGTGGGGCGGTCTCGGTGTGGTAGGCGTAGAGCCTGGGCAGCATCATCAACCCGGCCATCCAGGCGATCACCGCGATGATGTGCAGGCCGATCAACAGGTTGTAGGCGCCGATCATGCCAGGGCTCCCGTCCCGGCCGCGTTTGGCCGCAGCGCGCATTTCGCATGGCCGGCGGGACAGCGCCAAGGGCCGTGCGGGCCGACGCTGCTCTCCCGTTCCGCCGCCTGCAGCACCGCGCGGGCCAGCTCTTCTATGAAGGCGCCGGCGATCCCCGGCGTCGCGGCGCGCAGGTAGGGGGCGCAACCGGCCTCCCTCGCGATCCGGGCGTAGTCGTGATCGAGCTCCACCAAGGTCTCCACGTGCTCGGAAACGAAGGCGATCGGGGCGATCAGCACGCCTCGGCCTTCGCCCCCGGCCCGACGGATCTCGTCGTCGGTGGAGGGCCCCAGCCACTTCAAGCGGCCAACCCGGCTCTGATAGCAGACCCGCCAATCGGTGAATTCCGGCAGGGCCGCGGCGATGGCGGCGGCGGTGGCCTCGATCTGCGCCTGGTAGGGGTCGCCGCCGTCGACGATCTTCTGGGGCAGGCCGTGGGCCGAGAACAGCAGTCGCAGACCGGCCGGTTGGCCCGCCTCATCCCAGACCTTGCGGATCGCCTGCACCTGGGCCTCCACCAAGCCAAGCCCCGTCGGATAGCAACAGACAGTGCGGCTGCGGCCCGGGCCCTTGTAGATGTCCCGCCACTCGTTCAGCGACGAGCCGGTCGTGGTGGTCGAGTACTGCGGATAGAGCGGCAGCAGCACGATCTCGTCGGGAGCGAAGGCCGCCACCTGTGCCGCCGCCTCCGCCGCGAACGGCGTCCAATAGCGCATGGCGATGAAGCAGCGCGCGTCGAGGTCGGAGTCCTTCGCCTTCAGCTCAGCTTCCAGGACGCGGGCCTGGGCTTGGGTCTCGGCCAACAGCGGCGAGGCGCCACCCATGATCCCATAGTTGGTCTGAGCGAGCTTCTCCCGGGTGGTCGAGATCAAGGCGGCCAAGGGATAACGCGCCACCGCCGGCAAGGTGATGATGGCCGGATCACGGAATAGATTGAAAAGAAAAGGCTTTACAGCCTTCAGGCTGTCCGGTCCGCCAAGGTTGAACAGGACGACGGCGAGCTTTTTCACTCCGCCGCCAGCGCCTTCACCGGCTTGCCGGTCACCCGGCTGACCACCCGGGCGATGTGCTCGATCGGTGTGTCCGGAATTACCCCGTGGCCCAGGTTGAAGATATAGGGCCCGCCGCCCCACTGCTCGAGCAGGGCCTCGACCCGGGCGTCCAGGGCCGGGCCGCCGGCCCGCAGCAGCAGGTTGTCCAGCGCCCCCTGGATGGTCTTGCCGCCCGCCTGCAGCCGCTGGCCCGTCGCGGCGCTGGCCTGGGTGTCCAGGCCGACGCCCTCCACCGGCACGATCCTGGCGTAATTCTCCACCAGGGCGCCGGCGCCCCGCGGGAAACCGATGAACGGCGCGGTGACGCCCGCCGCCCTCACCTGCTCGACGATGGCCCTGTGCGGCCGGCTCACGATGCGGTCGAAGACGTCCTCCGCTAGGCCCTCCGCCCAGCTTTCGAAGATCTGCAGCGCCTGGGCGCCTGAGTTCGCCTGCATGACCAGATAGCGCGCCGTGGCGTCCACCAGTACCTGCAACAAGGCGTCGAGCGTCTCCGGATGCTCGTAGGCGAAGGTCCGTGCGGCTTCGCGGTTCGAGCTGCGGCCCTCGATCATGTAGGTCGCCACCGTCCAGGGTCCGCCGGCGAAGCCGATCAACGCCCGATCCGGCTCCAGTTCGGCGCGGACCCGAGCGAGCGTCTCGCCGATCGCCGAAAGCTTCGCCGTCGAGCCCTCGACCGCATCTGCCATCCGGGCGATCTCCGGCAACTCGCCGAGCCTGGGCCCCTCGCCCTTCTCGAACCAGACCTCCTGGCCAAGCGCGCCTGGGATCAACAGGATGTCGGCGAAGACGATGGCCGCATCCATGGGAAAGCGACGCATGGGCTGCAAGGTCGCCTCGGCGGCCATCTCCGGATCGTGGCAGAAGGAGATAAAGTCCTTCGCCCGGGTGCGAAGCTCCAGGTATTCCGGCAGCGAGCGGCCCGCCTGGCGCATGAACCAGACCGGTGGCCGATCCAGGGTCTCACCGGCCAGGGCTCGCAAAAGGCGCGGGGTGTCGCTCATGGCGGACGTTAAATCGCCTCTTGCGGCAAGTCTCAAGTCCGCCGGCTCGCGGTCCGCCCCGTTCGGCCTTCTTCCTTTCTAAGAAGATTTTGAAAAAAGGTGGCGGAAGAGGCGATAGGGCCTGTCGAGGAGGTGGAAAACCTCGGCGGTCCGCCGGATTTCCCGCCTCGTCCCCAGCTTCTCCCGGCGGTCGTCGTGCCGTTGTCACAGGCTGTGAAACCCGGGGATATCGCCCGAGGCCCCCGGAGCCGCTTAACATTTCGTTAACCCGTTCGGGGACCGCGCGGTTGGACCCTGGGCATTGTCATGAACTGTCGATCAAGCCGGCCGCTGCCAGCCCGGGCTACCGAGCCCTGTGTGCTAACGAGAGGTAAACGGACGATTCCGTCCCGGTGATTCTTCGAAACCCGCCCTCGCCCGCCGGCGCACGCCGTCTATCCCCAACGGCGCCGGTCTTCGCTAAGACTGCTCCACAGGAATCGTCCCCAGGGATTTTTTGCATCGGGCCGCCCGTGACCACATCCGCCACAAGGCTCGCCACCTACTTCCACGTCCACCTGGTGTCCGACTCCACGGGCGAGACGCTGAACGCCATGGCGCGCGCGGTCTGCGCCCGCTTCGATAATGTCCTGCCGATCGAGCACATCTATGCGCTGGTCCGCTCGCAGCGCCAGCTCGACCGGGCGCTGGGCGATATCGAGGAAGCGCCGGGCGTGGTGATCCACACCATCGTCGACGACGGCCTGCGCGAGGCGCTCGAGGAAGGCTGTCGCAAGCTGGACATGCCCTGCATCCCGGCCTTGGACCCACTGGTTTCGGCCATGTCGCGCTACCTGGGCTATTCCACGACCACGCGGGTTGGCGCGCACCTGCGGCTGGACAACGACTACTTCAACCGCATGGACGCCTTGAACTACGCCATCGGCCACGACGACGGCCAGGGCGGCCAGGATCTGGAACAGGCCGACGTGATCCTGGTCGGCGTTTCGCGCACCTCCAAGACGCCCACCTGCATCTACCTGGCGCACCGCGGCGTGCGCGCCGGCAATGTGCCGCTGGTGCCCGGCCGCCCGCCGCCGGAAAAGCTGTTCGGACTGAAGGGCACCCTGGTCGTGGGGCTGTCGATCTCGCCGGACCGTCTGATCCAGATCCGCCGCAACCGCCTGCTGAGCCTGAAGGAGAACCGCGAGTCGACCTACATCGACGTGGACGCGGTGCGCGATGAGATCGTCCAGGCCCGTCGTCTCTACGAACGCCAGGGCTGGCCGGTGATCGACGTCACCCGCCGCTCCGTCGAGGAGACCGCCGCCGCCGTGCTCAACCTGCTGCACGGCGGCCACGGCCAGGTCGAGGTGCTGGGTTGAGTTCCCCGCCGGGTCAGACGGGCCTGGTCCTGGCCTCGAAAAGCGTCACCCGCCGCGCGGTGCTGGATGGCGCGGGCGTGACCTATGAGGCTGTGGGCTCCGGCGTCGACGAGGACGCCGTGAAGACCGAGCTGCTCGCCAGGGGCGCGGGTCCCCGCGACATCGCCGGCGCCCTGGCGGAGAAGAAGGCGCTGGCCGTCTCCGCCGGCCGGCCCGAGCTGGTGATCGGCGCCGACCAAACCTTGGAGTTCGACGGGCAGCTCTACGACAAGGCCGAAACCGTCGAAGAGGCCCGCGCGCGGCTGCAGGCCCTGCGCGGCCGGCCGCACCACCTGCATTCCGCCGTGGCGGTCGCGCAGGGCGGGGCCATCGTCTGGCGCGAGACGGAGAGCGCCACCCTGACCATGCGCGACTTCTCCGACGCCTTTCTGGACGCCTACCTGGCCGCCGAGGGCGAGGCGGCGCTGGGATCGGTGGGCTGCTACCGGCTGGAAGGCCTGGGCGTGCAGTTGTTTTCCCGCATCGACGGCGACTATTTCACCATCCTGGGCCTGCCGATGCTGGGGCTCCTGGAGCTGTTGCGCCGCCGGGGTGTTCTGAGGCCATGACCAGATCCATCACAGGCGCCACCGCCGTGGCCGGCGTCGCCGGCTCGCCTATCGTCCATTCGCTCAGCCCGCTGATCCACAACGCCTGGATCGAGGCCGCCGGCCTCGACGCGATCTATGTCCCGTTTTCCCCGCCGCCGGACCGGTTCAGCCACTTCGCCGAGGGCCTGCGGGGCGGTGCGGTGCGCGGGCTCAACGTGACCCTGCCGTTCAAGGAGGCGGCGCTCAGCGTGGCCCACGAGGTGGGCGAGCGCGCGGAACGGGCTGGCGCGGCCAACCTGCTGATCTTCAACGAGGATGGCTCGATTGTCGCCGACAATGTCGACGGGCTTGGCCTGCTGGGGGCCCTGGCCTCCCAGGCGCGGGGGTTCGATCCCAAGGCGGGACCCGCGGTGGTGATGGGCGCGGGCGGCGCGGCGCGCGGTGCGGCCTCGGCGCTGGTGATGGCCGGCGCGCCGGAGGTGCGGCTGGTCAACCGGACGCTGGCCCGCGCCGAGGTGGTGGCTGGGGCGGTGGGCGGCGCCACCAAGGCCTTTCCACTGGACGAGGCGGCGCAGGCCTTCGACGGCGCCAATGTGGTGGTCAACGCCACCTCCGCCGGCCTGGCCAGCGACGACGCCCTGAACCTGCCGCTGGAGGGTATCCCGGCGGCCGCGGTGGTGATGGACATGACCTATTCGCCCCTGGTCACCCCGTTCCTGTCGCGCGCTCGGCTGCTCGGCCATCCGATCGTCGACGGCCTGGAAATGCTGGTGCGCCAGGCCGGTCCCTCGTTCGAGGCCTTCTTTGGCCGCGTGCCGCCGGACGACATCGACGTGCGCGCGCTTTGCATCGCGGCGCTCGAAGCGAAGGCGGGGGCCAAGGCTTGATCCTGATCGGCCTCACCGGGTCCATCGGCATGGGCAAGTCGACCACCGCGGCGATGTTCCGGGAGCTGGGCGTGCCGGTCTATGACGCCGACGCTGCGGTGCACGACCTCTATGACACCGGCGGCGCGGCGGTCGGGCCGGTGGGCGAGGCTTTCCCCGGCGTGGTCAGGGACGGCCGGGTCGACCGCGAGGCCCTGCGCCAGGCGGTGCTGGGCCAGCCGGATGAGCTGAAACGGCTGAACGCCATCGTCCACCCGCTGGTCGGCCGCGACCGGATCGGCTTTTTCCAGAAGGCCGAGGCCGACGGCGCCGACATGGTGGTGCTGGACATTCCCCTGCTGTTCGAGACCGGCGGCCACGCAGGCGTCGACGCGGTGGTGGTGGCGAGCGCGCCGGCCGACATGCAGCGCGAGCGGGTGCTGGCCCGGCCCGGCATGACGCCGGAACGCCTCGACGCCATCCTCGACCAGCAGATGGCCGACGCCGAAAAGCGCGCCCGCGCCCACTTCGTGGTCGACACCTCGCGCGGCCTGGAGCCGGCTCGAGACCAGGTGGCGCAGATCGTCGCGGCGATGCGCGATCCACGGCGAAGACCGTCTTCCAACAGGTAAGGCGGGGCAGCGACCGAACGTCCGGTTGAAACGCGCGGCCAAACGGGCACATGAAAGGTCATGGCCCGCGAGATCGTCCTCGACACCGAAACCACCGGCTTTGAACCGACCCAAGGCCACCGGCTGGTGGAAATCGCCTGCCTGGAGATCGACG
Source organism: Phenylobacterium sp. (assembly GCA_036268175.1). Taxonomy (GTDB): domain Bacteria; phylum Pseudomonadota; class Alphaproteobacteria; order Caulobacterales; family Caulobacteraceae; genus Phenylobacterium. The sequence goes on along the minus strand of DATAUR010000120.1, from coordinate 8,047 downwards.
ACTTCATCCCCACGGGCCGAAGCTTCCACACCTACATCGACCCCTGCCGCGACATGCCGCCGGACGCCGAGCGGGTGCACGGCCTCTCGGCCGCCTTCCTGAAGGGCAAACCGCAGTTCGAGCATCCAGACGTGGTCGACGCCTTCCTGGACTTCGTCGGCGACGCGCCGCTGATCGCCCATAACGCCGCCTTCGACCGCAACTTCATCAATCACGAACTGGGCGTGGTGAACCGTCACCCGCTGCATGAGGCGCGGTGGGTCGACACCCTGGCGTTGGCCCGGGTGCGCTTCCCGGGTATGCACAATTCCCTGGATGCGCTTTGCAAGCGCTTCAAGATCTCGCTCTCGGAGCGCGAGAAACACGGCGCGCTGGTCGACGCCAAGCTGCTGGCCGCGGTCTATCTGGAGCTGAAGGGCGGCCGCGAGCGCAGGCTGGAACTGACCACGGCAGCCATGGCCACCGCCGTCCAGGCCGCCGCCCGCAGCGACTATGGCGCGAGGCCGCGCCCGCTCGCCCCACGTTCCACCGACGAAGAGCGCCAGATCCACGCCAGCTTCATCCGCACCGTGGTGAAGAGCGAGGAGCTCTGGAAGAAAAGTTGCTCCACCTTCGGGGGAGCTGTCAGCGAAATTGACTGAGGGGGTCCTCAGCGGCGTTTGAGCGGACCCCCTCCGGCGCTTCGCGCCACCTCCCCCAACGGGGGAGGAAAAACTTACGCGTGGCCGACCTGGGCTTCCTGCGCCTTGCGGGCGGTGTAGACGCCGGCGAAGTCGATGGGGTCCAGCATGAACGGCGGATAGCCGCCGTCGGAGGTCACGTCGGCGATGATCTTGCGCGCGAACGGGAACAGGTAGCGCGGGCACTCGATCAGCAGCACCGGCTCCATATCCTCCGGCGCGACGCCGGCGATCTGGAAGACGCCGCCGTAGAGCAGTTCGACCACGAAGATCGGGCCGTCGGCGCGGTTGGCCTTGGCCGACAGCTTCAGATCCACCTCGAAAAAGCCGTCCTCGCGGCTGCGGGCGTTCATCTCGACGCCAAGGTCGATCTGCGGCTGGGCCGCGCCGCCGCGCAGGCTTTCCGGCGCGCGGGGATTTTCGAAGGAAAGGTCGCGGATGAACTGGGCGAGGATGCGGATGCCGCCGGGTTCGGTCGCTTCGGCGGTTTCGGGCGCGCCAGCGCCGGCGTCGGTATCGGTCATAGTTCGGCTTTAAATCCGTGAGGAGACTACGAAGGGTTCGTGTCTTTTCATGTTCTATAGGGCGGCCGGGCTAACATGGCCCCCTTGGCGATGCAACGCCGCCCCTGACGCAGGCGTTGCATCGGTCTATATGGGGGTTTCGTCCCGTGCCGGGATCGCCGCGCCGGGCGGAACCTTGGAAGGCCCCTTTTGCCGTGCTTGTGCTGATCATCCTTGCAGGCCTCGCGGCCATCGTCCTCTACCAGCTCTATGCGGTGCTGGGGCGGCGCGTCGGTCGCCAGCCGGAAGACAGTCCCGCCGTGCCGGCCACCGCGACCACGGTGGAGCGGGCGCCCGACGTCTCGGCCGCCTCGGCCGACGACGATGGTGTGGCGCTGAGCGGCCTGGCCGCCGTCAAGGCCAGCGACCCGAGCTTCGATGTCGGCCGCTTCCTGGGCGGGGCGAAGAGCGCCTACGAGATGATCGTCAAGGCGTTCGCCGCCGGCGACCGGGCGCAGCTGCGCAACCTGCTGGCCCCGCCGGTGATGGCCGGCTTCGACACCGCGATCGCCGCCCGCGAAGCCGAGAGCCGCACCGAGAGCGTCGAATTCCTGCATCCGCCCCGCGCCGACATGGAAAAGGCCGAGGTGGTGGGCGCGGACCTGGCGCGGGTGACCGTGCGATTCCTGGCGGAATTCCGCAGCCGCACCAAGGGACCCGAGGGCGAGGGCGTCGAGGATCGGCGCACCGCCGAACTCTGGACTTTCGAGCGGCACATGCGCAGCCGCGACCCCAATTGGCTCCTGATCCACGTCGACGCCGCGGAGGCCTGAAGCTTCGTGCGGGGGGGCGTTCTCGGCGCGGGCCTTTCCGCGCTCATCCTGGCCGCCTGCGCCAGCGCCCCGCCGCCGGAGCCGCCGCGCCCGGCGCCGCCGGCGCCCGCCTATCGTCCCCCGCCCGCGCCGCGGACGGCCGCACCCCGCGCGTCCCGCCCCGGGGAGCCTGGATCCACCGACCGCATCCTGCCCCTGACCGCCCTGCGGGGCTGGGACGCCGAGGATCACGCCGCGGCGCTGGCCGCCTTTCGGGACGCCTGCGGGGCTGCGCGCGATCCGGCCATGGCCCAGGTCTGCCGCGACGCCCGCGCCATCGGCCCCCTCGACCGCGACCAGTCGAAGCGGTTCTTCGAGGCCCACTTCCGGGCTGAGCAGACCCATGGCGAGGGCGTGCTGACCGCCTATTTCGCCCCGGAATACCCCGCGCGGCAAAAACGCGACGACGACTTTCGCGCGCCCGTCCGGCCAAGGCCCGCCGACCTCGGCGACACGACTCAGACGCCCTATCTCGACCGCACGGCGATCGAGGCGCTGCCGGCGGGCAAGCCGCTCGCCTGGATGCGGCCGGAGGACCTGTTCTTCCTGCAGGTGCAGGGCTCCGGCGTGCTGACCTTCGACGACGGCCGGCGGATGAAGGCGCTCTACGCCGGCAATAACGGCCGCCCGTTCGTCGGCATCGCCAATCCGATGCGCGACCGCGGCCTGCTGGCGCCCGACAACGTCTCGGCCGATTCCATCCGCAGTTGGCTCGCGGCGCATCGCGGGCCCGACGCGGACGCGATCATGCGGCTCGATCCGCGCTACGCCTTCTTCAGCCTCGCTCCGGACGATGGCCGCCCGCCGGTGGGATCGGCCAACATTCCCCTGGCCGCCGGCCGCGCCCTGGCCGTCGATCCGGCCTGGCACCAGATGGGTGAGCTCTACTGGATCAACGCCACCGCGCCGATCCTGGTGGGCGCCTTCCCGGCCTATCGGCGTCTCGCCTTGGCGTTGGACACCGGCGGCGCGATCAAGGGCGACGTGCGCGCCGACCTTTACCTCGGCCAAGGCGTGGCGGCGGGGTCGGAAGCCGGCCGGGTGCGCCATACGCTTCGGCTCTACCGCCTGGTCCCGAAGGACGCCGCCCCGTGAAACGGCCGCTGAAGCCCGAGGAACAGCACATCTGGGGCATGGTGGCGGCGACGATCCACCCGCTGCCGGGCCGCGGCACGCCCACCGCCAGCCAGGAGGCCGCCAGGACCGAGACCGCCGCGCGGATCGCGCCGCCCCGGCCGAAAGCCAGCAAGGCGAAGCTGCGCGAACAGCTCGACGCCATCGAACCCAACCGCCGCCACCGCATCGCCCGGGAACGCGAGGACATCGGCGCCCGCCTCGACCTGCACGGCATGGACCAGGTCCGCGCCCGCGCCGTGCTGGAAAGCTTCCTGACCAACGCCTTCCACGAAGGCTGGCGCGCGGTGCTGGTGATCACCGGCAAGGGCGTGCAGGGCGACGGAGTTCTCAAGCGCCGCGCCCCCGAATGGCTCGCCGCCCCGCACCTCGCCCACATCGTCGCCGGCATCTCCGACGCCGCCCGCCATCACGGCGGCGAAGGCGCGCTCTATGTAGCCCTGAAGCGGAAGGCGCGAGGCTAATCGCTCCCCATCGGGGAAGCTGTCAGCGAAGCTGACTGAGGGGGTCCTCAACGATCTGAGCGGACCCCCTCCGACGCGTTCGGCGCCACCTCCCCCGATGAGGAGGAACTAGGAGGGCCGCGCCGCCTTTTCCGCCAGGCCGGACGTTCCTTCGCGGGCCTCCAGCTTGGCGGCGACCTCGTCCAGTGGCACCCCCGCGGCGGCCAGGACCACCAGCCAGTGGTAGATCAGGTCGGCGCTTTCGGCGGCCAGCGCACCCTTGTCACCCTGAGTCGCGGCGATGACGGCCTCAACAGCCTCCTCGCCGAGCTTCTTGGCGGCCAGCGAAGGATCGGCGAGGAGTTTGGCGGTGTAGGAGGCGGTCGGGTCGCCCCCCTTGCGGCTGTCGACCGTGGCGGCCAGGCGCGCCAGGACTTCGGCGAAACGGCTCATGCGGCCTCCGTTTGGCGGACCGGGATGGCGGCGTCGGCCATGGCGCGCTTCACCTCGCCGATGGAGACCTCGCCGAAGTGGAAGATCGAGGCGGCGAGCACCGCGTCCGCGCCGCCGTTCGTCACCGCGTCGACCATGTGCTGGGCGTTGCCGGCGCCGCCCGAGGCGATCACCGGCACGGAAACCGCCGAACTGACCGCCTTCAGAAGGTCGAGGTCATAGCCGGTCTTGGCGCCGTCGCGGTCCATGGAGGTGAGCAGGATCTCGCCCGCGCCCCGCTCGACGGCCTCCACCGCATAGTCGACGACCCTTAGGCCCGTGTCGGTGCGGCCGCCGTAGGTGAAGACGCGCCATTGGTCATCCACCCGCTTGGCGTCGATGGCCACCACCGTCGCCTGGCTGCCGAAAGCGTCGGCGCAGGCGGCGATCAGGTCGCGGTTCTCCACCGCCGCGGTGTTGATGGAGATCTTGTCGGCGCCGGCCAGCAGCAGGCGGCGCGCGTCCTCCACCTTGCGGATGCCGCCGCCCACCGACAGCGGCATGAAACAGACCTCGGCGGTGCGGGCGACCACGTCGAGGATCGTGCCGCGGTTCTCGTGGCTGGCGGTGATGTCGAGGAACATCAGCTCGTCGGCCCCGGCGGCGTCATAGGCGCGGGCCTGTTCCACCGGATCGCCAGCGTCGCGCAGGCTCACGAACCGCACGCCCTTCACCACCCGGCCGTCCTTGACGTCCAGGCATGGGATGACGCGCACGCGCAGGGTCATGCGGCGGCCGTCAGGGCGGCGTCGGGGACGATGTCGCCGTTGTAGAGGGCGCGGCCCAGCACGGCGCCGGCGATCTCCGCGCCCTTGCGGGCCTTCAGCCGTATAATGTCGTCGACGGTGGCCAGGCCCCCGGCGGCGATCACCGGGATCGCCACCACGTCGGCGATGGCCCCGAACGCCTCGACGTTGAAGCCCATGGTGGTGCCGTCGCGGTCGATGTCGGTGATGATCAGCGCGCTGACGCCGACGTCCTCGAAGCGGCGGGCGACGCTGATGGCGTCGAGGTCAGAGTCCTGCGTCCAGCCCTGCACCGCGACCTTGCCCTTGCGCACGTCGACGCTGACCGCGATCTGCTCGGGCCAGGCCCGGGCGGCCTCATAGACGATCTTCGGCTCGCGCACGGCGACCGTGCCCAGGATGACGCGGGAGACGCCGGCCTCGATCCAGCCCTCGATGTCGGTCATCGAGCGGATGCCGCCGCCCAGCTGCACCGGCACCGAGACGGCGCTGAGGATTTCCTCGACCGCCGTCTGATTCACCGCCTGACCGGAGACGGCGCCATTGAGGTCGACCACGTGAATCCAGTGGAAGCCGCCGTCGGCCCAGGCGCGGGCCTGGTCGGCGGGCGAGGTGTTGAACACCGTGGCCGTGGAAAGATCGCCGTGGACGACCCTCACGCACTGGCCGTCCTTCAGGTCGATGGCGGGATAGAGGATCACGGTCGCCACTCCAGGAAGCGCGCGAGAAGATCGAGGCCAAAGGCTTGCGATTTCTCAGGGTGGAACTGCACGCCGGCCACATTGCCCCGCGCCACGGCCGCGGGGAACCGCTCGCCGTGGTCCACATAGGCCGCGACGTCGGCTTCGTCCCTCGGGAAAAAGGCGAAGGAGTGGGTGAAATAGATCGGCTGTCCATCTTTTGAGCCAGAGGGGGGTTTCAGGCCGTCGAACACCGGATGCGCCGCCACGCCGGTCAGGCTGTTCCAGCCCATGTGCGGGATCTTGATCCTCGGATCGCCGCCGTCTTCGAGCCTGCGCACGTCGCCGGGAATCCAGTCGAGGCCCGGCGTTTCCCCGAACTCCAGGCCGCGCGACGCCAAAAGCTGCATGCCGACGCAGATGCCCAGGAACGGCGCGCCCTTGCCGTGCACCGCCTCGGTCATCGCCTCGATCACGCCGGGCCTGGCCTCCAGCGCGCCCATGCAGGCGGCGAAGGCGCCCACGCCCGGCAGCACGATGCGGCCGGCGTCGGCGATGACGTCGGGGTCGTCGGTGACCACGATCTCGCTCTTGCCGTCCGCGGCGCGGATCAGGGCCTTTTCGGCCGAGCGAAGGTTGCCCGACCCATAGTTGATCAGGGCGACGCTCTGCATGGACATGGGGATCCTCTAGAGCACGCCTTTTGTGGAGGGCGCATGACCATGGGTCTTGGGGTCAAGCTCGACAGCATGGCGAAGCGCCCGCGCCAAAGCCTTGAACCCGCTCTCGGCGATGTGGTGGGAATTGACCCCGTACAGGGTCTCCAGGTGCACGCAGGCGCCGCAGTTCATGGCGAAGGCGTGGTGGAATTCCTTGAACAGCTCGGTGTCCATGTCGCCCACCTTCGGCGTCTGGTAGGCGACGTTGTGGATCAGGTAGGGCCGGTTGGAGAGGTCGATGGCGCAGCGCGTCAAGGTCTCGTCCATCGGGATATAGGCGTGGCCGAACCGGCGCACGCCCTTGAAGCCGTCCAGCGCCTGCTTGAACGCCTGACCCAGCACGATCCCGGTGTCCTCCACCGTGTGGTGCATGTCGATGTGCAGGTCGCCCTGGGTCTCGATGGTCGCGTCGAACCCGCCGTGCCGGATGAAGCTCTCCAGCATGTGGTCGTAGAAACCGATGCCGGTGGAGACCTTGGACTCGCCCGAGCCATCCAGATCGAGCACGATCCGGATCTGGGTCTCCTTGGTGTTGCGGACGACCTCCGCCTTGCGGCTCATCGCTTAAAGCCCCTTCTCGGCGGCCAACGCCTGCAGGCTCACCTGCGGCCTGGGCCCATAGTGCGAGATCACTTCCGACGCCGCCAGCGATCCCAGCCGCGCGCAATCCGGCAGCGACCGGCCACGGGCAAGGCCGAACATGAATCCCGCCGCGTATTGGTCGCCGGCGCCGGTGGTGTCCACGACTTTCTCCACCGGGAAAGCCGGCACGGCGTAGGCCTCGGCGTTGGTGGCGACCACCGAGCCCTTCTCGCTACGGGTCACCGCGGCGATCTTGGCGCGCAGCGTGATCTCGCCCATGGCGGCGTCGAAGCTGTCGGTCTGGAACAGCGAGCAGATCTCCACCTCGTTGGCGAACACCAGGTCCACCTGGCTCTCGATGAAGCCCATCAGGCCGTCGCGGTGGCGGTCGACCACGAAACCGTCGGACAGCGTCAGCGCCAGCATTCGGCCAGACCCGCGCGCCAGCGCCGCGGCTTTGGCGAAGGCTTTCCGCGCCGCCTCGGCGTCGAACAGGTAGCCCTCGAGATAGACGATCTTCGCGCCCTCGATCACCGCCGGCGTCACATCGGCGTCGGTGAACTCCACCGAGGCGCCCAGGTAGGTGCACATGGTGCGCTGGCCGTCGGGGGTGACGTTGATCATCGAGACCGCGGTCGCCGGGCCGCCCACCAGGGGCGTCGGCGCGAAATGGGCCCCGATGGCGCGCATCTCGGCGGTGTAGGTCGCGCCTAGCTGGTCGTCGGCCACCTTGCCTAGATAGGCCGCCTTGCCGCCGAAGCTGGCGACGCCGGCGATGGTGTTGCCGGCTGAGCCGCCGGAGGTCTCCACGCCCTTGGCCATCTTGCCGTAGAGCAACGCCGAGCGCTCGGCGTCGACCAGCATCATCGCGCCCTTGTCGAGCGCGTTGGCCGCCAGGAAGGCGTCGTCGGCCGGGGCGATCACGTCGACGATGGCGTTGCCGATCGCGGCGACGTCGTAGAGGTCTGGCATTGCTGGGCTTTCGGTGGTCGGGCAGGCGAGGGCGGGGCTTAGAGGAAATCGGCGCCAGCGGCAAACATCCCGCGGGTTGCCGAGAGGTCAGCGGTCGCCGTCCCGCATCCAGCGCGCGCCAGAGGCGCCGAACGCTCGGCTGGCTTCGGCGGCGAAGCGAATCGCCGACACGTCAGTGGCCTCGCAGTTCTCACCCTGCATGACGAGGCCCGGAGAGGGATGCA
>DATAUR010000119.1:0-15608 GCA_036268175.1 Phenylobacterium sp. | reverse complement strand
CAACCAGGGCAAGGGCGACACCGCGGTGATCGGGGTCGACGATCCCTGGGGCCAGCAGATCTGCACCGAGATCACCGCCGCCAACCGCCGCACCATCGTGCCGGTCTCGGCGTCGAAGGCCATGGGCCGCGGCATCTATGTGCTGAACGGCCTGCTCTATGACGCCACCGGGGAACGCGCCCAGGAGGTCGCCGACCTCAACCGCGCCCGGTCGCTTCCGGGCCGCCACAACTGGCAGAACGCCGCCGCCGCCTACGCCGCCGCCAAGGGCTTAGGGATAGACCCACAGGAGGCGGCCGAATATCTGCTGACCTTCCCGGGCCTGGCGCACCGGATGGAGACGGTCGCGACGCTCGGCCGCGTGCGGTTCGTCAACGACAGCAAGGCCACCAACGCCGACGCCGCCCGCCAGGCGCTCTCCAGCTATCCCAGGTCCTACTGGATCGCTGGCGGCCGGGCGAAGACCGACGGTATCGCGCCGCTGGAGGATCTCTTTCCCCGCGTCGCCAAGGCCTATCTGATCGGTGAAGCGGGGTCCGAGTTCGCCAAGACCTTGAAGGGCAAGGCGCCGGTCGCCGAGTGCGGGACGCTGGATGTGGCCGTGGCCCAGGCCTACGCGGACGCCGCCGCGGCCGGCGGTGACGCCATCGTCCTGCTCTCGCCGGCCTGCGCCTCCTTCGACCAGTATCCGGACTTCGAGGCGCGCGGCGAAGCCTTCCGCGCCGCCGTGCAACGGCTGGCCCACGCCGCCAAGGGCGCCGCATGACATGACCGCCGCCACGCCCGACCACTCACGCGCCGCCTCTCGAGGCCAATCCTCCAGGGGTCAGGCCACCCACGCCTTCGCGCGCTCCGACCGTTCGGCGGTGGGCGTCTGGTGGTGGACGGTGGATCATTGGATCCTGGGCGCGGTGGCGCTGTTGATCGCCATCGGCGTGGTCATCGCCTTCGCCGCCAGCCCGGCGGCGGCGGCGCGGATGAACATCGGCGACCCGTTCCACTTCGCGGTGCGCCAGTGCGTGTTCGCGGCCTTCGCCGCGGTGATCCTCATTGTCGTCTCGATGTTCGACGTGAAGACGATCAAGCGAAGCGCCTTCTTCATCTGGCTGATCGCCATTGCGATCATGGTGGCCTTGCCGTTCCTGGGGCACAACGCCAAGGGCGCGACCCGCTGGATCGAGCTGGGCGGCTTCTCGCTACAGCCCTCGGAATTCATGAAGCCGGCGATGATCGTGCTGGTCGCCTGGATGTTCTCCGAAGGCCAGAAGGGCGAGGGCGTGCCCGGCGTCTCCATCGCCTTTGGCCTCTATCTGATCCCCGTCGCCCTGTTGCTGGCGCAGCCGGACGTGGGCCAGACGGTGCTGATCACCACCACCTTCGGGGCGATCTTCTGGATGGCCGGCGTGCCCCTGTCCTGGGTCATGGGTCTTGGCGTCGTGGCGGTGACCGGGCTTGGGTCCACCTACTTCCTGTTTCCGCACGTGGCCTCGCGGGTCGACAAGTTCCTGCAGCCGGACAAGGCCGACACCCACCAGGTCGACGCCGCGCGCGTGGCCCAGGCGGCCGGCCATCTGTTCGGGCGCGGCCCGGGAGAAGGCGTGCTGAAGCGCTCGATCCCCGACGCCCACACCGACTTCGCGCTGTCGGTCGGCGCCGAGGAATTCGGGCTGGTGTTCCTGGTGCTGGTGATCGGCCTGTTCGTCATGGTGGTGGTGCGTGGGCTCTACCGGTCGATGAAGCTCAGCGACCCCTTCGAGCAGGTGGCCGCGGCGGGCCTCTTCGTGATGGTCGGCCTGCAGGCGTCGATCAATGTGGCGGTGAACCTCGACATGATCCCGACCAAGGGGATGACGCTGCCGTTCATCAGCTATGGCGGCTCGTCCATGCTGGCCATGGGCCTGACGCTGGGCATGGCGCTGGCGCTCACCCGCCGCCGGCCCGGCGCCTATACGGTCGGCGAAAGCCTCGCCAAGGCCGGCGCGTTCACTTAAGCGCTGACCCCATGCGCAAACTCGCCGTTCTCGCCGCCGGAGGAACCGGCGGGCATCTGTTCCCCGCCCAGGCGCTGGCCGAGGCGCTGATCGCCCGCGGCTGGTCGATCGTGCTGGCGTCGGACGAGCGGGTGGCGGGCCTGGCGCAGGACTTCCCGGCGGAGCGGCGCATCGGCCTGTCGTCGGCGACCTACCGCCCTGGCGATCCTCTGGGCATGGTCCGCGCGGGCTTCGCCGTGCTGCGCGGCGCCGGCCAGGCGAGGGCCGCCTACCATGGCCTGGCGCCCAACATCGTCGTCGGCTTCGGCGGCTACCCTTCCGCGCCGGCCCTGGTGGGGGCGATCTTCGACAAGCGCCGCACCCTGATCCACGAGCAGAACGCGGTGATGGGCCGGGCCAACCGCTTCCTGGCCAGCCGCGTGACCCGCGTCGCCTGCGCTTTCCCGACCCTGCTGAAAGCCCCGGCCGACGTCGCCGGCCGCGCCACGGTGGTCGGCAATCCGGTGCGCCCGGCGATCCGCGCGCTGGCCGACCTGCCCTATGCGCCGCCCACCGCCGACGGGCCGATCCGCATCCTGGTCACCGGCGGCAGCCAGGGCGCGCGCCTGCTCTCAGAGTTGGTGCCAGAGGCCATCGCCGCCCTGCCGGACGCCCTTCGCCAGCGGCTGGTGGTCCAGCAGCAGACCCGGCCGGAATCCATGGAGATCGCGCGCCGCACCTATCGCAACGCCGTGGTCGACGCCGAGATCGCGCCGTTCTTCCGCGATATGGCCAGCCGCCTGGGCGCGGCGCACTTGGTGATCGGCCGCTCCGGCGCGGGTACGGTCTGCGAGTTCGCGGTGGCGGGGAAACCCGCCATCCTGGTGCCTCTGGCCATCGCGCTGGACGACGACCAGGGCCAGAACGCCAAGCTCTTGGCCGACGCCGGCGGCGCCGAGATCGCGCGCGAGAGCCAGCTCACCGTCGCGAGCCTGTCCGGCGCGCTGGAGAAGCTGCTGACCAATCCCGCGCGCCTGGCCCGCATGGCCGCCGCCTCCCGCGCCGTCGCCATCCCCGACGCCGCCGAGCGCCTGGCCGACGTGGTGGAACAGACCGCCGACGCCTAGGGCGGCCCTCGCGGATATTTCACCCGCCGCCACAATGCGCTAGCACCAGAGCATGACCCGCCGCCCCGTGCCCTTCGACATCGGCCCCGTGCATTTCATCGGCATCGGCGGCATCGGCATGAGCGGCATCGCCGAGATCATGCTGCGCATCGGCTACACGGTGCAGGGCTCCGACGCCAAGGCCAGCGCCAACACCGAGCGGCTGGAGAAGCTGGGCGCCAGGGTGTTCATCGGCCACGACGCCGCCCACGTGGAGGGCGCCTCGGCGGTCGTCTATTCAACAGCGGTGAAGGCCGACAATCCGGAGATGGTCGCCGGCCGCGAGCGGCGCCTGCCCCTGGTTCGCCGCGCCGAGATGCTGGCCGAACTCATGCGCCTGCAGTTCTCCGTGGCGGTGGGTGGCACGCACGGCAAGACCACGACGACCTCCATGGTCGCCTGCCTGCTGGACGCCGGCGGGCTGGACCCCACGGTGGTCAACGGCGGCATCATCAACGCCTACGGCACCAACGCCAAGGTCGGGGCCGGCGACTGGATCGTGGTCGAGGCCGACGAGAGCGACGGCACCTTCCTGAAGCTGCGCTCGACCGTGGCCATCGTCACCAACATCGACGCCGAGCACCTGGACCACTGGGGCGACTTCGAGGCGGTGAAGAAGGGCTTCCGCGACTTCGTGGAAAACATCCCCTTCTATGGCTTCGCCGCGGTCTGCACCGACCATCCTGAGGTCCAGGCCATGGCCAGCCGGGTGGAGAACCGGCGCCTGGTCACCTACGGCGTCAATCCGCAGGCCGAGGTGCGCGCCGAGAACCTGACCATGGGCCCCGACGGCTGCCGCTTCGACGTGGTGATCCATCCCTTGCCCCAAGCCGGAAAAGACGAAGCCGCGATCCGCTACGACGGCCTGCGCCTGCCGATGGCCGGCCACCACAACGCGATGAATGCGCTCGCCGCCATCGCCGTCGCCCGCGAGCTGGGCGTCGCGCCTGAGAAGATCCGCGAGGGCCTGGCGGGCTTCGGCGGCGTGCGGCGGCGCTTCACCACCACGGGCGTCGCCAATGGCGTGCGGATCGTCGACGACTACGGCCACCATCCAGTGGAGATCGCCTCGGTGCTGACGGCGGCCCGGGCGGTGACCGAGGGCCGGGTGATCGCGGTGGTCCAGCCGCATCGGTACAGCCGTCTGCACGACCTGTTCGACGAGTTCTGCCACGCCTTCAACGACGCCGACGTGGTGATCGTCGCCGACGTCTATGCGGCCGGCGAGGCGCCTATCGAAGGCGTCGACCGCGACGCGCTGGCCGACGGCCTGCGCCGCTATGGCCACCGCCGGGTGCTGACCCTGGACAGTCCGGCCGATCTGCCGGGGATCATCCGCGAAGAGGCCAGGGCCGGCGATCTGGTGGTCCTGCTGGGCGCCGGCGACATCACCGCCTGGTCCTACGCCCTGCCGGACCAATTGACCGCGCTCGCGGCCGCGGAATGAGCTGGCGGGACCACCTGCCGGCGGTGCGCGGCAAACTGCTGCGCGACGAGCCGCTCGGACCCTTCACCTGGTTCCGGGTCGGCGGGCCGGCGGACGTGCTGTTCCTGCCGCGGGACGAGGCCGACCTGGCGGAGTTCCTCAAAGGGCTCGACGCCAGCGTGCCCATCGCCCTGCTGGGCGTCGGCTCCAACACCCTGGTTCGCGACGGCGGCGTCGAGGGCGTGGTGATCCGGCTGGGCAAGGCCTTCGCGGCGGTCGAACCTCGTGACGACAGCCGCATCTTCGCCGGCGCCGCGGTGCTCGACGCCGTCCTGGCGCGGGAGGCGGGCAGGGCGGGGATCGCCGGCCTGGAGTTCTATCGTGGCGTGCCAGGCTCCATCGGCGGCGCCCTGGTGATGAACGCCGGCTGCTACGGGTCGGAGACCAAGGACGTGCTGGTGGAGGCCTATGCGCTCACCCGCGCCGGCGAGCGGATCACGCTCTCCAATGCCGACCTCGCCTACAGCTATCGCAAGTCGGCCCGCGCGGCCGCCGAGCCGCTGGTCTTCCTGGGCGGGCTCTTCGAAGGCCGACCCGACGATCCCGCCGCCATCGCCGCCCGCATGGACGAGATCACCCAGCGGCGCGAACAGACCCAGCCGATCCGCGAGAAGACCGGCGGCTCGACCTTCAAGAACCCGCCCGGAACTTCGTCCTGGAAGCTGGTCGACGAGGCCGGCTGGCGCGGCAAGCCGTTCAGCGCGAGCGGGAAAGAGGGCGGCGGGGCCATGTTCTCGCCCCTGCACGCCAACTTCCTGATCAACACCGGCGAGGCCACCGCCGCCGACCTGGAGGGCCTGGGCGAGGCCGTCCGCGCCGAGGTCAAGGTCAGGACCGGGGTCGAGCTGGAGTGGGAGATCAAGCGCATCGGCCGGCCGGGGTGAGCGGCTCAGGCGATTTGCGCGTTATCGATCCCTGGCGGTCAACCGCCTGGGGGTGAACCGCGCCGGCGTTGCGCCGGTTTTCCGGTTTGAGCCGGCCGGTCGCCGCCTCGGCCTGAGGGGATTTGCGGATGAATGCTCGGATGCTCACTGGAAGATGTCTGTGCGGCGCGGTCGCCTATGCGGTTCCGGACGAGTTTCTCTACGCGGCCTGTTGCCACTGCTCCAATTGCCGCCGCACGACGGGCTCGGCGTTCAAGCCCTTCGCCGGCATCGAACGCGAGAAGTTGACCCTCACGAAAGGTCACGGGGATCTCCTGATCCTCGGTGAGGATCGCGGCAACGACACGCACTGCAAGGCGTGTGGATCGCTGCTCTACTCCGTCGTGCGAGAGGGCGCCTATGTGCATGTCGCCATGGGGACCCTGGCAGACGCCCCGGCCCTGCGGCCCAGCAAGCACATCTTCGTCGGCTCCAAGGCGCCATGGTTCACGATCGCCGATGGCCTGCCGCAGTTTGAGGAACACGCCATAGCCGAAACCTAGCCGTCGCGCTGGAGGTGGCCGCCTGGCGGCCGATCGGATCGGCGCTTGACCGGGCCTGCCGCCTCGGTCACCGCCATGGCATCCTTCCCCGAACCCGCCGCTTCGAGTCGAGCCCATGACCACGCCCCTTTCCGCCAAACCTCTTGAAGGGCGGCATGTGGCTGTCCTGATGGGCGGGCTCTCGGCCGAGCGGGAGGTCAGCCTGGTCTCCGGCCGGGAATGCGCCGACGCCCTGGAGCGGCTGGGCGCCAAGGTCTCCCGCGTCGACGCCGGCCGCGATCTCGCCCAGGTGCTGACCCGGCTGAAGCCCGACGTCTGCTTCAACGCCCTGCATGGCGCCTGGGGCGAGGACGGTTGCGTCCAGGGGGTGCTGGAGACGCTAGGCGTCCGCTACACCCACTCCGGCGTGCTGGCCTCGGCGCTCGCCATGGACAAGGCCAAGGCCAAGGCGGTGCTGGCCGCGGCCGGCGTCACAGTGCCGGGCGGCGGCCTCTTCAACCGGCACCGGGCGGCGGCGAACCACGTCATGGCGCCGCCCTATGTAGTGAAGCCCAACGCCGAGGGCTCCTCGGTCGGGGTCTTCCTGGTGTTCGAGGGCGCCAATCGGCCGCCGCAGGAGATCGTCGCCCCGTCCTGGACCTTCGGCGAGGAGGTGATGATCGAGCCCTACATCGCCGGCAAGGAGCTCGCCGTCGGCGTCATGGACGGCAAGGCGATGACGGTTACCGACATATTTCCGCGCACAGGATTTTATGACTACGAGGCCAAGTACGGCGAGGGCGGCTCGGTGCACGTCGTGCCGGCGAAAATCCCGCCACATGCCTTTGAAAAGGCGATGAAACTCGCCGAGATGGCGCATGCTGCGCTGGGTTGTCGCGGGGTGACCCGGGCCGACCTTCGTTACGACGATGTTAACGATGTTCTTGTCCTCTTGGAGGTGAACACCCAGCCCGGCATGACGCCCACTTCGCTCGTCCCCGAGCAGGCGGCGCAGCAGGGCGTGGACTTCGACCGGCTGGTGCTTTGGATCACGGAGGACGCGTATGCCCGCGGCGGTGCGGGGGGGCTCGCGAGTACAGGCGAAACCCCCGACTAGAGCGCCCCAGAAGGCGCGCCCGGCGCAGGCCAGGCCCGCGCGGCGGGCGGCCCCGGCGGCGCGCGAACACCGCGGCCTGTCTCCGAAACTGGCGCTGACCGGCGCGCTCGCCGTGCTGGTCCTGGCGCTTGGCGTCACCCTGGCCACCGGCGGCCGCGGCGAACGCCTGGTCGCAGGCGTCGAGAGCGGCGTCGACGCCCGCTTCGGGGCGGCCGGCTTTCGGCTGAAGACCATCGAGGTCGAGGGTGCCTCGCCCATGGCCACCGCCGACATCGTCAAGGCGGCCGGCGTCTACAAGAACCAGCCGCTGCTCGGCCTCGACCTCACGGCGCTGCGCAAGAGCGTCGAACAGGTGGGCTGGGTGAAGCAAGCCCGGGTCATCCGCCTGTTGCCCGACACCCTGGTGATCTCGGTGGTCGAGCACCGCCAGCTCGCGGTGTGGCAGCACGACGGGCGCCAGTTCGTCATCGACGACCACGGCCAGGTGATCAAGGAGGCCGACCCCGCCCGCTTCGCCCGCCTGCCGCTGGTGGTGGGCGAGGGCGCCGCCGAGCATGCGCCGGAGATCCTGCCGGTGATCGCCCAGCGCCCGCGGCTGATCGGCCAGATGGACGCGCTGGTCCGCGTCGACAACCGCCGCTGGGACGTGCGGATGCGGGACGGCTCGCTGATCCAGCTGCCGGCCGACGACGTGGACGGCGCCCTGATGCAGCTCGAACGCCTCGACCAGCGCTCGCGCATCCTCGAGCTCGGCTTCGACCGCATCGACCTGCGCAATCCCGACGTGGTCGCGGTGCGGCCCCGCCAGGCGCCGGTGCTCACCCCGCAATCCCAAATGGCCTCGCCGACCGCGACGGGGTTCTGACGAAGATGGAAGCGTAAATTCGATGTTGAATCTGGCGACCCGTGCCGAAGCCTCTCGCGCCGAAGCTCCCCCCCGCGAGGCTCCGGTCGAACGCCGCAAGAGCCAGGGCCCGATCCCGGCCAGCGGCGATCGCCGCGACGGTCGCGATGGGTTGAAGGCCGCCCTGGTGCGCTCGCCGGTCGTCGCCGCCGTCGACCTGGGCGCGGCCAAGGTCGCCTGTTTCATCATGAAGCCCGAGGGCGTCCGCAAGGGCGACCGCACCCTCACCACCGCGGGCGTGGGTTATGTGCAGTCGCGCGGCGTGCGTGGCGGCGCCATCGTCAACCTGGACGAGGCGTCGGAGGCCATCGCCCAGGCCGTCGAGCGGGCCGAGAACGTGGCCGGCGTGAACGTCCAGAGCGTCACCGTCGCCACCGCCGGCGGCCAGCTCACCTCCAACCGCGTGGCCGGCCGCGTCTCCATCGGCGCCCGGCCGATCGGCGACAACGACCTGGTGCGCGCCATCAGCAACGCGCTGGCCCAGATCAAGCTGCCGGGCCGCCGCGCCGCCCACATCCTGCCGATCTCCTGGTCGGTGGACGGCCAGGGCGGGGTGCGCGACCCCCGCGCCATGTTCGGCCGCACGCTGGGCGTGGAGCTGCTGGTCGTCTCGGTCTCCGAGGCGGTGTTCCAGACGCTGGGCGCCTGCGTCGAGCGCGCCCACCTGCAGTTCGAGGGCGTCGTCGCCGCTCCCTTCGTCTCGGCGCTGGCCGCCCTGGAAGAGGACGAGATGGATTTGGGCTCCGTCTGCATCGACATGGGCGGCGGCTCGACCAGCGCGGCCGTCTTCACCGCCGGCTCCCTGGTGCACGTCGAGACGGTGCCAGTGGGCGGCCAGCACGTGACGCAGGACATCGCCCGCGGCCTCTCGACCTCGATTGCGGGGGCGGAGCGCATCAAGACGCTGCACGGCAGCGCCATCGCGTCCGCTAACGAGGACCGCGAGATGATCGAGGCGCCGCCGCGGGGCGACGACCCGGGCGCCGGCCCGGTGGTCGCGCCGCGCAGCCTCTTGAAGGGCATCATCGCGCCCCGCGTGGAAGAGACCCTGGAACTGCTCCGCGACCGGCTGAAGGCCTCCGGCGCTCCGGTCGAACCGGGCGCCGGCCTGGTGCTGACCGGCGGGGCCAGCCAACTCGCCGGCGTGCGCGAAGTCGCCGTGCGGGTGTTCGACCGCCCGGTGCGCCTAGGGAGGCCGCGCCGGGTGCCGCACCTGGCCGACGCCGCGTCCGGGCCCGCCTTCACCGCCGCCGCCGGCATCCTGCACCGCGCCGCCTTCGGGCCCCGCGAGGCGGTCAGCGCCAAGGCGCTGGCGTCGGCCAAGCTGCGCCGCGAACCGCTCGACCCCCGCGCCAATCCGGTGGCCAAGGCCGCGTCCTGGCTGCGCGAGAACCTCTAGGCCGCCAGCCAATCCTCGCAGCGGAGGCCGTCGATACGGCCGAACTCCGCCAGGTTGCCGGTGATCACGGTAAGCCCCCGGCTGCGCGCATGGCCGGCGATGAGCAGGTCATAGCCGCCGATGGGCTGGCCTTGCCGTTCAAGAGTCGCACGGATGTCGGCGGCGTGGGCGGCTGCCGCCTCGTCAAAAGCGAGCACGTCCAGCCGCGCCGCGAAACCTTCGACCTCGCGGCGATTGTGCTCGGGGCGGTCCGACTTGGCCGCGCCGTGCAGCAGTTCGCTCAGTACGATGGTCGAGATGCACAGGCCGTCGGCTTCGAGGTTGAAACGGTCGCGAACCGCCTTGGGCCGGTCCCGCAGCACGCGGATGCAGAGGTTCGTATCGAGCAGGTAGCGCAGCATCAGAAGCGTTCGCGAGCCGGCGCCGCAGGTTGCTCGCGGTCTCCCAGGTCCACACCCGGCGCCTCGAAGAAATCGTCCCAGACAGCGTCCGACGGCATGATGACCCGACGCTTGCCGTCGCGCAGCACCGTCACCGATCGCACCCCTTCCGGGAAGGCGACATCCTTGGACAGGCGCACGGCTTGCGATCGGTTGGACTGGAACAGGGTGGTGCGGGTCATGGCGAACTCCGGGATATCCCAATTGTATATCCCATATTCCTCGACGGGTCGACCGGTCTTCTTCCTGGATAGGCGGCGCGCCAGTTCGTTATCCGCACAGGCCCGCTGTGCCGAAGGCTGGGGATATCTCCACCTTATCGGGGGTCACCTTCGGCGCCCTGCGCCGAGTCACAAGGTCGCAGGGACCGCCTGATTCGGCTTAGGCCTTGTGACGCAAGGGGATTTTTCCTTCACGGCGGCGCTCGACCCGCTCGCGACTCACGGTATGCGGTTAACACTCGATTAAGGGTGTAGGCGCGTACTTAACGCTTCCTTACGAGGGCGCTCCGGCGGGTTAACCGAGCTGGTTGGCAAGCAAGAGCGCATCGGGCCGAATTCGGGAAGGACGCAGGGGTCCCATGAGCATTTCTCTCTCAGCGCCGCGCGCGACGGAACTGAAGCCGCGCATCGTGGTGTTCGGCGTCGGCGGGGCTGGCGGCAACGCGGTCAACAACATGATCGAGGCCGGTCTGGAAGGCGTCGAGTTCGTGGTCGCCAACACCGACGCCCAGCAGCTGCAGTTCGCCAAGACCGAGCGCCGCGTGCAGCTCGGCGTCCTGGCGACGCAAGGCCTTGGCGCCGGCGCCCATCCCGAGATCGGCATGAGCGCCGCCGAGGAGAGCATCCCGGAGATCGGCGAGCATCTCGACGGCGCCCACATGGTGTTCATCACCGCCGGCATGGGCGGCGGCACCGGCACCGGGGCGGCCCCGATCATCGCCAAATGCGCCCGCGAGCGCGGCATCCTGACGGTGGGCGTGGTCACCAAGCCCTTCCACTTCGAGGGCCGCCACCGGATGCGCCTGGCCGACGCCGGGATCGCCGAGCTGCAGCGCTACGTCGACACCCTGATCGTCATCCCCAACCAGAACCTGTTCCGCGTCGCCAACGAGCGGACCACATTCGCCGAAGCCTTCGGCATGGCCGACCAGGTGCTGCACTCGGGCGTGCGCTCGATCACCGACCTGATGGTGCTGCCGGGCCTGATCAACCTCGACTTCGCCGACGTCCGCACGGTGATGACCGAGATGGGCAAGGCGATGATGGGCACTGGCGAGGCGACCGGCGATGACCGCGCGCTGATGGCCGCCCAGAACGCCATCCAGAACCCGCTGCTGGACGAAGTGTCCCTCAAGGGCGCCAAGGCGGTGCTGGTCAACGTCACCGGCGGCCTCGACATGACCCTGCTGGAAGTCGACGAGGCGGCCAACGCCATCTCCGAGCAGGTCGATCCGGAAGCCAACATCATCTTCGGCGCCGCCTTCGATCCCTCGCTGGACGGCATGATCCGCGTCAGCGTGGTCGCCACCGGCATGGACGGCGCCTCGATCGCCGCCATCGAGCCCAAGCTCGAGCGCCGGCCGATGACCGCCCCGCCGCTGGTGATGGGTGAGCGGACGGTGGCCCCGGAACCGGTCGCCGCCGCTCCGGTCTATGCCTCGACCCCGGCGCCCGTCGCCGAGCCCGTGCTCGCCGCCGACACCGCCGAGGAAGAGCAGCCCGACCTCTATGCCGCCCCGGTCGCGGCCCAGCCGGCGCCCGCGCCGGTGGTGGTCCAGCCGGTCGCCCGGATCGTCGATCCGGCCGCCGCCGAGCCCGAGGACGAGCCGCTGTTCGCCGAGCCGGCCTACGAGGAGCGCCGTCCGCGCGGCGGCTTCCTCTCGATGTTCGGCTCGCGGCCGCGCTACGACGCCCCGCCGCCGGTCGCCCAGCCGCGCGCCCCGATCAGCCGCGGCGGCGCACTGCCGGTGGAGGCCGCGACGCCCGAGGAAGCGCCCCAGCAGGGCGAGGATCTGGAGATCCCGTCGTTCTTGAGACGCCTCGCGAACTAGCTGAATATCTTAATGTTCTGCGCAGCGCCGCGGCGGCTCGAAAGGGCTTCCGCGGCGCTCCGTTTTTCGGACTCCGTTAACCGAAACATTGCGAAACAGGGATTGTTTTGCTGCGTCGCACCAACTTGCTTAACGGCAGAGGTGGGCGCTCCTCGGTCAGCGGGGCTTGAGCGCCTCAGTTCCAGGGAAGGCTTCAGCGTGGCGGCAGACGGTTTCCAGAGCGGCGCCTTCCAGCATACCGTCAAGACGCCCGCGCTGTTCGCCGGCGTCGGCGTCCACACCGGCGAATTCACCAAGGTCGCCGTGCGCCCCGCCGAGTGCGACGCCGGGATCGTCTTCGTCCGCGTGGATATCGCCGACCGCGACAACCGCGTGCCGGTCTCGCCGGAAGCGGTCTGCAAGACCCAGCTTGGCACTGTCATCGAGAACACCGCCGGCGTCACCGTCGCCACCATCGAACACCTGATGGCCGCCCTGGTGATGAGCGGCATCGACAACGCCGTCGTCGAGCTCGACGGGCCGGAGATGCCGATCATGGACGGTTCCTCCTGGCCGTTCCTGAAGATCCTCGACCGCGCCGGCCGCCGGCCGCAGGCCGCGGCCCGCCGGTTCATCGAGATCATCGACACCGTCGAGGTGGTCGACGGCGACAAGCGCGCGGCGCTGAAGCCCGCCCTGCAGTTCGAGGTGGCCTTCGCCATCCAATTCCCCACCGCGGTGATCGGCCGCCAGGAAATCGACCTGGCGATGGACGAGGCCGCCTTCCGGCGCGAGCTCGCCGACTGCCGCACCTTCGGCTTCCTGCACGAAGTCGAGGCCCTGCGCGCCATGGGCCTGGCCCGCGGCGGCACCATGGAAAACTGCGTGGTGATCGAGGGCGACCGCATCCTCAACCCCGAAGGCCTGCGCCGCCCCGACGAGTTCGTGCGGCATAAGGCGCTCGACGCCATCGGCGATCTTTTCGTCCTCGGCGCGCCGATCCTGGGCCGGTTCGAGGGCGAGTTGGCCGGCCACGGCATCAACAACGCCCTGGTCCGCGCGCTCGCCGCCCGTCCCGAGGCCTTCCGCGTCGTGACCTTCGCCGACGAGATCGACGTCGCGGTCTAGTTCCTTTCCCGCAAAGCGGGAGAGGGGGACCGCTCGCCGCAGAGCGAGTGGTGGAGAGGGAAAGCCTCAAGCTCGGTGCGGCTGTTTGCCCTTTCCACCCTCGGCTCTTCGCTGCGCTCGGCCGACGGTCCCCCTTTCCCACGAGTGGGAAAGGAAAGCTGCGACCCTGCCGCCGTTTGCGCGCCACAGTTGGTAGTGTAGATACCGACTCCTCGCGTGGGGGCGCGCGTTCGGTCCATTGAGGTGTCGGTGTCTTTGGTACGCAATTCGTGGGCTCGCCCCAATTCGCTCGGTAAGGCGGCGCTCGTCGCCATCTTCTGCGCCCTGGCCGTCGCCGGTTGCTCGGGCGGCCAGAAGAAGGCTCCCAAGACCAAGCTGGCCTACGAAGAACGCCCGGTGGAGCTGCTCTATTCCACCGGCGCCGACCGGATGGACCACCACCTGTGGAACCAGGCCGTCGACTACTTCCAGGAAGTCGAGCGCCAGCACCCCTATTCGGAGTGGTCGCGCCGCGCGATCCTGATGCAGGCCTTCGCCCACTATCAGGCCAATGAATACGACGACGCCATCGCCGACGCCGACCGCTTCATCTCGCTGTATCCGGGCAATACCGCCGCAGCCTACGCCCACTACATCAAGGCCATCTGCTACTTCGAACAGATCGTCGACGTGGGTCGCGACCAGGCCGCCACCGGCCAGGCGCTGGACAACCTGCGCGAGGTCACCGCGCGCTATCCGCACAGTGAATACGCGCTGGACGCCCGCCTGAAGATCGACATGGTCAACGACCAGCTGGCCGGCAAGGAAATGACCATCGGCCGCTGGTACCTGCGCCAAAGCGATACGCTGGCCGCCATCAACCGCTTCAAGACGGTGATCGAGCGCTACCAGACCACCAGCCACGCGCCCGAGGCGCTCTATCGCCTGGTGGAGGCCAACCTGACGCTGGGCCTGATCGACGAGGCCAAGAAGGACGGCGCGGTGCTGGGCTACAACTACCCCGGCGACCAGTGGTACATCGACGCCTACAACCTGCTCACCTCCAAGGGCCTGCGCCCGGCGGAGATCCCGGTGGTGATGACCAAGCGCAGCGTCTTCCACCCGACCTTCACCAAGGACAAGAGCCGCACCATCGCGCCGCCCGCGTCCACGACGCCTGCGACCACCGCCGCGGCCATGGCCGCCAAGAACGAGACCAAGACCGCGACGCCAGCCGCTTCGACCCCAGCGGCGACAACGACCGCCGACGCCACGACGCCCGCGCCCAAGAAGAAGCGCGGCTTCTTCCACCTGCCGCACATCTCGGTCCCGTTCCTCGGCGGCGACAAGTCCGATCCGACCGCCCCGGACACGCTGCCGACGCCCACGCCGGGCTGACGGTCCACGCCCAGCCCTGGCGCAGCTTCCAGGCTGCGTCCGGTCCGCCCCTTCTCTGCCTGGTTGAGGGCGAGAACAAAAAGTGATCAAATGTGGCGTGGCGGCGCTTTCCAGGCTGCCTGATTCTGTGGCGTCCTCCTGCCCATGCTGATCGGACTCTGGATCCGCGACGTCGTGCTGATCGAGGCCCTGGACCTGTCCATCGGGCCGGGCCTGACCGTGCTCACCGGCGAGACCGGGGCCGGCAAGTCGATCATCCTGGACGCGCTCGGCCTGGCGGTCGGCGCGCGCGCCGAGGCCGGCCTGGTGCGCCGGGGCGCGGCGCAGGCGGCGGCGTCGGCGGTCTTCGCGCCCGCGCCGACCCATCCGGTCTGGGACCTGCTGGAGGAAAAGGGCCTCTCCTACGCCCGCGACGAGGATCTGGTCCTGCGCCGCACGCTTTCCGCCGATGGCCGCAGCCGCGCCTTCGTCAACGACCAGGCGACCGGCGTTGGCGTGCTGAAGGAGGTGGGCGAGGCGCTCCTGGAAGTGCACGGCCAGCACGAGACCGTGGGCCTCTTGGACGCCCGCACCCATCGCCCACTGCTCGACGCCTTCGGCGGCATCGACACCCGGCCTGTCGCCGAGCACTGGAAGGGCTGGCGCGAGGCCCGCGAGGCCGTCGAAACCCTGCGCGCCGAGGTCGCTCGCGCCGACGCCGAGACTGAGGAACTGACCCTTCGCCTGGCCGAACTCGACCGCCTCGACCCGCGCGAGGGCGAGGAGACTGAGCTCGCCGAGGAACGCGCCATCCTGGGCGCCTCGGAAAAGGCGCTCTCAGACATCGCCGCGGCCCGCGAGGTGTTCGAGGGCCTTTCCGCGCGAGTGGCTGGGGCGGTGCGGGCGCTGAGCCGCGCGCACGAACGCGCGCTCCTGGCCGGGGCTGCGGAGACCGGCTCGGCCGTCAAGCGCCTCACCGAGGCTGGCGCGGCCCTGGACCGGGTGCTGATCGAGGCGGGGGAGGCCGAGGCCGCCGTCGACGCCGCCGCCCAGGCCTTCGACTTCGAACCCGACCGCCTGGAAAAGGCCGAGGAGCGGCTGTTCGATCTGCGCGGCCTCGCCCGCAAGCTGCACGTGCCCGTCGAAGAGCTGCCGACGCTACGCACCCGCTTCGCCGAGCGCCTGCGGGCGGTGGAAACCTCCGG
>DATAUR010000118.1:0-21502 GCA_036268175.1 Phenylobacterium sp. | reverse complement strand
GGCCCGGAAAGGGATGGAGCGTCGCGTTGCTGGACCCGTTGGCAGCCCCCTTCGAGACTTTCCGGGAGTGGCGGTGGTGCGGCGGCCCGCACTGCACGAACCACTCGTCAAAACGGGTGATGCGCCCGTCGGCGTCGCGGCGGAGGTCGCCCAGGACCATGTAGCTGTAGGGCAGGTTGGCGGCGTCCGGCTGGTCCGACGCTTTGCGGTCCTTGTTTTCCGACTGGACGATCAGGTCATCGCCATTGGCGAATGCCGCCGAGGTTTCACTGTAGAGCGCGCCATCGGCTGGACCCTTGGCGGTGAACACGCCGCCGTTGGCGCACTTGGGCCAAGCGGCCAGCGGTCGGCGGCGTTGAAGCGGCAGCCCTTCTTTGGCGCAGCCCATAGCCCGGGCCGAAAGATGAGGGTCGCAACAGGCTGGCCATCGAAGAGTGGGCGCTGAGAATAGACCAGGTTGCTGCAGGCTCCCGCCAACAGGCCAAGGCCCAGGATCGCCCCAAGACGTCGCAGCATCGCGCGCTCCGTTCACGAACCCGTGATAATCCGGATCGGAATCGGCGTCTAGCGTCCCACGAACAGCTTCCGGCTGGGGCAGAGGTCCGCCACCACGCACTCTTCGCACTTCGGCCGGCGCGCCACGCAGACGTAACGCCCGTGCAGGATCAGCCAGTGGTGGGCACGGGTCTTCAAGGGGTCCGGCACGATGGCCATCAGCTCGGCTTCCACCTGGTCCGGGGTCTTGCCCTTGGCCAGGCCCAGGCGATCGGCGACGCGGAAGACGTGGGTGTCGACGGCGATGGCCGGCTCGATGCGCAGTTCGTTCAGCACCACGGATGCGGTCTTGCGGCCGACGCCCGGTAGGGCCTGCAGCGCCTCGCGGGTCAACGGGACCTCGCCGCCGTACTGCTCCACCAGGATCTGGGCGGTGGCGATGAGGTTCTTGGCCTTCATGTTGTAGAGTCCGATGGACGAGATGAACGGCTTCAGCCCCGCCTCGCCCAGCGCCAGCATCTTCTGCGGCGTGTCGGCGACCTTGAAGAGCCTGGCGGTAGCCTTGTTCACCGAGACGTCGGTGGCCTGGGCCGACAGCGCCACCGCGGTCACCAGCTCATAGGGGCTGGCGTAGTCGAGCTCGGTGCGCGGGTCGCTCTCCTGCTCCTCGAAGTGGCGGAAGATCTCGGCGATCCGCGCCTGTTCGGCGGGGGCCAGCGGCTTTTTGCGGCCGCCCTGCTTTTTGGGGGGCTTCTTCTTCGGAGCGGGAGACTTGGCCATGCCGGCGCAAGATGTCCGTCCGCGCCTCTTCCGCCAAGGCGGTTTGCGGGCCTATCTTCCGCTCCGCATGCTCGGCCGGACCTACATGGACGCGGTGATCACCCCGCATCGCTCGCTCTCCGAGCGCGGCTTCGTCATCCTGATCAGCGTGGTGACCCTGGCCAACTGCTGCTCGGCGGCGGTGTTCGTGCACATGGGGGCGGTGCTGGTGCCGTTCTTCCTGGCGATCGACGTGATCGCGATCCTGGCGGCCTTCCTGGTCAGTTTCAGCGCCGGCCGGCGGATCGAGCGGGTGACCATCACCGCCAAGGACATCGTGGTGACGCACGAGGCCCCCAACTGGTCGCGCACGGTCTGGGAGAGCCCGACCGCCTTCACCCGCGTCTCTGTGGTGAAGGAGGAGAACCGCACGGTCGGCCTGCGCCTGGCGCTGTCGGATCGTGAGGTCTCCGTCGCCCAGGCGCTCAGCCCCCGCGAGCGGGGCGAGTTCGCCCAGGCGTTGCAACAGGCGATCGCGGAGGCGCGGGGCGAGCGCAGCTAGGCGGGCTTGGCCGGCGTCTCCACCGCGACGATCTGGTCAAACACCAGCGCCCATTTGCCGGCGCGCCGCTGCCAGATGCGGACATAGTGGCCGCGGCCCTTGTCCCAGCGCGCGTCGCCATAGGTCCAGGCGAGGTCGCCGGATTTCGACGCGCTGCCGCCCAGCGGGCCGAAGGCGATGGCCCTGGGCCGGGTGGCGAGTTCGCGGTCGACGGCGTCGGCGGTAGTGGCGGGCGCGGCGGGCGAGCCCTGCACCCGCGCATCCTCGGCCAGCACCGCCTTGTAGGCCGCCACGGCGTCCGTCCGGGCTCTGGCGGCCAGCGCGATCTCGGCGTCGCGCACCTGGTCCATGGCCACGTCGGGAGCGAGCGGCCTGGCGTCGCCGGGCGGCAGGGTGAGCGGCGCGGCGTCGGGGCCGGGGGCGGACGCGCCATCGGCGTTGATCCCGCCGTCGAACACCCACTTCCAGCCGCCGTCCGGCTGCCGGCTCCAGACCGTGACATAGAAGATGCCGGGCTTGCCGCCGTTGACCGTCGCCGGGCCGGTGGTGAAGGCGAGGTCGCCGGAGCGCGCCACGCCGGCGAAGGTGGGCCACCAGTTGAGCCGCGTCCCGCCATCCTTGGGCGGTTTGGCCGCCGGCTGGCCGCTGTAGAGAGCCTTGGCCAGCAGGGGGTCGGGCGCGAAGACGATGGCCTGGTCGCTCATATATTCCAGGAAGCTCGGCGCGATGCCGACCATGCCGGCGCGAGCCGCGAAGGCGCGCTCGGCCGCGATCACCGGCGCGGGATCGGCGGGTTTGGCGGTGGCGGTCTTGGCCGACGCGCCATGCGCGGTGGCGGCGGTGAGCAGGCAAAGCGCGACGAGCGCCCGGGTCATCTTCAGCACGGCTTTTCAAGGTCTCCCCGACATCGAGCCAGGGTCATGGCCTACTCCCATCGCCCTGTGGCGATCCAGAGCGACGAACGGCCGCCCCCTTGCGATGCGGCGGCTTAGAGCCAAGATGGCGCCCATGGTCTTCACCGACGTCGAGATCGAGCGCTACGCCCGCCATCTGGTGCTGCGCGAGGTGGGCGGGCCTGGGCAGCAGAAGCTCAAGGCCGCCAGCGCGCTGATCGTCGGGGCCGGCGGCCTGGGCTCGCCCGCGGCGCTCTATCTGGCGGCGGCCGGGGTTGGCACCCTGATCCTCGCCGATCCCGACACGGTCGAGCTTTCGAACCTGCAGCGCCAGGTGCTCTACGCCGAGGACGACGTCGGCCGGCCCAAGGCGGAGGCCGCCGCCGACCGCCTGGCGGCGCTCAACCCGCACATCTTCGTGGCCGGCTACAACGGCGCCTTCGACGCTTCGACCGCAGATGAACTATGCGAGGGCATCGATCTGGTGCTGGATGGCACCGACGACTTCGCCACCCGCTACGAGGTCAACGCCGCCTGCGTCCGGCACGGCAAGCCGCTGATCTCCGGCGCCATCGGCCGCTGGACGGGCCAGGTCGGGGTGTTTGGCGCCAGGCCCTGCTACCGCTGCCTGGTTCCGGAGATCCCGCCGGACGCCGAGACCTGCGTGGCGGTGGGCGTGGTCGGCGCGCTGGCTGGCGTGGTCGGCTCGATGATGGCCATCGAGGCGGTCAAGCTGATCGTCGGCGCGGGCGAGGCGCTGACCGGCCGGCTGACCATCTACGACGCGCTCTCGGCGGAGAGCCGGACGGTGAAGGTGGGCGCCGATCCGGACTGCCCGGTGTGCGGAGGAGGAGGCGCGACATGAGCCAATCGGACTGGACGGCGGTGGACGCCTACCTGGTCGAGGCCCTGCAGGCTTCCGACCCGGTGCTGGAGCAGGCGCTGGCCGACAGCGCCGCGGCCGGCCTGCCGGCGATCAACGTCGCGCCCAATCAGGGCAAGCTGCTGCAACTGCTGGCGCAGACGCAAGGGGCGCGGCGCATCCTGGAGATCGGCACGCTGGGCGGCTATTCGACCATCTGGCTGGGCCGCGCCCTGCCGCCGGACGGCCGGCTGATCAGCCTGGAATACGAGCCGCGGCATGCCGCGCTGGCAAGGGGGAACCTGGCGCGCGCCGGCCTCGCGGACCGGGTCGAGGTGCGGGTAGGGCGCGGCGTCGACCTGCTGCCCGACCTCGCCGGCGAGGCGCCCTTCGACTTCAGCTTCATCGACGCCGACAAGGCGAGCAACCCGGACTACTTCGCCTGGGCGCTGAAGCTGTCGAAGCCAGGCTCGCTCATCGTGGTCGACAATGTGGTGCGGGGCGGCGGGGTGACCGATCGGAAGGGCGACGCCAACATCCAGGGCATTCGCCGCATGATGCAGATGATCGCCGCCGAGCCCAGGGTCACGGCCACCGCCGTCCAGACCGTGGGCTCCAAGGGTTGGGACGGCTTTTGCCTGATCCGCGTGGTCGCCTGACGGGCGCACGGCCTGGACCCCGGCGCTGGCCGGAATAGTCCGCTGCCTACATCATCGCCGGGATCACCCGGTCGGGCGGCTTGTGGCCATCCATCCAGGTGCGGATGTTGATGATCACCTTCTCGCCCATGTCGATGCGGCCCTCCAGCGTCGCCGAGCCCAGATGGGGCAGCAGGACGGCGTTGGGCAGGCCCACCAGCTTGGGATTGATCTTCGGCTCGAACTCGAAGACGTCGAGGCCCGCCCCGCCGATGGCTCCGGCCTTCAGCAGGTCGGCGAGCGCGGTCTCGTCGATGATCTCGCCGCGCGCGGTGTTGATCAGGATCGAGCCCGGCTGCAGCAGCTTCAGCCGGCGGGCCGACAGAAGGTGATAGGTGGCCGGCGTGTGCGGCGAATGCACCGAGACGATGTCCATCCGCGCCAGCATCTGGTCGAGGCTCTCCCAATAGGTGGCCTCCAGCTCCTCGGCGATGCGCGGGGAGACCGGCTTTCGGTTGTGGTAGTGGATCTGCAGGCCAAACGCGCGGGCTCGGCGGGCCACCGCCTGACCGATCCGACCCATGCCGATGATCCCCAGCCGCTTGCCGGTGATCCGCCGGCCCATCATCCAGGTGGGCGTCCAGCCGTGGTAGTCGCCAGCCTGGGCGACGTTGGCGCCTTCGACGATCCGGCGGGCGACCGCCATGATCAGCGCCATGGTCAGGTCGGCGGTGTCCTCGGTCAGCACGCCCGGCGTATTGGTGACGGTGATCCCCCGCGCGTTGGCCGCCGCCACGTCGATGTGGTCGACGCCGACCCCGAAGTTGGCGATCAGCTTCAGCTTCGGTCCGGCCTTTTCCAGCAGGCTGGCGTCGATCTTGTCGGTGATGGTCGGGGCGATCACGTCGGCGCGGGCCACCGCGTCGGCCAGCTGGGCGCGCGACAGGGGCTCGTCGGCCACATTAAGCTCGGTGTCGAACAATTCGCGCATACGAGTCTCCACCGGATCGGGGAGTTTGCGCGTGACGATGACTTTCGGCTTGCGGGCGGCCATGTCTATCTTGAGATTGGGGTGTGACTTGAAAACTGCGGACGACGTGAAGAGGGGCGCGGATCCTTGCGCCGCTTCACCGGCGCGTCGTGTTGCTAGAACCTCTAGCAAAGGCGCTTGGGACGGCCAAGGCGAGGCGCGGCGATTGGCGAGGGTGGAGCGTGGTTTGTTGAGAACGACGGCCCTTGGGGTGGCCGCCGTCAGCCTGCTGGCGGCCTGTGGGCAGATGTCGTCGGCGCAGGCCGGCGAAAAGACCTCCGAGCGGCAGACCCCGTCGGGCATGCCGGTGCCGCGCTACGTCTCGCTGAAGTTCGACAAGGTCAATGCACGCGCCGGTCCGGGCGACGACCACCGGCTGCTGTTCGTCTATCGGGTGCGCGGCCTGCCCCTGCAGGTGATCGCCGAGACCAGCGAGTGGCGCCGGGTCTGCGATCCGGAGGGAACGCTGGCCTGGGTGCACAAGCGGACCACCGACGGACGCCGCATGGCGATGAACATGTCGGCCCAGCCGGTGGCCCTGCTGAAGCGGCCGAAGGAGGGCTTTCGGGCCGTCGCCTATTTGAACCCCAAGGCCCTGGCGACGTTGGACCGCTGCGACAAGGGCTGGTGCAAGGTGAAGGCCGACCACGCTACCGGCTGGGTGCCGGAAGGCGCGCTTTGGGGGACCTCGGACGGTCCGCAATGCCATGCTACGGACCGCCCGCCCAAGTCGTGAGGCGGATTGAGCGCCGGGTGCGGCTCTGCTAGGGCCAAATCCCTATCGAGGGACGGAACGGCAGATGAGCGACTCCAAGGCCAAGAACCACTACAGCTTCGACGAGCTCATGACCTGCGCGCGGGGCGAGATGTTCGGGCCGGGCAACGCCCAGCTGCCGGCGCCGCCGATGCTGCTGTTCGACCGGATCACCATGATCAATGACGACGGCGGCGCCCACGGCAAGGGCTACATCGAGGCCGAGTTCGACATCAATCCGAGCCTCTGGTTCTTCGATTGCCACTTCCTGGGCGATCCCGTCATGCCCGGCAGCCTGGGCCTGGACGCGCTTTGGCAGCTGGTCGGCTTCTACCTGGGCTGGATCGGCGGCAAGGGCAGCGGCCGCGCGCTCGGCTGCGGCGAAGTGCGCTTCGGCGGCGAGGTGACGCCGGCCATAAAAAAGGTGACCTATAAGATCGACATGAAGCGGGTGATAAACCGGCGTCTGGTGATGGGTGTCGGCGACGGGGTTTTGGAAGCCGACGGAAACCCCATCTATACAGCGGCGGATCTCCGCGTCGGTCTCTCCCAGCGGTCCTGAGGGGGGCCGCGCATTCGGAAGGAAACCATGCGTCGCGTCGTCGTCACCGGGCTGGGTGTCGTCTCCTCGATCGGCAATAACGCGAACGAGGTGCTGGCCTCGTTGCGCGAGGCGAAGTCGGGCGTGGTCGCCGCGCCGGAATACGCGGAGCTTGGGTTCCGCTGCCAGGTGCACGCCCCGCCGCGGATCGACTGGGAATCCATGGTCGACCGCCGCGCCGCGCGGTTCCTGGCGCAGGGCACCGCCTTTGGTCACCTGGCCATGGAACAGGCGATCGCCGATGCCGGCCTGGAGGAGGCGGAAGTCTCCCATGAGCGCACCGGCCTGATCGTCGGCTCCGGCGGCCCCTCGACGCGGGCCATCGTCGAAGCCGCCGAGATCACCCGCACCAAGGGCCCCAAGCGCGTCGGCCCCTTCGCCGTGCCCAAGGCGATGAGCTCGGGCGCCTCGGCGGTGCTGGCCACCTGGTTCAAGATCAAGGGCCTGAATTTCTCGATCTCTTCGGCCTGCGCCACCTCGGCCCACTGCATCGGGGTCGGGTACGAGCAGATCCTGATGGGCAAGCAGGACATCGTCTTCGCCGGCGGCGTCGAGGAGCTCGACTGGACCTTGAGCGTCATGTTCGACGCCATGGGCGCCATGAGTTCCAACTTCAACGCCACGCCGGCGGTGGCGTCCCGCGCCTACGACAAGGACCGCGACGGCTTCGTGATCGCCGGCGGTGGCGGCATCGTGGTGCTGGAAGACTACGAGCGCGCCAAGGCCCGCGGCGCGAAGATCTATGGCGAGATCGTCGGCTACGCCGCCAACTCCGATGGCTACGACATGGTCGCCCCATCCGGCGAGGGCGCGGTCCGCTGCATGAACCTCGCCATGTCGACCATCGGCGGGCGGACCATCGACTACCTGAACCCGCATGGCACCTCGACGCCGGTGGGCGACAGCCGGGAGATGGAGGCGGTGCGGGCGGTGTTCGGCGCCAAGCCGCCGCTGATCTCGTCCACCAAATCGCTGACCGGCCACAGCCTGGGCGCGGCGGGCGCGCAGGAGGCGATCTATTGCCTCTTGATGCTCAACAACGGCTTCGCGGCCCAGAGCGCCAATATCGACAACCTCGACCCCGAATTCGCCGACCTGCCGATCCTGCTGGAACGCTCCGACAAGCCCCTGGAAACCGTGATGTCCAACTCGTTTGGGTTTGGAGGCACCAATGGGTGCCTGGTGATGGCGAAGGTCTGAGACTCCCGTTCCCGGTGTCATCCCGGTTTTCGCGCAAGCGAAAGACCGGGACCCATAGACGCCATGGTTGCAGGGGGGCGGTTGCGACGGTCCTGGCGAGTTCTTCAACGCCTGAGTCTATAGGTCCCGGACATCGGCTCCGCCGATTCCGGGATGACAGAGTTGAGGCGAAGCTTCGGGACCTACTCCCGGCTCTCCCCATAGATCTCCAGTTGCTGGCGTTCGAGTTCGCTGGCGTAGCGGCGGGCGACGTAGGCTTCGGCGAGCAGGCCCAGCACCAGGCGGTCGGCGTCGACCACCGCCAGTTCGTCGGTGCCGCTGGTCTCGAAGATCTTCATCACCGCCTCGATGTCGGTGTCGGGCGACAGCCTCAGGTCCTTGCTGATCGCCAGAGTCTCCACCTCAGCCTGCGGGTCGACGCCCTCGGCGAAGGCGTCGGAGGTGAGCAACATGCCGACATAGCGGGCGTCGGCGTCCAGCAGGATCACCCGCGAGGTCGAGCCCAGCGGGAACCGCTGGCGGAAGGCCTCGACCCGGGTGGCGGCGGCCACGGTCTGCGGGTCTGGCCGCATCATTCGCCCGGCGGTGAGGTTGCGGATCCAGCCGATGTCGCGGGCGCTGCGGATCGCCTCGCCCCGCAGGTGCAGCCGCCAGGTGGAGAAGGAATAGCCGAACCGCTCGCGCACCACGGTGGACGCGATCAGGGCGGCGGCCAGGGTGGCGGCGGCGACGCCGAAATCGCCGGTGGTCTCCAGCACCAGGAAGCTCATGGTCAGGGGTCCCCCGACGATGGCTACGGCCAGCGCCCCCATGCCGACCAGGGCGGCGTTCTCCGGCGTCAGCTTTTCGGTGAGCGGCGTCAGGTCCAGCACGCCGGCGTAGATCTGTCCCAGCAGGCTCCCCAGGAACAGGGAGGCGAAGAACAGGCCGCCGCGAAAGCCGAAACCCAGGGAGACCACCGAGGCCGAGGACTTGAGGATCAGCACGATGGCCAGCAGCGCGATCGGCATGCCCACGGCCAGGTCCAGGTGCAACGCGCCGTGTCCGGCGGAGAGCACCTGTGGCGAAATCATCGCCAGGCCACCCAGCAACAGGCCGCCGATCACCGGGCGCACCACCTGGGGGATCGGCGAGCGGCGCACCAGCCGCTCGGCCACGCCCACCAGGCGCATGAGCGCCACTCCGAACAGGGCTGAGATCAGGCCCAGGCCCGAATAGAGCGCATAGCCGATGGCGTCTGGCGAATGCTGCGCCTTGATCTCGATGGAATAGGGCAGGCCGCCGATCGCCTTGGCGGTCATGACGCTGGTCAGGCAGGCGGCGGCGACCGGGGCGATGGCCGAGGGCGTGTAGGAGCCGATGACGATCTCGAAGGCGTAGAAGGCGCCGGTGAGCGGCGCGCCGAACGCCGCCCCGATGGCCGCGCCGGCGCCCGCGCCCACCAGCACCCGCATGTCGTGCCGGCGCACGCGGAGGCGACCGCCGGCGAACGAGGCCGCCGCGCCGCCCGCCTGGGCATAGGCCGCCTCCAGCCCCACCGAGGCGCCGAAGCCGTTGGAGATCATGGTCTGGATG
Organism: Phenylobacterium sp.; assembly: GCA_036268175.1. GTDB lineage: Bacteria > Pseudomonadota > Alphaproteobacteria > Caulobacterales > Caulobacteraceae > Phenylobacterium. The sequence continues at coordinate 12,133 of DATAUR010000118.1, read as the reverse complement.
CAGACGATCAGGCTGTCGGTGACGCTGAGCACGCCGCCGTGCAGGGCGTTGGCCTCGACCACGTCGACGAGGCCAGAGGAACGTCCTCGCCGCGCCGCCCAGGTGAACAGGCCGAGCGCCAGGCCGCCGAAGGCCAGCCACAGCGCCCGCACCGGCGAAATGCGCGCCACCGCGCTCAGGTGGTCGGAGTCGCCGATGGCGTAGAGGGTGCTCTGCATGGCGTGCGCCAGCCGGCTCTGGAAGACGGCCAGCAAGCCCGCGGCCGCCCCGACCGCCACCGCCAGCAGGATCAGCCAAAGCTCGCTGGTCCGCAGGCGCCGCCGAAGGGCGCCAAACAGCCGAACCGGCCAGCGGCGCGGCGGCGCAAGGAAGGAAACGTCGATCATCCAGGCTCCGCCGTCCGGTATGGGCGCGGTAAAACCAAAAATGAAGGGGGCGATGGCGGCTTGCCTAAGATGGGACGCGCGGCCACAAACCTCATCAAGCAGCCGGAAACGGCGAGGGAGAGCATCCGTGGCCGAAGATTACCAGATGCCCAAGGGCGAGCTGATGCGCGGCAAGCGCGGGATCGTCACCGGTGTCGCCAACCACCAGTCGATCGCCTGGGGCATCGCGACCCAGCTCGCCGCCCAGGGCGCGGAGATCGCGTTCCTCCACTTGCCGGGCATGGAGCGGCGGGTCGAGCCGCTGGCGGAAAGCATCGGGGTCAAGGTGCTGGCGCCGGTGGACGTCACTGACGACGCGGCCATGGATCAAGCCTTCGGTGTCGTGGAAAAGGCGTTCGGCAAGATCGACTTCTTCCTCCACGCCATCGCCTTCGCCAACAAGGACGAACTCAAGGGCTCCTTCGTGGAGAACACCACCCGCGAAGGATTCCTGCGGGCGATGAATATCTCGGCTTTCAGCTTCGTGGACTGCGCGCGCCGCGCCGCGGCCCTGATGCCCGAGACCGGCGGTTCGATCGTCACCTTGACCTACATGGGTTCGGAGCGGGCGATCCCGAATTACAACACCATGGGCGTCGCCAAGGCGGCGCTGGAGGCCGCGGTCCGCTATGCCGCGCGGGACCTGGGACCCAGGGGCATCCGGGTGAACGCCCTCTCGCCTGGGGCGATGAAGACCCTGTCGCTGGCCGGCATCTCCGGCGGCCGCGGCATGTTGGCCAAGGGCCGCTCGCTCTCGGCCATGCAGGAGGACACCTCCATGGAGGGCGTCGCCGGCGCGGCGCTTTGGCTTTTGTCCGACCTCGGTCTCTCGACCACCGGCGAGATCGTCCACGTGGATGCGGGCTTCCATATCATGGGCTTCCGCGAAGACGAGGCGGCGGAGGGCTAGGCGCATGGTGGACGGCGAGGTCCCGCAAGACATCCCCAAGGACATCGACGTCATCATCGCCGGCGCGGGGATCGCCGGCGCGACGCTGGCGCTGGCGCTGCACCAGGCGGGGCTGAAGCCGGTGCTGATCGATCCGGTGGTGTTCGACGCCCAGGTCTCGCCGACCTTCGACGGCCGCGCCTCCGCCATCGCCTACGCCGCCTTCCGGCAGTGGAAGGCGCTGGGGCTCGGGGCCGCCCTGGAGCCGCACGCCCAGCGGATCGAGCAGATCCTGGTCACCGACGGCCAGACGCCCGGCGCGGCGGCGCCCAGGCCCGGACCGTTCTTCCTGCGCTTCGACTCGGCCGAGATCGCCGACACGTCCGACGGCGAGCCGCTGGGCTACCTGCTGGAGAACCGCCACATCCGCGCGGCCCTGGCGCAGGCGATCATCGCGGCGGGGATCACCGTGCTGGCGCCCGCCAAGGTCGCCAAGGCGGCGTTCGGACCCCGCGAGGCGGTGGTGACGCTCGCCGACGGCCGGACCCTGACCGCGCCCGTCGCCGTGGGCGCCGAGGGCCGAGGCTCGGTGATCCGCCGCGAAGCCGGGATCGGCGCGGTGGGCTGGGACTACCCGCAGACCGGCGTGGTCGCCACGGTGCGCATGGACCGGCCGCACGAGGGCGTGGCCCACGAATATTTCCTCCCCGGCGGCCCCTTCGCCATCCTGCCGCTCACCGACAACCGCGCGAGCCTGGTCTGGACCGAGAGCCGCAGCCGGGGCGCCGCGCTCAAGTCCGCCCGGCCGGAAATCTTCCAGGCGCACCTGGACCGCCGCTTCGGCGACTTCCTGGGCGACGTGCGCGTCGAAGGCCCGGTGTTCACCTATCCGCTCAGCCTGCAGCTGTCCGAGCGGTTCGTCGCCCCCCGCGCGGCCCTGCTGGGCGACGCCGCCCACGGCATCCACCCCATCGCCGGCCAGGGCCTCAACCTCGGCCTCAAGGGCGCCGCCGCCCTGGCGCAGACCCTGGTGGAGGCCCTGCGCCTGGGCGAAGACATCGGCTCGGAAGTGGTGCTGGAGCGCTACGCCGCCTGGCGCCGCTTCGACACCGTCAGCATCTCGCTGGCCGCCGACGCCTTCGTGCGCCTGTTCTCCAACGACCACCCGCTGCTGCGCGTGGCGCGGGGCGTCGGCATGGCGGCGGTGAACCGCATCGGCCCGGCGCGACGGTTCTTCATGACCGAGGCCGGCGGCGCGGTGGGGGATCTGCCGCGGCTGCTGCGGGGCGAGGCGCTTTAGGTGACGTATGCGCTCTTATCTCGTGATCTATGACTACGGGACCGGTGGGGTGTGGCGAACCATGACGGCGCCCGACGCCGAAGCGATCACGCGAAAATATCCACGACTGTCCATCGTGGATCATCGCCCGGACTGGATGACGGACGAACTTTACAACGGCTTGCCCGCCAGCGATCTGGAAGATGAGCCCGACGGCTTTCTACGATCGCTCAACGCGGAACCGCCGAGTGAAAACTAGGCATACCGGCCCGCGACAGATCGCACCTTAAATCCACGGCGGCCAAGATTGCTCGGGCTTCGGAGTTGCTCAAGGACGAGGGCAAGGCCCTCGCCGCGACGCGGCGCGCCAAAGAGCGCGTCCTTGACCAACTCCGAAGCCCGAGCAGAAGATCTCGCCATGAGGTTTAAGGGGCTTCCCATTCCTGAGGAATGTGGAGCGCCTACAAGCTCCGAGACTACGAATACCGCGCCTCAGCCGTCGCCACTCCACCCACCTCGCCCAGCGCCCACTTCACGTCGGCGACGTACTCCTCCGCCACCTGGGCATGCACGGGCGAGAGCATCAGGTGAAGGCTCTTGGGCTCGGTGGTGACGCCGGTGAACCAGCCGCGTTCGCGAAGCTTCGCCCACAGCGCCACGCAGTCCACATCGTCGCGGGTGAAGGCCAGGATGCCGAGCTGCGGGGCGCCCAGGACGCGGAAGCCCAGGGCCTCGACGCCGGCGGCGATCCGTTCGCGGGCCTGCGTGACCAGCGCGTGCTTGGCGCGGTAGCCCTCGACGCCCAGGAAGCGCATCACCGCCCAGGCCGCCGAGATCGCCCCGCCCGGCCGGGTGCCGGCCAACGTCGGGGTCACCATTCGCCCGCCCGGCCAGTCGCGGAAGTCGAAGGTCATGAACTTCATCAGCTCGGCGCTCCGGAAGAACACCGTCGAGGCGCCCTTGGCGCAGTAGCCGTACTTGTGCAGGTCGGCGCTGATCGAGCGCACGCCCGGAACCTCGAAATCGAAGGGCGGGATGTCGCCGCCGTTCATCCGCACGAAGGGGGCGATGTAGCCGCCAACGCAGGCGTCGACGTGCAGCCAGAGGTCCCGCTTCAAGGCCAGGTCCGACAGCGCCTCGATCGGATCGATCAGGCCGTAGGGAAAGTTCGGCGCGGAGCCGACGATCATCGCCGTGGCGGCGTCGGCGGCGGCGGCCATGGCGTCCGGGTCGGCCAGATAGCCGGCGGTCAGCGGCGTGCGCCGCACTTCGATCTCCATCAGCGCGCAGGCCTTGTCGAAGGCCGGGTGGGCGGACCTGGGCAGGACGAGGTTGAGCGGGCCGGCCACGCCCTTGGACTTGCGGGCGAAATCGCGGGCGGCCTTTACCGCCATGGTGATGGAATCGGTGCCGCCAGACGTGATGACGCCGCTGGCCTCGTCGGGACCGTGCAGCAGCCCCAGGCCGAAGCCCGCGACCTCTTCCTCCATGCGCTTGAGGCTGGGGAAGGCGGCGGGGCCCAGGCCGTTCTCCGACTGGAAGAGGGCGTAGGCCTCCTTTTGCACCTGTTCGACGTCGGCGCCGGCGTTGAACACGTAGACGGTGGTCTTGCCGTCGCGCCAGCGGATGTCTCCGGTGGCGTAGTCGGCCATCTGGGCTTTCAGGGCCGGCCAGGCGGCGCCGGCCTGCGGCAGCGGGCGTCGCATGGCGGATACTCCTTGAAGGGGCCGGCGCCCCTATTCGGCTTCGTTCTGCAGGGTGAAGTTCGACGCCATGATGCACTTAGGCGTGTTGTGGTGGATGTAGAGGCTGGCGGGCTGTCCAGCGCCGGGCACGAAGAAGAACTTCCCGGCCTTGGAGGTTACGGTGAGCGTCGCCGGGCTGGTGAACTGGCAGACCTTGTCGGTGGAAAAACCCTTGCCGCCGCCGGACTTGACGTCCGAGCAGCTGACGTCGCCCGCGGTGCGGCCGATGGTCGTGCCGTCATAGTCGAAAGTCTTCAGCGCCGTGTAGCGCTTGGCCTCGAAGTCGGCCTGGCTCATCGCCGGGCAGGGCGGGCCCTTGACCTGCCAGGCCTTGAAGGTGTCGACCGCCGACTGCCGGTCCTTGACCAGCTGGAAGGTGATCAGGCCGGCTCCGGCGGTCAGCACCACCACGGCGCTGATCACGTGCGTCATGCTGAAGCGGCGCGCGGAAAAGCTCTCCGCCTGGCGCGGCCTAATCGCCATCGGCGAGCTCGCGCGCCTCTTCCGGCAGCATGATCGGCACCCCGTCGCGGATCGGGTAGGCCAGACGCGCGGCGCGGCTGATCAGCTCGCCCTTGGCGCGGTCATACTCCAGCGGCGCGTGGGTCACCGGGCAGACCAGGATCTCCAGCAGGCGTGGATCGATTTCGACGTCTTGGGTGACGGGCTCGCTCATGGCCCCAAGTCCTACTGCAAGGCCAAGACCTACTGCAACGAGTGGCCTTCGTCATCGCCATCCTCGCCGTCGATTTCCAGCAGGGTCGACAGCGTCTCGAAGCGGCCGGCGAGGTCGGGCGCCTCGAGCAGGGCCTGCTTTTCGGCGGGCTCGAAGGGCAGGCCCATGGCCAGCGAATTGACCAGCGCCTCCAGGGGCGCGGTCTGGGCGGTCTCCCAGTCGATGTCCAGCTCGCGGCGGTTCAGGTAGCGCTTCAGCGCCTTGGCGAAACGGCCGCGCGCGGCGGCCGGCGCCTGGGTCGCCTCGTCCTCGGCGAGGTCGGCCTCGAAGCGGTCGTAGCGGGCGCGCAGCTGCCGGTAGGGCGTCGGAATGATCAGCTCCGCGCCGGCCTCGAAGCGGCAGACGCCGGTCAGGGTGATCAGATAACGGCCGTCGGAGGTCTCGGCGTAGCTCGTGACGCGGCCCGCGCAGCCCACGTCGGAGAGCTTCGGCCGCTCGCGGTCGCCGCCCGGCCTGGTCTGGATCATGCCGACGATGCGGTCGCCGGCCATCACGTCGTCGATCATGTTCAGGTAGCGCGGCTCGAAGATCTGCAGCGGCAGGTCGCCGCCGGGCAGCAACAAGGCGCCATCCAGCGGAAACACCGGGATCATCTGCGGCAGGTCGGCGGTGCGGCGATAGGGCGCCATGGGGCGCGTTTCCCTGGTGCGGGCTTGCGGCCCTAGCTGAACAGAATGGCCGAAAGGCGCCGGCGGCCGTTGCGGGAGACCTCCGACATCTGGCCGGCCGCCTCGAAGACGGTGAGCAACTGCTTGCGCGCCGCCTCGTCGTTCCAGGCGCGGTCCTTCTCGATGATGGTCAGGAGTTCGTCCGCCGCCTGGGCGAGCTTGTGGCCGCCGGCCAGCGCCTTGGCGAGTTCGAAGCGGGCCTCGTGGTCGTCAGGGTCGGCGGCCAGGCGCTTTTCGAAGGCCGCGGTCTCCGACGGCGCCTCGGCGGCGAGCGCCAGGGCGGCGCGCACGCTGTCGAGGTCGGGGTCCTTGGCGTCCGGCGGGGCCATGGCCAGGATTTCCGACGCCCGGTCGGTGTCGCCAGACGCCATGTAGACCTTGGCGAGGCCGCCCAGCGCCTTGGGGTTCTGCGGATCGGCCTGCAGCACCTGGGCATAGGCCTGGGCCGCGCCGCCCATGTCGCCGAGTTCCAGGGATTCCTTGGCCAGCGCCAGCATCTCGTCGAGCGGCGAGGGGCCGCCTTTCGCCGACTTGGCCAGCTTGTCGACGAAGTCGCGCACCTGGCTGTCGGGCAGCGCGCCCATGAAGCCATCCACCGGGCGGCCGTCGACGAAGGCGAACACCGCCGGGATCGACTGCACGCGCAGTTGGCCGGCGTAGGCGGGGTTCTTGTCGATATCGACCTTGACCAGCTTCACCGCGCCCTTGGCGGCGGTGACGGCCTTTTCCAGGGCCGGGCCCAACTGGCGGCAGGGGCCGCACCAGGTCGCCCAGAAGTCGACGATGACCGGCTGTTCCTTCGAGGCCTCCACCACGTCGGCCATGAAGCTGGCGTCCGTCGCGTCCTTGATGATGTCGCCGGGCGGCTTGCCGGCGGTTTCCCCGATCAGGGTCATGGCCTCAAAGTCCTCGAATCCGAATTCCAGTAAACGTCTCGCGGCCCAAGATGGTCCCGCCGCGCGACAGCTTCAACGCAGGCCGTCTAGCCGACCACCGCCATTTGCGAAAAATCGACGATCATCGGCGTGACCCCCACCGCCGACAGGAAGGCCCGCAGGCCCGCCTGATCGATCCCGGTGGTCGCGGTGTTGATCAGGGGATGGAAGTTCACGAGGGCCGCTTGCGCCAGTACTGCGTCGAGCACGAAGCGCACTCGGCGGTTCGCCTGGTCGTTGATCAGGGCGAACGCGGTGACCGAGCCTGGCGTCACGCCCAGCACCTCTTCCATCGGCTCGGCCGAGCCGAACGACAGTCGGGCCGAGCCGATCACCTGATGCAGGCGCTTGAGGTCGATCACCGTGCGGTCGGCCGCCGAGATCAGCCAGAGCTGGCCCTTGGCGTCCTTCAGGAACAGGTTCTTGCTGTGGGCGCCCGGGATCTGCGCCTTGATCTCCTCGCCCTCGCCGACCCGGAAGACCGCCGGGTGATCCAGCGTCGTGGTTTCGACGCCCAGGCTCGCCAGCAGGGCCATCAGGTCGGCGCGGGTCTTCATGGCCCCTGGATTGCACAGCTTGGGATGCGGCCGCAAACCCTGCGCCGTTTTGACCCAAGCTGGGACAGTCCTCGGGCTGACCGGCGCCAAATTGAGAGTTTGGACCGATGAAGCTTCGCCTCCTGGCCCTGGCCGCCACTGCCGCGACCGCCCTCGTGGCGACCGCCGCCTCGGCCGCCGACTACACCGTCACCACGCAAGCCGGCCTGCACATCAACGAGCCGCTGATCACCGATTTCAACAGCGACCAGAGCGGCGCGATCACCGACCTGGCCAGCGGCTATGCCTTCGATCAGGGCGCTGGCGGTCTCGCCTTCACCCGCGACGGCGGCCTGGGCCTGCTGTCGGGCGTCAGCGCCCCGCCGCCCGCCGACAACGGCGTCGCCGGCGCCTTCTATGAGACGGTGACCACCGGCGGCGCGGCGACGCTCACCGCCAACACCGGGATCTACAACTTCCAGCTCTACATGGGCTCGCCGGACGACTACAATCAGGTGCAGTTCAACCTCGCCGGCAACGCCGCGCCGATCATCCTGACCGGCCCGGCGATCTGGGGCGGCTCCCCGGCCGGCGACGGCGACCAGACCCAGGGCTTCACGGTGAGCTATCACTTTGACGCGCCGGTGACCTCGGTGGTGTTCAGCTCCACCGGCAACTCCTTCGAGTTCGACAAGCTGGCCGGCGGTGTGCCGGAACCGGCCTCCTGGGCACTGATGATCCTGGGCTTCGGCGGGGCCGGCGCGGTCCTGCGCGGCCAGCGCCGCCGCCAGGCGGTCTGCGCCTAAGACCCACCGTCGGGACCCTCCAAGGTTCCGATGCAAGACCCTAAGCCCCGGTCGCCTCCTGCGGCCGGGGCTTTTCTTTGCGCGGCGCGGCGCTGGACCTGGCGGCGGGCCGCTGCTTTAGGTCATGCGGAGCCAGCCGACATTGAGGTCGAACCCAGACATGCCCGCCGTTGAACTGGAGTGCTATCCCACCGTCGAACAGGGCGTGACCCCGCCGGAGATCGTGCCCGGCCGCCAGCCACGCGCCTGGATGGACAATTTCCACGCCCGGCACGCCTATCGCTGCCTGCCGATGAACATGGCCAACACGTCGGGCTGGGAGATTCTCTGCCCCATGGCCTTCACCGCCGAATGGAACGGCGGCATCCACCAGGACGACATCAAGCTCCAGACGGACACCCCCCACCCGCACTTCAGCCGCTTCGCCAAGAGCCACTTCAGCCACGGCGTGGTGACCATGCACACCGGCTACATGTTCAAGACGCCGCCGGGCTGGTCGATGATGGCCATGGGCGCGCCGAACCACGTCAAGGACGGCATCCAGCCGCTGGCCGGCGTGGTGGAGACCGACTGGCTGCCGTTCCCCTTCACGATGAACTGGCTGTTCACCCGGCCGGGCAAGGTGCGTTTCGAGAAGGGCGAACCGTTCTGCTTCATCACGTTGATCCAGGACAAGTTCCTGCACGACATCCAGCCGGTGATCAGGCGCCTGGATTCCAATCCCGAGCTCGCCCACCAGTACGGGGTCTGGGAAAAGCACCGCACCGAGTTCAACCAGCGGATCTTCCGCAACGACCCGGAAGCCACCAAGGAGGCCTGGCAGCGCTACTACTTCAAGGGCGAGTATCCGGAGGAGGTCGCGCCCGCGCGCGAGGACCACGTCAACAAGCGGCGGTTGAAGGAGCCGAAATGGCGGCGCTGAATCGCGGTGCGATGCCCCATTGCAAAGGGGTGGGGCGTCTGCCATAAGCCGCCTCTCGAATTTTCGGGGCTGGTTTAGACCCCGAGGAGCGCGGGCGTAGCTCAGTGGTAGAGCACAACCTTGCCAAGGTTGGGGTCGAGAGTTCGAATCTCTTCGCCCGCTCCAAATTTCCGCACGATTTCAATTGACTGCGCCGCCGCCGGCCCGAGGGGCCGGCGGCGATTCGCGCGTCGCGGCAAATAAAATTCGCGTGAGGGGGGAAACGACTCCCAGCACGGATAACAAAGTATTAAAGCTCTGGCGGAAGGCGCGATCCGATTTGGGGCGAGCGCCGCAAATTGGGGTATTGAAATGAACATTAAACTCATCGCTGCGAGCGCCGTGTTGGCTCTCGGCCTCAGCGCCACTTCGACGCTGGCCTCCACCATCGTCACCCAGAACGGCGAATCCGTGCTGATCACCGCCACGGCCGCGACGTGGTCGTCGACCTTGACGGCGACGGGCTTCACGATGATCGACGACTTCGACGGGACGCTGGCCACCGGCTTCACGCCGAGCGGTGGCGACCTCTTCACGGGCACCTCGAGCACCGCCGCGGCGCCTCCCGGCGACAGCTCCACCTATCTGGGCGTGCAGTCGGGTAACTCGTTCACCCTGACCGACAACAACCCGGGTTCGCTGGTCGCGATCAGCTTCTTCATGGGCTCGCCGGACGACTACAACGGCCTGAACCTGACGGTGAACGGCACCAAGGGGCCGATCGACCTCACGGGCACCCAGATCTGGGGCGGCACCCCGGCCGGCAACGGCGACCAGAGCGAAGGCTTCCTGGTCACCTACACCTTCTCGCCGAACACGGTTAAGTCGCTGACCTTCAGCTCCAGCAGCCCGGCGTTTGAAGTCGACAACATCGCCGGCATGGTTCCGGAACCGGCGACCTGGGGCCTGATGATCATGGGCTTCGGCGCGGCCGGCGCCATGCTGCGCGGCAAGCGCAAGCAAGCGGTCGCCTAAGACCTCCTTCGGGCCCGCCTGGGCCCGGACGGCACGAAACGAACCCTGGCCTGCGCAAGCGGCCAGGGTTTTTTCGTTTCCGCGCCTGAGCTACATCAGGCCGACCGACCGTCCGCGCTCACCCCCAGAAGGCCGCCATGACCCACGATCCCGCGCTCGAGGCCCACGAGCACGCCGAGCATGCCGAGCACGCGGCCCACGAGCACGATCCCTTCATCAACCGGGTGTCGATCACCATCGCGGTGCTGGCGGTGCTGGCCGCCACGATCGGCAGCCTGGAGACCATCGAGGAAGGCGGGGCGATCACCTCCTCCAGCGAGGCCGTGCTGAGCCAGGACAAGGCCACCGACGCCTGGGACGAATACCAGTCCGACAGCCTGAAGAAGCACATCTACGGCATCGCCGCCGACGCCGGCGGACCCAAGGCCGCCAAGTACGCCGATACCGCCAAGGAGCAGACGACCAAGCAGGCGGAGGTCAAGAAGACCGCCCAGGAGGACGAGGCCGAGCGCGACAAGCTCATGGCCGTCAGCCGGGCCCACGAACACCACCACCACTGGCTGACCGCCGGCGCGACCCTGCTGGAGATCGGCATCGCCATCTGCACCGTGGCGATCATCACCAGGCGCAAGGCGTTTTGGCTGGGCTCGATCGCTCTTGGCCTGGTGGGCCTGGCGGTGGCGGGGGTCGGCTTCCTGGTCTAGCGCCGGCTCAGGGCTTCGCCGTCGGATAGAGGATCTTCGGCTTCAGGGTCTCGACCACCGCGTGCGCGTCGAAGGCGCGCGGGTCGTCGGCCGGCTTGGCGCCCTTGTGGGTGACGATCTCGGCGGAGGCTTCGAAACTCTGCACCGTCTGGACGTTGACCGCGTCGGCCCAGAAGGGATCGCCGAACAGCGGGTCCCAGGTGCGCCATCCCGCGGCCCGCTGGCGATAGCGCCAGACCGGCCGCCAGGCGTCGAAGCGCGCGCCATACCAGGGGTGATAGAGCGGATCGGGCTGCACATAGGTCCTGGCGTCCCGGTCGGTCTGGCGGTCGACCATCATGAACCAGTCGCCACCGTTCTGCAGGGTGACCTCGGCGGCGCGGAACAGCAGGTAGCCCTCCACCGTCTCGCGCGAGGTCACAGCATTGCCGGCGAAGGTCACCCGCCAGCGGTCCGGCTCGATCCGCAGCTCGGAATAGCCGCCGGCGTTTAGACCGCCGTGGATGGCGGCCTGATAGGGCGTGGGCGAGATGCAGCCGCAAAGCCCCGTCGCCAGGATCAGGGCGAGGAGGCGAAACGCGACTTTGGTCATCCCGCCACCTTTACCCCTTCAGGACCCGACCACCACCAGGACATAGATGATCCGGCCCAGCGCGCCAAACAGCAACACCGCCGTCGCGATCGCCTGGATCAGGAACCCCGGCGCCCGCTTCTGGGCGTCGGCGGCGTAGCCCAGGGCGTAGACGATGCGCCCGAAGATCCAGACGACACCGAGGGCCGCGGCCACCAGCTCGTTCCAGTAGATCGCGAACAGCCATAGCGAGACCAGGTAGATCGGCAACCATTCGAGGGTGTTGTAGTGCGCGCGGATGGTGCGCTCCAGCACCGGGTCGCCGGTCATCGCCGGCGCGGGAATGCCGGCCTTGGCGCGCGCCCGGGGCACGCGGATCGACATCCAGAAATAGGTCAGCAGCGACAGGAGGGTGACGAGCGCCACCCAGGTGTGCGGATGCATGTGGTTTCCCCGAAAACGGCGAAGGAGGCTTCGCCCGCGCCCGGGAGCTTGCCACGTATCGGGGTTCGCCGGGAACCGCTTCCACGCGACCGGGCGTTAGGGGCTTCTGAGCGGACCCCCAGGAGCGACCCATGGACGTGGACTCCTCTGCGATCAGCGAGATCGACTACGACGCCGACCGCGCCAAGCTCCTGGTGCGGTTCGTCAGCGGCGAACGCTACGTCTATGTGGGCGTGCCCGGCGAGATCCACCGCTCCTTCGTCGAGGCGGAGTCCAAGGGTCGCTTCTTCCAGTCGAAGATCCGCGATCGCTACCCGTTCAACCGCCTGGACAGCTAGGTCTTTACCCGCTTGTCCCGCTGCGCCTGGACGCGCAGGCGCAGCGCATTGAGCTTGATGAAGCCGGCGGCGTCGCGGTGGTCGTAGGCGACGGCGCCTTCTTCGAAGGTCACCAGTTCCT
>DATAUR010000117.1:0-9787 GCA_036268175.1 Phenylobacterium sp. | reverse complement strand
TGCATCGCAGGGTGTCATACGCTATCTCGACGCCTCCGCGCGGGACCCCTCGCGGCCATTCCTGCTGGGGAATGGTGTAATGGTAACACTGCGGTTTTTGGTACCGTCATTCTAGGTTCGAGTCCTAGTTCCCCAGCCAATCTCTTTCCAAAACTTGAGTGGAATGGCGGCGCGTCCGCTCAATCGCCTTTTACGCCCCTTTTACAGCCTTCGTTTTCGATGCGTTCTGGCTGAGGCCATGGGTCCTGTTCCACCAAACGTCCGTTGCTGGCCCGCACCCTGGGACCTCGCGCGGCCGAGCCCTCGGAACGTCCGCGGACATGTCCAACGATTGGGCCGACCGTCGCTACCCGACTCCACGCCGCCCGCGCCGGCTTTGACGGCGCACCCAGATCACGATGCCGACCGCCGGAACGACCAGCACCGCGTCGTCTGAACACCCGAGAAAACTAGGACTTCGATTTCGGCGCCCGGGCCGGGAAGTCGATGAGGCAGCCCTTTGAGGCCTGGGTGGCGGCCGGGGCGGGCTGGCCTGCGAGGACGGCGGTGATCGCCACGTCGGCGAACTCCTTGGTCGCCGCCTTGGCGATCCCATAGTCGGAGCGGTCGTCCAGCGGGCCGTGGTAGGCGACCTTCCAGGTCTTCGGATTGACCACGAAGACCTCAGCGGTGCGGGTGACCCCCAGCGCCTCGCCGACCGCCTGGGTCTTGTCCATCAGGATCGGGATGTCGATGCCGAAGTCCTTGGCCTCGGCGGCGATGGCGGCGCGGCCGTCCTGGAGGTTCGAGTCGAACATCATGACCTCGACGCCCTTGGCGGCGTACTTGTCGCGCAGCGCCTTGAGGACGGGCGTCATCGAGCGCGCGATCGGGCAGCCGACCCCGGTGGAAACCAGGACGACCGCCTTGTCGCCGGCCAACTTGTAGAGCTCATGCGGCTGCTGCTGTTGGGCGTCGATCAAGGTGAAGTCCTGAACCTTGGCCTGCGTCGGCATCTGGCCGGGCGTGGTCTGGGCCGCGGATGCGGTGGCGAAGAGCAGAAGGGCTCCCGCCGCCGCGCCAAGGACGCCAAGTCGCTGAGACATCATCCTCGCACTCCTTGCTGACGGGCTCTTTCGGCCTTCACCTAAGGACCCCTCAGGCGATGGACCTCATGGGTCAACGCCAAGCTGCCATCAGGGCGTGGCGCTTTTGCGGCGCCATCCATGAAATATATCACGAAGTGATCCATTGTCGCTCGGAAATATATCATAGCAGGACACGTTATGCCGATCGGATCGCCATCCTCGCCAGAGCTTGCGGGTTACGCCCACGCCCTGGCGTGGCTCTCGCTCGCCGCGGGAGGCCACCCAACCTCAAGGGCTGCGCCGAGGCCGATCGTGGTGGCCTCCGGCGCGTTGCACCGCGGGTCCAGGTAGGCTCGAGGGTGAGACACCGACTCTCGGTGACCCAGGGCTTTTGCACCGCGAGGTCCCTCTGCAAGTCCGAAACCCGGTCCTCTGGAATCCAAGCTGACCACGGGGCGGATGCAGCCTAGCATAGGATAGATGGAGTTGGATCGCGATCACCTGCAGCCCCTGGCCGGCTTCCGCCGCGCGATGCGCCTCTTCCTGGCGGCCAGCGAGGTTATCAACAAGGCGGCGGGCATCACCCAGCAGCAGTACCAGGCGATGCTGGCGATCGGTGTCTGGGCGCGGGGGCCGATGACCGTGAAGGATCTCGCGGAGGATCTGCTGCTCACGCACCATGGCACGGTCCAGCTGGTCGATCGCCTGGCGAAGGCCGGCCTCGCGCAACGCACATCGTCCAGCACGGATCGGCGCAGCGTGGTATTGTCCTTGACCCCGGTGGGCGCGGCTTTGCTGGAAGGCCTCGTGGGGCTGCACCTCCAGGAGATGTTCAAGCGCGAGCCGGCGCTCAGCGCCTCCCTTCGGAGACTGCGGGGCCTCAAGTCGGCGCCCGCGCGCGCCGCGGATAGATCCTGACCGTTTCCGCCACGGCGTCGGCGCCGGCGTCGGCGATGGTCTAGGCGTCGAGCGTCAGCTTCGGGCCCGAAGCCAACTTCCGCTGATGGCGCGGATAGGAGGTTGACCCAGGTGGGACGAAATCAACTCTCGAGCCGGCCGAGGTTGCACAGCACATTGTGTCCAAAGCTTAACTTGTCCTGGCGCGCCAATTCCTAAAAGATTCGGAGTTGACGATGAGGCCAAGCCTGCACCCAAGCGCTGCTGGATGCATCGGCGGGCGAATCCGCCAGAGGCGCCGCGGGGTTTGGGACAGCGGCGAGGAAGGTCGCACAACTGCATTGCCCTGGCGCACAGCCCCGGCGCGCCCTGAAAGGATGGTCAAATGCCGATTCCCCGCAGGTCCCATCGGATCGCAACCTTGGCGGCGCTGGCCGCACTCGCTGGCGCACTGATCGCGCCGCAATGTCTCGCCGCTGAAGCAGGCCGGACGGCGGAGGTCTGGGCCTACGTCCTGTTCAGCCCCGGAAGCCAGGACATCTCGATGAGCGGGTCGATGGACGACGTGCGCCACGCGAAGTCGTTCCGGTCTGATCGTGAAGGCCTCCTCTACGTCCGCCAGGGCGGTTCCGCCTACGTCATCCGGGACGCGACGACCCTTCACAGGGCGCAATCCCTGTTCGAGCCGCAGAGGGCGCTCGGCGCGCGGCAGAGCGAGCTCGGGTCGCGCCAGGCGGCGCTGGGCCAGCAACAATCCCGGCTGGGCGCCCAACAGGCGGATATCGGCCTGCGGCAGGCGGGCAGCTCGCCGCCCGAAGCCGAGGCCCTGGCCCGCCAGCAGAATGAACTCGGCCGCCAGCAAGGCGACCTTGGACGGCAGCAGGGCGAACTTGGCCGGCAGCAGGGCGAGCTTGGTCGCGAACAGGATCGGCTGGGCCGGATAGCCGAAGACCAGCTCCACACCCTATTCGGCGAGGCGATCCGATCAGGCTTGGCGCATCGCGTCGAGTGACGCCGCCGGCCGTCCGCGGGCGGTACGCAACGGATGTGGAATCTGTAGGGGATCGAATGTCCGCTTCGCGGCCCGCCTTTCGGGGATGCGGATGCAACTTCCCCTTCCTGCGCGGGACAGGGCGGTCACGGCAGCGGCTTGTCCGAGCGGAACACCGGACTCCAGGGCAGGACTTCGCCGACGAACATGCCGGACGTGATGGATGGATCCCGCGCCATCAGTCCGGCGGCCTCCTCGCGGCTGGCGGCGCGCAGGATGACGATGCCGCCCGGCGCGTCGGAGATCGGCCCGGCGGCGAAGCTGCGGCCCTCGTCGAAGAGGCGTTTCATATAGGCGCCGTGCCGCGCCATGGCGGCCTGCTTGCCCATCGGCAGCTTCGGGTCCCAGGCCGGACCCTGCCGATAGACGAAGACGAAGAGCTGGGTCGGCTTGGGCTGCGCCACGGCCGAGGTCGTCAGCAGCAGGCCTGCCGCCGCCACGCTGAGAAGCGTCAGGACGGCGGTCCGTGGACCGGATGGACGGCGCGGCGGCATGGGGCGTGTCTAGCATGCCGCCGCCGGGACCGGCAGAGGTCTAGGGCGCGGTGGCGGCGAGCGGCGGATCGTCGAACTGATGGGCCATGCGTTCGCCCAGCTGCTCCATCTGGGCGCGGAACGCCGGCGAGTTGACCCGGGCGGCGGCCTCGGCGCCGGCCTTCTGGGCGGCGGCGATCCTGGCCTTGAACTCAGGCGAGTTGACCATCCGCTGCGCGTCCGCGCCGGCCTTTTCGGCCGCGGCGATCTTGGCCTTGAATTCCGGGGAGTTGACCATCCTCTCGGCCTCCGCGCCGCGGGCTTCGGCGGCGGCGATCTTCGCCTTGAACTCCGGCGAATTGACCATCCGCTCCGCGTCCTCGCCGGCCTTTTGAGCCGCCGCGATCCTGGCCTTGAACTCAGGCGAGTTGACCCGCGCCTCGGCGTCGGCGTCGGCCTTCACCGCCGCGGCGATCTTCGCCTGGAATTCCGGAGAATTGACCTTCTTCATGGCTTCGGCGGCCTTGGCCTGTGCGTGCTCGACGGCCTCTTCCCAGTGCCGCTCCTCTTCCGGGGTCAGGTCCTTGGCGTCGTCGGTGATGACCTCGAACTCGCGGCCGTCGGCGCCGGTGAAGCTGTGGTGATAGCCGCTCGGCTCGGCGTCCATCATCAGGATGCCGTTGTGCGAGATGATCACGTGGCCCTTGCGCTTCACTGGCGCCGCGTCGGTCTGGGCCTGGCCAACGGCGGCGGTGGCGGCTGGCGAGGGGGGCGCGAGCGGCAAGGCGGTCACGGCAGTCACGGCGGACGGGGCCGGCGCCCCCTGGGCGAACACCGGGGTGACGTGCAGCAGGGCGGCTGAGCCCAACAGGCTCGCGCCGACCGCGGCCAGACCACAGAGGCGCGCGGCGCGCACGGCGGGGGCCTCGGCCTCGCGCGGGGTCATCAATTGCATGAGCCGATCCTCCAGATCGCTGCGGCCGAACAGGCCGACGGCCAAGGCCGCGTTGTGAGGCGGCGCGGTCGCCGCCCCGAGAGCCTGCGCCAGCGAGACCAGGCACTTGGCGTAGGCCTTGGGCGAGACCATCTCGCCGGCCGCCATGGCGTCGCAGGCCAGTTCGCGGCTGCGGCTGACCCCGGTCTTCAGCGCGATCAGCGCCGGGTGCCAGCAGACGGGCAGGGTCAGCACCTCGCTGACCAGGTTCACCGCATAGTCGTGGCGGATCACATGGGCGGTTTCGTGCAGCAGGGCGGCGCGTAGGTCGTCACCTTCCGCCGTGAAGTCGGCCGGGACCAGGATCACCGGCGCGAACGCGCCGACCACGGCGGGGCTTGCGACGCTGTCGGAGCGCCGGATGGGCGGGGCGGCGCGGTCGTGCGCCTGGGCGAGGCGCCGGACGGCCTGCAGCACCTCGGCGGGCAGGTCGGCGGGCTCAGAGCGGCGGACCAGCCGGCGCGCGGCGAGGCCGGCCACCGCCAGCCGCGCGGCCAGCGCCAGGGCGACGACGGCGAACACCGCGATCATGGTCTCAGCCGACCAGCCGGCCAGGCGGATCGCCGGCTCGGCGGAGGGGACGAAGTTGACGGCCGGGGCCACGGCGGGCGCGGCGACCAAGGCCTCGACCGGGACCCGGGCGACAGTGGGCTCGGCGTGCGGCAACAGCGCGCTCAGCGACACGGCCGGCAGGACGGCGGCGATCGCCAGGAATGAAAGCCAGAGCCGGTTCCGCGCGCGGGGCGAAAGCCCGCCGAACCGCGAGACCAGAAAGGCGCAAAGCGCCACCACCGGGACCTGCCAGGCGGCGTTCAGCAGATAGCTGGCGAGGAGCTGTTGCATCATCCGGCCTCCGTCTCGTCGTCGTCGTTGACCAGCTGGGTGGCCCGGGCGATCTGTTCGGGGGTGATCTGCCGGGTGTTGATCAGCGCCATCAGCAGCGCCTCGCCCGAACCGCCGAACACCCGCGACACCAGGTCGGTCACCGCCGCGCCGCTGGCGCGCTCCTGGCTGATCGCCGCCTCATAGGTGAAGGCCCGGCCGACCTGGGTGCGGCGCACCTTCTTCTTGCGCAGCAGTACGTTCAGCATGGTCTGCACGGTGGTGTAGGCCAGGTCGGAGCCGAGCTGCTCCTGCACCGCCGAGACCGGGCTTGGGCCGGCGGTCCACAGCACCTGCATGATCTTCAGTTCCAGCGGCGTCAGCACGCCGGTCGCCGGACCTCGGGGAGATGTCGCCACCAGGAGACTCCTAATTCGTTCGGAGATGGTGGGCTCGCGGCGCGTGGCTGGTCAACTAAACTTTTAGTAGGAATTGCCTGCCGTCGCGGCTCGGCGGCGCCTCGTCAGTGGCCAGTGAGCGTCACGCCGGGGCCGTCCGGCGCGCGGGTGTCGCCGCCGTTCAGCGCCTTCTGCATGTGGACGATGTCGACCCAGCGGCCGTGCTTGAAGCCGACGCTCTTGCCCACGCCGGTCTGTTCGAAGCCGAGCGCCTTGTGCAGGCCGATGGAGCCGGCGTTCTGCGTGTCGCCGATCACCGCCATCAGCTGGCGGATGTCCAGCGCCTCGCAGGCCGCGATCACCGCCGACAGCACCGCGCGGCCCACGCCCTTGCCCTTGGCGTCGGGCGAGACATAGACGCTGTCCTCCAGGGTGTAGCGATAGGCCGCCCGGGGCCGGAACGGGCCGGCGTAGGCGAACCCCAGCACGCGCCCGTCCACCTCGGCCACCAGGTAAGGCAGGCCCTTGTCCTGCACGGCGCGGCGGCGCGCATCCATGTCGACGGCGGTGGGCGGCTCTTCCTCGAAGGTGCCGAAGCCGTGCAACACGGCGTCGCGGTAGATGGCGGCCAGGTCCGAGGCGTCGGCCTCCGTGGCCTCGCGCACGATCATGCCTTTTCCCAGCCCTTCTCCAGCGCCCAGACCGCGAACGCGTAGTCGAGCGCGATCTCCTTCAGGAAGTCGAAGCGGCCGGACGCGCCGCCGTGGCCGGCCTCCATGTTGATCTTGAGCAGCATCGGGGCGCCGCCTGTCGAAAACTCGCGCAGCTTGGCGATCCACTTTTCCGGCTCCCAGTAGGTGACGCGCGGGTCGGAAAGGCCGCCGGTGGCCAGCACCGGCGGATAGGCCTGGGCGGAGACGCGGTCGTAGGGGCTATAGCTCGCGATCAGGTCGTAGGCGCCCGCGTCCTCCAGCGGATTGCCCCACTCGGGCCATTCCGGCGGAGTCAGCGGCAGGGTGGTGTCGCTCATGGTGTTCAGCACGTCCACGAACGGCACCGCCGCGACGATCGCGCCCCAGAGGTCGGGGCGCAGGTTGGCGATCGCCCCCATCAGCATCCCGCCGGCCGAGCCGCCGTAGGCCGCGATCCTGCCCTTCGCCCCATAGCCGTTGGCCGTCAGGTGTTCGGCGCAGGCGATGAAGTCGGTGAAGGTGTTGGGTTTCTTCTCCTTGCGCCCGTCCAGGAACCAGCCCCAGCCTTTGTCGGACCCGCCGCGGATGTGGGCGGTGGCCCAGATCCAGCCGCGATCCACCAGGCTGAGGTTGCGGATCGAGAAGCTGGGCTCCATGGCGATGCCATAGGCGCCATAGCCGTAGAGCAGCAGCGGCGCCGACCCATCCAGCGGCGTCTCCTTCAGCATCAGGACGGTGATCGGGACCTGCGCGCCGTCGGCGGCCGTGGCGTAGAGGCGCTTGGCCACATAGCGCGCCGGGTCGTGGCCTGACGGGATTTCCTGGGTCTTGCGCAGGGTCCGCTGGCGCGTCGTCATGTCGTAGTCGAAGGTCTGCCTGGGCGTGGTCGGCGACTGGTAGACGAAGCGGGTCGTGGTGGTGGCGTACTCGTAGCCGCCCTCGATGTGCAGGGCGTAGGCCTCCTCGTCGAAGGCGACCTCGTGCTCGTCGCCCACTTCGCCAAGGTTCGCGCGCTGCGTGACCACCAGCCGGTCCAGCGCATTGACCCGCTCGGCGCGCACCAGGTGGCCGGCGAACGCGGCGAAGCCGGTGATGTAGCGGCCGGGCTGATGGGCGATCCAGTCGGTCCAGGTCGCCTTGCCGGGAATGTCGGCGGTGCTGGTCGACAGCTTGAAGTCCACCGCCCCGTCGGCGTTGGTGCGGATCACCCAACGGTCGGTCCAGTGGTCGAGCTCGTACTTCACCCCCTCGGCGCGCGGTTCGGCCACCACCGGCTGAGCGGTGGGATCGGCGGCCGGGATCAGCAGGATCTCGGTGGTCTCCTGGTTGCCCACATGGATGACGACGTGGCTGTCGTCCGAGGTCGCGCCGATGCCTAGGAACATGCCGTCGTCAGCTTCCTCGTAGACCAGCACGTCCTCGCCGCCCCAATCTTTTCCAGGGCGCGCGGGCCGGCGGAAGACCTTGGCCGGCCGGGCGTTCTCGTCGCGCCAGATCCAGAACAGCCATTGGCTGTCGGGCGAAAAGGTCAGCGCGCCATAGCTGCTCTCGACCGGCGTCCCCAGCGCCTCGCCGGTCGCCAGGTCCTTCACCCGGATCGTGTAGTACTCCGATCCCTGCTCGTCGGCGGCCCAGGCATAGAGCGCGTGGTCAGGGCTATGGCTGGCGGCGCCCACCTGGAAGAACGGCTTGCCCTTGGAAAGCGCCTCCTCGTCCAGCAGGATCTGTTCACCATCGTTTGAACCGCACGGCCGCCGCGCGTGGATCGGATGCTGCGCGCCCAGGTCGTAGCGGACGTAGTAGTCCCAGGGTCCGTCGGGCGAGGGGACGGAGGAATCGTCCTCCTTGATGCGTCCCTTCATCTCCGCGAACATCTGCGCCTGCAGGGCCTGCGTCGGGGCCAGCATCGCCTTGGTGTAGGCGTTCTCCGCGTCCAGATGCTCGCGGACGTCGGCGCGCAGGGTCTTGGGGTCGTGCAGCACCTGCTGCCAATTGTCGTCCTTCATCCAGGCGTAGTCGTCGACCCGGACGCGGCCGAGCTGTTCGATGCGCTTGGGGCGTTTCTCGGCCTTGGGCGGGACGGCCGGCGAGGCGGCGGGCGACTTCTGCGTGCTCATGCGGCGCTAGTGTCCCGATTCCGAAGTTCGCGAGCGCTTGTGGCAGGCTTTGACGAACTTCGGAATCGATAAGGACACTCGGAAGTCCATGTTTCTAGTATGCTTCTTGGATCTGAAGTTCGCTCAGAGCTCGATCCCACCATGTGGCGAATTTCAGATCCAGCACACTAGATGCCGTCCGCCCGCGCGGCTGTCCATTGCGGTCTACCCGCGACGCCATGGCGTCTTGCGCGAAAACCGTCTTCTGATTCACTCTACGGCAATCGAAATCGCGCGATCTTGCAGACGCGAACGGCATCTAGAGAATTAGGAACCCGCGACCATGGTCATGGACCTGTCCGCGCAGATGATGCAGGCGACCGTGCAGCTTGAGCAGCCGCTTGGCGACGGCACGCGGACGGTAGGCACCGGGTTCCTGATCTCCGAGACCACGCCCGACGGCAAGCCGCACACCATCCTGGTCACCGCCAACCACGTCTTCGACAAGATGCCGAAAACCGACGCGCGGGTCGGCTATCGCTTCCCCAACCCCGACGGCAGCTGGAGCTATTCGCCCCAGACCCTGAGAATTCGCGACGCCAAGGGCCATCCCCTGTGGACGCACCATCCCTCGCGCGACGTCGCGGCGATCTCGATCAATGCGCCGGAGGCCTTCGCCAAGGCGGCGATCCCGGAGGACTATCTGGCGGCCGACGACACCTTCTCCAAGTACAAGGTGGAGGCCGGCGATCAGATGATGACCCTGGGCTTCCCGCGCGGCCTGGCGGCCAATCCGGCGGGCTTCCCGATCCTGCGGGCCGGACGCGTGGCCAGCTATCCGATCGCCCCGGCCAAGATCTTCCCGACCTTCCTGCTCGACTTCGCGGTGTTCCCCGGTAACTCGGGCGGGCCGGTGTTCATGAGCGGCCCCTCGCGCCACGGCGCCGGCGACAACGGCCAGGAGGGCCCGGACGAGGAGTTCATCGCCGGCCTCCTCACCCAGCAGGTGGAGCTGAACAGCGAGCGCCTGGGAATCGGCATCGTCACCAACGCGCGGTTCATTCGCGAGACCATCGCGCTGATCAAGGACCCCAACGCTCCGGTGACCGAGGTCGCCAACGACGAGTCCATCTCCGGCGCCAAGGCGGCCTCCGCCGAGGAAGCCGCCCAGCCGGAGTAGGAGAAGGTCCTCCCCCTTTTGGGGGAGGTGGCGCGCAGCGCCGGAGGGGGCCGCTCAAACCTCGGAGGACCCCCTCAGTCAGCTTCGCCGACAGCTCCCCCAACGGGGGAGCGACTA
>DATAUR010000116.1:0-5537 GCA_036268175.1 Phenylobacterium sp. | reverse complement strand
CGATGCGGTTGTCGCGGGTCAGGCCCTGGCCGGGGTTGGTGTACTGGGTGTCGGCGCTGCGCAGGTGTTGGCCGGCGAAGGTCAGGTCGACGGACCAGTCGTCGGTGGGCCGCACCAGGAAGGCCAGGCGCCCGCCGCTGCGCTGGGTCTGGTTGGCGTTGCGCAGGCCAAGATTGACGTCGTCGAGGTAGCCGCCCTCCACGTCCTCGTAGGCCGACAGCCGCAGGCCGGCCAGGCCGCGCCAGATGGGGCCGGTGACATAGCCTTCGGCGTCGCCGCTGGGCGCGCCGCCCTCGGTGTAGGCGCCGGTGAGGCGCAGCTGCGCCGAATAGTGCTCCAGGTCCGGTTTGGCCGCGACGATGCGATAGATGCCGCTGAGCGAGCCGGAGCCGTAGAGCGCGCCCTGCGGTCCGCGCAGCACCTCCACCCGATCGACGTCGACCAGCCGCAGGTCGGGGTCCGGCGCATTGTAGTTGAGCGGAATGTCGTCGAGGTAAGTGGCGACGGTGGAGCGCGCCCGGCCGGTGTAGGCGCCGTCGGAGAGGCCGCGAAGCTGCAGCTTGTCGCGCCCGGGGCCGAGGTTGGTGGTCAGCAGGCCGGAGAGCTGGGCCGAGGCGTCGTCGGCGTCGCTGGCGCCGGTGGCCTCCAGGGCGGCGCCGGGCACCGCGGTGATGGCCACGGAGAGCTGGCGCGGATCGCTGACCCGCTTGGTCGCGGTGACCAGCAGTTCGGAGACCGCCACGGCGGGCCGGGGCCTGGACGCCACCGGCGCGAGCGGCGAGATCTGGACCGCGCCCGGCGCCACCAGCTTCCAGGTGCAGGGCGCATCCTGCAACAGGCGGTCCAGCGCCTGATCCAGCGTCATGGCGCCGACGACCGGGCCGCGGACCGCCCCGCCGCAGACGCCTGCGCCGATCAGGGTGACGTTGGCCTGCTGGGCGAGGTCCAGCAGCGCCTCGGCGCCGGCCTTCGCCGCGATGTGGAAGCGGATCGCCGGCGAAGCCGCCAGCGCGGAGCCGCCCGCGACCCAGGTCGCGACCGCCAAGCCAAGGCCGACCGCAAATTGCCGACGTACTAGAATCTCGCTCGCCCCACGGCTCGCCGCTACTTCCTGAGAAGCAACAGCTCCCGTTGCGAACTTACCGTTCTTATCGGCAGCATCAACGCCAGCCGCTCGGTGACGGCCGCCGGATTGTCCAGCACGATCACCCCGGTGATGCGGATCCTGTCCAGGCTGGGGTCGTCGATGCGAATCTGTTCGGCGAATTGCCGGTTGAGGTCGGCGACCACGTCGGTCAGCGGCCGGTCACGATAGACCAGTCGGCCCTGGCGCCAGCTGAAGGCTTCCTGCGGGTCGACATGGCTGATCGCCTCGGGCCGTCCGGCGCCGATGGAAAGCTGCATGCCGGGCGTCAGCAGGACGGCCGGGTCGCTGTCGGAGGCCGAAGCCGGGCGCACTGCGACCTTGCCGCGCGACACGGTGACGGTGAGCTGGCCGTCGCGGCTGCGGACGTCGAACTGGGTGCCGACCACGCGCACAGCGCCCTCGGCAGTCTGGACGATGAAGGGGTGAGCCTTGTCAGGCGCCACGTCGAAGATCGCCTCGCCGTCGGCCAGCGCGATGCGGCGCTCCGACCCGCCGATCCTGGCGGTGAGCCGGGTCTCGGCGTTCAGATCGATCACCGAGCCGTCGGCCAGCCGCACCCGCTGATGCTGGCCCTTGGCGGTGACGAAGGTCTGGGCGACGATCTCCGGCGCCTGCAGCGGCAGGGCCACGAAGACCACGGCGGCGGCGGCCGCGGCGGCGATCCCGGCGAACAGGAAACGGCGGCGGGGCGGGGCGAAGCCTGGCCGCCGGGCCGGCATCGCCAACTCCGCCAGCACCTGCGGGGCGGCGGCGTCGAACTCGTGCCACAGGGCCAATGTGCGGCGATAGGCCGCCCCGTTGGCGGGGCTCGCCGCCAGCCAGGCGTCGAAGTCCGCAGCGTCCTCCACGCAGGCCTTGTCTCCGCCAGCTTGGGATCGGCCGAGACGAGCGATCCACGCCGCAGCGTCGATCATCGCTTCGTCCTCTCGGGCGGCTGGGCTGCTCATCGGCTGGACTGCTCGATCTGCGCGGACTGCGCCAAACAGCGATTGAGACGGCGCCGTGACGCCGAAGCCCTATGTCGGCTCGCAACAAATTCCGCCCCGGTCACGAACGCAACCTCTGCGCCAGATGCCGGATCGCCGCGGCGATGTGCTGCTCGACCATCTTGCGCGAGACGCCCATGACCTCGGCGGTGTCGGCCTGGCTCCTACCCTCCAGTTTGTGCAGCCTAAAGGCGCGGCCCATCTGCGGCGGCAGGGCGG
Source organism: Phenylobacterium sp. (assembly GCA_036268175.1). Lineage (GTDB taxonomy): Bacteria > Pseudomonadota > Alphaproteobacteria > Caulobacterales > Caulobacteraceae > Phenylobacterium. The sequence goes on along the minus strand of DATAUR010000116.1, from coordinate 3,185 downwards.
CGACCGCCTCGGCCAGCTGGCCGGCGCGGTCGCGGGCGATCAGCACCTCGTCGGCCGCGGGCTCGCCCACCACGTCCTCGCCGCCGAGCGTCGGGCGGGTCTGGAAGCGCCACTGGGCGTTGCGGCGGCCCTCCCGCTGGGCGCTGCGGACCTGGTCGACCAGCAGGTTCGACGCCATCTTGTAGAGCAGGGGCACGGGCGCGCGGACGTCGGTCGCCGGATCGACGGCGGCGACCTTGACATAGAGGTCCTGCACCAGGTCCTCGGCGGCGGCCATGGAACGGGTCCGCGCGGCGAGGAACAGCAGCAGGCTCTCGCGCTTCTCGAGGAAGGCGCGGATGAGCGGGCTGTCGTCCACAGGTGTCAGCGGCGATCCAGGCGACGCCACTCTGGTCTTCCCCCGACGTGCGAGGCGTCAACCTGCCCCGTTTCCGCCTCGGTATGACCTACCCGCAAACGATAGCCAAGCTCGACAGAAGCCGGCGCGGCGGGAGGCCGCGGATCGGCCGCCCGCGGATCAGAAATTGGCGGATCGGAAATCGCAGGGTCAGAAGTTGGGGTCGTAGTTGAAATAGATCGGATTGGAGAGCCCGAGCATGTTCCCGCTGAGCTTCATGGAGCCGGGAACCTCCGGATAGGCGGTGGGCGGGCCCTCGACCTCGACGCGGTAGTAGGTGCGCTCGCCGGGCTTGGGAGTATCGGTGAAGCCGACCTGGGGTTTGGCGCCGCTGATCGACAGGGTGGCGAACTTCGCGCCGTCCTTGACCACCCGTACCGTATAGGTCGCGGTCGGGATCACCGAGGCGCCGGTCAGCCGCACCTGGAAGGCCACCGGCTTGCCGCGGGGCTTTACGTTATCGCCCATCATGGCGTCCATGCGCCCGTCGCCGTCGAGGTCGGCGTAGAACTCCACCCGCGGCGAATAGGGATTGGCGCTGATCGAGACGCGACCGTTGGTGAGGGCGGCGACCACGGCTTCGCGACTGCGGGTCGTGGCGTAGACCCAGGTGGTCGGCGTGCCGACGTTGTTTTCCGGCGCCTGGTAGCTGAGCGGGGTCGCCTGGGCGGGCGTGTCGGGCATGCCGTGGTGGCTGTCGCTGCCGCCGCGGCCAGTGAGCTTGCGGCCGGATTTCAACAGGCCGTCCCAGACGCGGATGTTGCCGGCGTTGTTGGCCCAGACGGCGGAGTTCCAGACCTCGACCGAATCCACCATGTCGTAGGAGAAGGTGAAGGCGTTGCCGCTCTCCGGGTGGTTGGCCGACAGGTGGATGCCCAGGGCCTTCTTGGTCGCTTCGATCACGGTGTCGCGCGCGTCACGCACGTCGTAGAGCCGCTGATGATCGTAGGGCTTGGCCGAGATCGCCGTGCCGTGGCCGCGGTGCGTCGTCCATTCCGCGCAGTAGAGCAGCAGCACCTTGTCGGAGTGGAATTCCGGATCGGTCCAGGTGTTGTGGGCGATGTCGCCATAGACGTGGTTGTCGTGGTCGGTGATGCACAGGTAGTCCATGCCCACCCGCTCGGCCAATCCGACGATCTTGGAGATCGGGTTGTTGCTGGAATCCTTTGAGTGGCGCGAATGGATGTGCAGGTCGCCCTTCATCCAGACGCCGCTCGTCAGGCTGGCCGGCGGCGGCAGGCTGGCGCCGCGGAAACTGTTGGTGGCGAAGAGATTGCCGCGGTCGGCGGGGCTGACGCCAGGCGCTGCGGCGCCGGTTCCCGAGCCGCTCGCGCATCCCGCCAACATCAGGGCCGCCGCGAGAGCGAGTGCGCGCATGCTTAAAAAATCCCCCTGATGGCCAAGCCTGGCCCGCCGCCACCTTGCCCCGCCAGGGCTCGGTTGTCAGGCGGTTGCTAGCGGCTGCCTGCGACGGCGGCGTGACCGTCAGGGCGCGTGGGTTTCCTCAGGCCGGGGCAGGCTGAAGAGCGCGCGATCGGCGGGGGTGAAGACCACGCTGTCCAACTGGCGGTCGTCGACAGCGGTGGGGCCCGGCCCACGGATGCGGCGGTGGAAGGCGATCGTCACCGGGCCGACGCGGCGGTAGTCGGAAAGCTCGGTGATCACCGGCTGCGGGCCGGTGCGGTCGACGATACGGGCCAGCAGGTGCGTGCGGTGATCGAACCACAGCTCGCGCGACGTGCCGCCCCACGGCTGGACGTTGAGCACGTCGAAGGCGTGGCCGCCCAGAGTCTTGACCCCGATCAACTCGCCATGCGCCTCGAAGCGGCTGGTGTAGAAGACGCCGCCGGCCGCCAGGAAGGCCTCGGTGCGCATGGTCTCGACCGCGCCCCGGTCGTCGATGCCGATGGTGCGGCCGTCGGGCAGGATCTGCCAATCGCCCTGGCCGTTGAAGCCCTCGATATGCAGGCCGGCCGGCTCATGAATCTCGATGCGCATGCCGTAGCGCAGGGGGTCGACCCAGGTCTCGAAGCGGACGTCGCCGCCCGGCCGCACCTCGTGGCCGGTCTCGTGGAGGCCGCGCAGCAGGTTCCAGCCGGTCCCGCCGGACGCCTTGCGGGCGTCGGCCAGCACCTGTTCGGCGGGGCGCGAATAGCCGTCGGCCATCACCCGGGGCCTCGCGCCCGCCGCCCCAGCCGGGACGGCGCAGGCCAGGGCGAGGGCCGCGGCGAGGGCGATGTTGCGTGAACGGGAGGTCATGCGAGGCGGGATCAAGCCGGGAAGCTTGTCTAGATTGCGGCGCGCCGCGTCCAGTCTCTGTTTACGGCCCTGGTCCTGAACGCCCGGGGGTGAGAGTAATCCTGCGGTCAGGCTGGAGGGGATCATGACGGCGAAGGGTGTTCGGCGAATCGCGGTGGCGCTCGGCGCGCTGGCGGCAGGCCTGATCGGGGCGGCGGCCGCGCAGGCCGCCACGGTCTCGGTGTCTTTCCCGGCGGCCCGTAGCGCAGCTCCCCTGGACGGCCGGGTGATCCTGGTCGTCACGCCCACGCCCACGCCGGAGCCCCGGATGCAGGTGGATCTGGAGGCGCCGCTGCGCAGCCCGTTCTTCTTCGGCCAGACGGTTTCCGGCCTCGCGCCCGGCAAGGCGGTGGTGCTGGGCGCGCGCGCCTATGGCTGGCCCAAGCAGAAGCTCTCGCAACTGGCGCCCGGCGACTACTGGGTGCAGGCGGTGCTGAACCGCTACGAGACCTTCCATCGCGCCGACGGTTCGGTGGTCAAGCTGCCGCCG
>DATAUR010000115.1:0-2314 GCA_036268175.1 Phenylobacterium sp. | reverse complement strand
CTGCGGCTGGGCCGGGATCAGGGCGTCGTCGATCTCGCGGGCGCGGATCGCGGCGGGCCGGTTCTGCAGCCGCTCGTTGTAGCGCTCGAAGATCGGCCGCTTCTCGATGGAGCCGAACTGCAGGCCCCAGCCGATGTGCGCGCCGAAATAGACGTCCGCGGCGCTGAACGTATCGCCCAGGATGTAGTCGCCGGCCTTCAGCGGGACCTCCAGGGCGTCCATCACGTCCTCGTAGCAGCCGTAGCCGGCCATCCGGCGCTGTTCGGGCTTGATCTCCACGCCCAGCGAGCGGTTGGTGACCGCCGCCTCCAGGGGGCCGGCGGCGAAGAACATCCAGCGGAAATAGGGCCCGCGCCGCCGGTCGGCGAGCGGCGGCGCGAGGCCGGCCTGCGGGAAGGCGTCGGCCAGGTAGGCGCAGATCGCGCCGCACTCGGTGACCACGGTGTCGCCGTGCCGGATCGCCGGCACCTTGCCCATCGGGTTGATCGCCAGGTAGGCGGGCGCCTTCAGCGTCGTGGCGTAGTCGAGGATCTCGGTCTCATAGGGCTGGGCGACCTCCTCCAGCATCCAGCGCACGATGCGGCCGCGGGACATGGGGTTGGTGTAGAACACGAGCTGTTCGGACATGGCGGGGCTCCATTTCGGGAAGGGCTGGTCCGTTGCGAGGACGAGCCTACGCCTAGGCCCCCGCTGCTGACAGCCTCGTGTCAGCAGGCGGCGATCACGCTTTCTGCTGGGCGATCCAGGCGTTCACGTGGCTGTCCAGGACGGTCAGCGGCATGGAGCCGGCGAGCAGCACCGCGTCGTGGAATTTCTTGATGTTGAACCGCTGGCCCAGCGCCGCGCGGGCCTTGGCCCGCAGCCGCAGGATGGTCAGCTTGCCCACCATGTAGTCGCACGCCTGGCCGGGCCAGACCGAGTAGCGCTCGATCTCCTGGGCGGCCAGCGCCGGCGGGTCGCCGTCGATGCTGGAGAGGGTCGCGGTCGCCTTCTCGCGGCTCCAGCGCAGGGCATGGATGCCGGTGTCGGTGACCAGCCGCCCCGACCGCAGCAGGGCGTCGTGGACATAGCCCAACTCGCCGGCCGGGTCGTCCTTGTAGGCGCCCATCTCCTGGGCCAGCTGCTCGGCATAGAGCGCCCAGCCCTCGATGTAGGCCCCGAAGCCCGACACCTTGCGGATCATCGGCAGGTCAGTCTGGCGCTGCAGGGAAAGCTGCAGGTGATGGCCCGGGATGCCCTCGTGGTAGGTGGTGGTCGGCATGTCCCAGTAGGGGGACTCGGCGGTGTCGCGCAGGTTGAGCCAGTAGATGCCCGGCCGCGTGCCGTCGAGGCTGCCCTCGTTGTAGTGGGTCGAGGCGGCCTGTTCGGTCTCCTTGGGGATCCGGCGGATCTCCAGCCCGGCCTTGGGAAGCGTGTCGAAATAGGCCGGCAGGCGCTTCTGCATGGCCTGGACCAGGAGGTTCAGGTCGGCGATCAGCTTGGCCTTTCCGGCGTCGGTGTTCGGGTAGATGTATTTCTTGCTTCGGTAGAGCGCCTGGTAGCGCGCCGCGACGCTGCCCTGGCTCATGCCCATCTTCTTGAACAGCAGGTCGGCGCGGGCGGAGAGCTGGCGGCCGACGTCGAGGCCCATCTTGTGGACCTCGGCCGGGGTCATGCTGGTGGTGGTCTGGGACGCGAGCGCGGCGGCGTAGTAGGCCTCCCCGTCCGGCAGCCGCCAGACGCCGGCGTCGTGCACCGACTTCGGCAGCAGCGCCTGCAGGAGGGCGATCTGGCGCTCCAGCGCCGGCGCCACCTTGTCGCGATAGACGCTCGAGGCCTGGGCCTGCCAGTCGCCGGAGAGGCCCTTCGCGCGGGCCCGGTCGACCAGCGAGTTCACCAGGCTCGATTGCTCCGGCGCCACGTGCATGGTGGTCATCGAGGCGATGGCGCCCTTCAGCGCGAAGTCCGGCGGGATCACGCCCAGGCCGACGTCGCGGCGCACGCGCTCGACCTCCTGGTCCATCAGCCGGCCGAACTCGCCCAGGCGGGCGAGATAGGCCTCGCAGTCGGCGCGGGTCTCGATGGTGTGCTGGGTGGCCAGGAAGTCCGGCACGTCCTGGTAGGCGCCGGTGATCTGGCTCAGCACATAGGGCGAGCCCGCCCCCTCCCCGCCGTAAGCGAAGCGGCGGTTGGCGGCGTCGGTGGTCTTCACGTCGTAGAACACCGAGTCGTAGTTCACCGCCGGCATGCCGGAGAGCGCCTTGCGGTCGATCGCCCTCAGCTGGGCGAGCCAGTCGGCGGTGATCTGCTTGTGACGCTCGAGGTCGGCGACCGA
>DATAUR010000114.1:0-57051 GCA_036268175.1 Phenylobacterium sp. | reverse complement strand
TTCCTGCAGAGCTTCCTGTTCCGCGCCGCGCGGCTGGTCACCGACACCGGCATCCACGCCAAGCGCTGGACCCGCGAACAAGCGACCCAGTACATGGTCGACACCATCGGCAACACCAAGACCCGCGCCCAGCGCGAAGTGGAGCGCTACTTCGCCAGTCCCGGCCAGGCCAACAGCTACAAGGTCGGCCACACCGTCTGGGTGAAGGTGCGCGACGAGGCCAAGGCCAAACTGGGACCGAAATTCAACCTCAAGACCTACCACGATGCCGTCTTGCTCTCCGGCGCCATGCCGCTGACGGTGCTGCAACGTCACGTCGCGGAGTGGCTGGCGACGCAGGCTTAGGGGCGGCGGCGCTCGTCTCTCTATTTGCTCGTCATTCCCGGCCTTGTGCCGGGAACCCATGATCGCGACAGGCGCAGGACGGGACGCGGCGTCGCCCACGCGCACTTTGCGCCACGGAGTTCATAGGTTCCCGGGACAAGCCCGGGAATGACGAGCAAGAAGATGGTTTCGGGTGGCCTGTCAGCCAAGTTCGGCCCTGACCTGCCCCCTCAGAACCACCCCGCCGCCTTCAGCCCGGCGGCGTGGGTGCGGCTGACCGGCGCCACCAGGCCGCCGGCCAGCTTCAACTCGCCGCGTCCGCGCCGCCAGCGCACGCCCTCGATGGCGTCCGCCGCCGCCCACCAGGAGCGGTGGACCTGGAAGCCCGCGACGCCCGCCAGTTCGGCGAGCGCGTCGGCGAAGCGGGCGCTGACCAGCTCCGAGCCTAGGTCGGTGTGGACCCGCAGGTAGTGGTCCTCGGCTTCCACGGCGATCAGCCGCGCCGTCCGATGCCGGGCCGAGAGCCGCTGGCGGAACGCCGCGTCGCTTTGGGCCTCCATCGGGTCCGGGACCGGTCGGGCAGGCGGCTTCTCGAGCAGTTGGCGCACGCCCATGACGCCGGCGCTGATCACGAACACCTGCCAGACCAGATCGAAGAAATCCCGCACCCGCGAGGGCCCGAACGCCCACATCGACGCGAAGGCCACCAGCACGCACACCGCCGGCGTCATCACCACCGAGGAAAAGATCCAGCGCAGCCAGGGATCGGTGAACCGCCGCCCGCCGACCTCGTCGACGATAACGCCGATCACCCCGCCGCCGACGATCACGCCCGGCCAGTAGATCAGGCGGACCAGGATCGGCGCCGTGATGCTGCCGAACGGCCCGAGCACGGCCAGGAACAGACCGGCCGCCGCCATCAGGACCAGGTCCCGCAACAGGGTCCGGCCGTCGCCCAGGGCTGGAATCGGTCGAGTCACGGCGGCGATCTTGCCACGTCGCCTCGCAAGCGCCGTCCCCGTTCGCGCAGAAATCGCACCCTTGGCGGGGCGAGGGGCTAGGCCGCGTCGCCCTTCGCGCAGATTTCGCGCCGTCCGCGGGAACCGGTCTCCCATCCTCCGAGGTGTCGTGCCAACAGAAAGGGTCTCATCGGAGGTTTCGCATGAACGCTAGTCTTTCCAGAGGTTTATGGGCCGTCGGCGCGGTCTCCAGCGTGATGATCGCGCTGGTCTCCTACCGCTATTTCATCCCCAGCATCCCGGAGCCGTCGAACGTCACGGGCAACCTGATGGCGCGGCCCTGGCTCTGGGTGCACGCCGGCCTGGCGGCCACCGCGCTGCTTACCGGGCCCTGGCAATTCCTCCCGAAGCTACGGGCGCGGGCGCCGCGGGTGCACCGCTGGCTTGGCCGCATCTACATCTTCTCCTGCGTGGTCGGCGGGACCGGCGGCCTGTTGCTGGCCAGCGGGACGACTGCCGGGCCGATCGCCCGCGCCGGCTTTGGCCTGTTGGCGGTGGTCTGGCTGGTGGTCAATCTGCAGGGCCTGCGGCTGGCCATGACCGGCCGCTACGCCGAGCACCGGCAGTGGATGATCCGCTCCTTCGCGCTCACCTTCGGCGCCGTGCTGCTGCGGGTCTACATCCCGATCTCGCAGATGATGGGCATCGAGTTCATGACCGCCTACCGCGCCATTTCCTGGCTGGCCTGGGTTCCCAACCTGATCCTCGCCGAGCTCTATCTGCGCAGCCCGCCCCGGCGTAAACCGATCCCGGCGGCCGCTTGAGACGAAGGTAGCGGCTGCTGACATGATGTTGTCAGCAAGCGGGAGCCATCCTGCAGGCCTGGCGGGAAACGGACCCGACGAAAGGACCAAGACCATGGCGAAGGACCTGACCTTCTATACCAACCCCATGTCGCGGGGCCGGATCGTACGCTGGATGCTGGAAGAGATCGGCGCCCCGTACGAGACCGTGATCCTCGACTACGCGACCAGCCTGAAGGGCGCGGACTATCTGGCGATCAATCCCATGGGCAAGATTCCGGCGATCAAGCACGGCGACACCGTGGTGACCGAGGGCGCGGCGATCTGCGCCTACCTGGCCGACGCCTTCCCGCAAGCCGGCCTCGCGCCGCCCCTGGCCGACCGCGGCGACTACTATCGCTGGCTGTTCTTCGGCGCGGGCCCGGTGGAGGCGGCGGTGACGGCGCGCTCCCTGGGCTTCGAGCCCAAGCCGGAGCAGAAACGCATGGCGGGCTTCGGCGACCTCGCCGACACCCTGAACGCCCTGGAGATGGCGGTGACCGGCCGCGACTACCTGGCCGGCGGCAAGTTCAGCGCCGCCGACGTCTACACCGGCTCGCAGATCGGCTGGGGCATGCAGTTCGGCTCCATCGACAAGCGTCCGGCCTTCACCGCCTATTGGGACCGCGTCTCCAACCGGCCGGCGGCGATCCGGGCGCGGGAGATCGACGACGGCCTGATCGCCCAGGCGCAAGCGCAGCCGCAGCCCGCCTAGAGTCCCGACGCCACGGCGCGGAGCTGGTCGCGCATCCAGGCGGCGGCCGGCTCCGCCATCCGTTCCCGCAGGTAGAGCAGGCTGACGTCCACCGCCGGGCTCTCGTAGGGCGGATCGATCAACTGCACGCGGCCGACCTGCGCCGACAGCAGGGCCAGGCGGCGCGGGATCAGGGTCGCCATGTCCGTGCGGCTGGCGACGGCGAGCGCGGTGTAGGTGTCGGGCACCGAGACGCCCACCTGCCGGGTCAGGCCGCGGGCGGCCAGAGCGGCTTCGAAGGCGCCGGCGTCCTCCCAGCTCGCCCGGCTGACGAAGGCGCGGCGCTCACCGCCATCCTCCACCAGGCCGGGCAGGCTGCGGGCGATCACCACATGCGGAACCGACACCAGCGCCTTCAGGTCGATGCGCTCGCCGCCGAACGCCGGGTGGCCGGTGCGCACCACCCAGACCAGCTCCTCGGTCAGCAGGGTCTCGCGGGCGAAGCGTTCGGGGGCGGCCAGCACGCTGCCGATCATGAAGTCGACCCGCCGCGCGTCCATGCGCTCCAGCACGTCCAGCGCCAGCTCGGCGATCAACAGCTCGACCCGAGGGGCGGCGTCCGCCAGGCGGCGCGCCAGCGGCGGGGCGACGATCGCGCTGGCGTAGGCCCCGGCCACCACCACGAAACGCCGCTCGCTGGTGATGGGATCGAAGTCGGCGGGGGCCAGGGCGGCTTGCAACTGGTTGAGGGCGGCGTGCACCTGCGGCCCCATCTCGACGGCGCGCGGCGTCGGCTGCATCCCGGCGGGACCTCGCACGAACAGGTCGTCGCCCAGCATGTAGCGCAGGCGGTTCAGCGCATGGCTCACCGCCGACTGGGTGAGGCCCAGCCGCGCGCCGGTGCGCGTGACGCTGCGCTCCTCCAGCAGAACGTCGAAGACTCGCAGTAGATTGAGGTCTTGGATCATGGGGCGATCATGAGCCACGTTCATTTGTTGCGTGACAACATATCATTTGGATCATCGACCGGGCAGCCGTATTTCAACCCTCGACGGGAACGCCGGCGCGGCCAGGGAAGGCCAGCGTCCGCTTTCCCTTTTGCAGTCTCTGCAGCCTGCGGTCTCCGCACGGTCGTCTCAACGTTCGAAAGGGGCTCGCGTGAGCGATCCTGAAGTCATCCCGCTGCGCGGCAACGCCGATGTCGATCCCAAGGCCAAGCCCAGCTTCATGCAGCGCTGGCGCTGGCCGCTGATCGTCGGCGGGCCGATCCTGATCGGCTTGGTGGTGATCTATTTCGTCGTGACCGGCGGCAAGACCCAGACCACCGACGACGCCTATGTGCAGATCGCCAAGGCGCCGGTGGCGCCCTCGATCGCCGGCCGGGTCACCGACGTCTACGTCCGCGAGAATCAGTTCGTGAAGCGCGGCCAGGTGCTGTTCCGCCTCGACGTCCGCGACATGGCCGCGACCGCCGAGGCCGCCCAGGCGACCGTCGCCAACGCCTCGCTGCAGGTGGCCGCGCTCCGCGCCAGCTACCAGCAGCAGCAGGCCATGGTGCAGGCCGCCAAGGACCAGCTCGCCTACGCCACCACCGAAGCCGCCCGCGAGAAGAACCTCGCCAACGTTGGCGTCGCCTCCCAGGCGCAGGTCGACCAGGCGAGCCACGCCGTGCTCGCCGCCCGCCAGCAGCTCGCCGGCGCCCAGCAGCAGGCGGCCCAGGTTCTGGCTAATCTCGGCGGCAATCCGCACCTGCAGGCCCCCGCCGCGCCGGCGGTGATGCAGGCCCAGGCCCAGCTCGACCGGGCGAAGCTGAACATCTCCTATGGCGTGGTCGTCGCGCCGGCCGACGGGATCGTCACCCGGGTCGACCAGATGCCGGTGGGCACCTATCTCAACGCCTCGCAGACCGGCTTCTGGCTGCTGTCGGGCGAGCCGTGGATCGAGGCCAACTTCAAGGAAGACCAGCTCGCCCACATGAAGGTCGGCCAACCGGTCTCCATCAAGATCGACGCCTATTCCGGCGACCTGAAGGGCCATGTCGCCAGCTTCTCGCCCGGCACCGGCCAGGCCTTCTCGGCGCTGCCGGCCCAGAACGCCACCGGCAACTGGGTGAAGGTCGTCCAGCGCCTGCCGGTGCGGATCGCCTTCGACAAGACCCCACCGGACATGGCCGGCCGCGCCGGCCTGTCGGCCAAGGTGACCGTGGACGTGCAAGCGCCCGGCCACGCGGGCTGAGCGCCCGCAAAGGCCCGCAAGCCATGGTCACCGAACACGACGCCAAGAACCGCTGGCCGATCACCGTTTCGATCATGCTGGCGACGGTGATGAACTCGCTGGACACCACGATCGCCAACGTGGCCCTGCCGCATATGCAGGGCTCGGTCTCGGCTTCACCCGAGCAGATCACCTGGGTCCTCACCTCCTACATCGTCTCCGCCGCGATCATGACGCCGCTGTCCGGCTGGCTCGCCGACCGGATCGGCCGCAAGCGGATGTTTCTGATCTCCATCGCCGGCTTCACCGCCGCCTCGATGCTCTGCGGCATCGCCACCAGCCTGCCGGAGATCGTGCTGTTCCGGGTGCTGCAAGGCGTGTTCGGCGCGGCCCTGATCCCGCTCAGCCAGGCCGTGCTGCTCGACATCAACCCGCCGGAGAAGCATGGCCAGGCCATGGCGATCTGGGGCGCGGGCGCGATCCTGGGCCCGATCCTGGGCCCCGCGCTGGGCGGCTATTTCACCGAGAACTTCTCCTGGCGGTGGTGCTTCTACATCAACCTGCCGATCGGCATCCTGGCCTTCCTGGGCGTCCTGCTGTTCATCTCCGGCGACCGGCTAAGGGCCGCCAAGAAATTCGACTTCCTGGGCTTTGGCATGCTCACCCTGTTCATCGCCGCCTTCCAGATGGTGTTGGACCGTGGCCCCAGCCAGGACTGGTTCCAGTCGCGCGAGATCTGGACCGAGACCATCCTGGCGGCGATCGGCCTCTGGGTGTTCGTCGCCCACACGCTCACCACCGACCACCCGTTCTTCGACAAGGCGCTGATGCGCGACCGCAACTTCGTGACCGCCAGCGTCTTCGGCTTCTTCGTCGGCATCCTGCTGTTCTCCACCATGGCGCTATTGCCGCCGATGATGCAGACCCTGCTGGGCTATCCGGTGCTGACGTCGGGCCTGGTCAGCATGCCGCGCGGCGTCGGCTCCTTCGTGGCGATGTTCTTCGTCGGCCGGCTGATCGGCAAGGTGGACACCCGGCTGATCCTGATGACCGGCCTGCTGATCAGCTGCGCGGCGCTGTGGCAGATGATCCACTTCGACCTGTCGATGACGGTGTGGCCGTTCATCACCTCCGGCATCGTCCAGGGCCTGGGCGTCGGCCTGCTGTTCGTGCCGCTGTCGACCCTGGCCTTCGCCACCATCCCGCCGCATCTGCGGCCGGAGGGCTCCTCGGTCTACACCCTGGTGCGCAACATGGGCTCCAGCGTCGGCATCTCGATCATGAACGCGCTGGTGGTGGCCAACACCCAGACCATGCACGCCTCGCTGGCGGCCAAGGTCGATCCGTCCAACCCCGTCGTCCGCGCCGCCTTGCCACGGATGTTCAACCCGGCCACCACCGCCGGCATCACCTCCCTGAACCGGGAGATCACCCGCCAGGCCTCCATGGTCGCCTATGTGGACGACTTCCGCCTGATGCTCATCATCACCATCGCCTGCATGCCCATGCTGCTTCTTATGCGCAAACCGAGGCCTGTCGGCGGGGAGCCCCTGCATGCCATTGTCGACTAAGTCCCTGCGTCTGGCGGCGGTCTCCGCCTCGGCGCTCAGCCTCTGCGCCTGCGCCGCTGTGGGCCCCAATTTCAAGGCGCCCGCTGCGCCCAAGGGCCCCGCCGCGGCCGGCTATGCCATGGGCGGCGACCCCGCCGCGCCGGGCGTCAGGCTGAGCCCCGAGGCGCGCCCCGCCGGGCCCTGGTGGCAGGCCTTCGGCTCGCCGCAGCTTGACGCCGCGATCCGCCAGGCGCTGGCCGACAGCCCCTCGATCGCCGAGGCCCGCGCGACCCTGGAGCGGGCGCAGGACCAGGCCCGGGCGGTGCGCGGCGGCCAGTTCGTCCAGGTCGACGCCAACGCCGCGGCCGAGCGCGAGCGGATCAACCTGGCGGCCTTCGGCTTCTCGGGCTTCCCCGGCCTGCCGCCGATCCAGAGCCCGACCATCAACCTCTATTCGGTCGGCGGTTCGGTCAGCTACGACCTGGATATCTTCGGCGGCAAGAAACGCGCCACCGAGCAGGCCAACGCCCAGGCTAACGCCGCCGCCCGCCAGGCCGACGCTGCCTATCTGACGCTCTCCAGCAACGTCGCCATGCAGGCCATGCGGATCGCCAGCCTACGCGCCGAGATCGTCGCCGTGCGGGACATCGTCGCCGACGACCGCCGAGTCATCGACATGGTGCGCAACGCCGAGGCCGCCGGCGGCGAGGCGCACTCGGCGCTCTCCGGCGGGGTCGCGCAACTGGCCGAGGACGAGGCCCTGCTGCCGCCGCTGCAGCGCGACCTGGCGATCGCCCGCCACCAGATGGCGCTCCTGGCCGGCAAGTCGCCCGCCGAATGGACCGCCCCGGACTTCGACCTCGCCGCGCTGAAGGCGCCGGCCGAGACGCCGGTCAGCCTGCCCTCGCAACTGATCCGCAACCGGCCCGACATCCAGGCCGCCGAAGAGAACCTGCACGCCGCCACCGCCGCCGTCGGCGTGGCCATCGCCAACCAGTATCCGGACATCAAGCTGTCGGCCGCCCTGACCCAGGAGGCGATCAAGCCGGGCGACATCTTCCAGGCCGACAGCGCCGCCTGGACCCTGCTGGGCGGGATCACCGCGCCAATCTTCCACGGCGGGACCCTGAAGGCCGAGCGCAAGGCCGCCGAGGCCGACGCCCGCATCTCGCTCGCCCACTACGAACAGACGGTGCTGAAGGCCTTCGTCGAAGTCTCCGACGTGCTCTCCGACCTCGCCACCGACCAGCAGGCGATCGACTCGCTCACCCTGGTCAACAAGGCCGCCGAGCAGGGCGCGCAAGACACCCAGAACGCCCTTCGCCTGGGCGGCGGCCCGATGGTCGATGTGGTCCAGTCCCAGCGTACCCTGAGCCGCGCCCGCCGCGCCCTGGTGGAGGCGCAAGGCCGCCGAATGAGCGACCTCGTGACCCTTTACGCCGCCACCGCCGCGGACTGGCGCACCGCGAGCTAGGGCTCAGCACTCCAACTTGAAAACCGCTCGTCCCGGCGAAGGCCGGGAGCCAGATCTCAAAGCTCGATGGCGGATGGGATTGGCTCTGAGCTCATAGAGCCCGCATCTGAGTCATTCCATCTGGGTCCCGGCCTTCGCCAGGATGAGCGGACTCATGAGTTTCACCCCATCGCCGCGCGGTGTTCCTTGCCGTGGGTCTCGGCCAGCAGGAACACCGAGACCAGCGAGGTCAGGCACAGGATGACCATGTAGACGGCCACCGCCGAGGAGGTGTGGTACTTGTCGAACAGGGCCGTGGCGATCAGCGGCGCGAAGCCGCCGCCCAGGATGGCGCCGATCTGATAGCCTAGCGACGCCCCTGAATAGCGGAACTCGGTGGAGAACAGCTCGGTCATCAGGGCCGCCTGACAGCCATACATGGTCGAGTTGAAGATCAGGCCGCCGGCGATGGCGAGCAGCATCAGCGGGAAGGACGCGGTGTCCAGCAGGTGGAAGAACGGCCACGCGCACCAGACCGCCGCCAAGGCCGCGCCAGCCATGAAGATCCCCCGGCGCCCAACCCGGTCGGAAAGCCAGGCGGTGATCGGCAGCACCGGGGCCGACAGGCAACTGGCCACCACCACCACCCACAGGATGCTGGTCTTGGCCACGTGCAGGGTGCCGGTCGTATAGGCCACAGCATAGGTGATCATCAGGTAGAAGGTGCCGTTGGCGGCGACGAAGGCGCCCGCGGCCAGCGCGATCTCCTTCGGGTTCTTGGCCAGCACCTTGAGGATCGGCGAGCCCTGCGAGGCGCGGATCTTCGCCTTGGCCTGGGCGAGGCTGACGCCGCTCTCGGCGGCCAGCGCCGCGGCGTCGTCCTCGTGCTTCTTCGCCGCCAGCGCCTGGGCGACCTGGAAGTCGGCGGTGTCCTCGAGTTTTATCTGGATGTAGAGCGCCAGCAGCACCAGCAGGATGGAAAGCAGGAACGGCACCCGCCAGGCCCACGCCAGGAAACTATCCGGCGGCACCGTGGCGCCCATGATCAGGAAGATGGCGTTTCCCAGCACCACGCCGGCCGGCACGCCCATCTGGGCGAAGCTGCCGTAGAACCCCCGCTGCTTCGGCGGCGCGTTCTCGATGGCGATCAGCACCGCGCCGCCCCATTGGCCGCCCACCGCCAGGCCCTGGACGAAGCGCAACAATATCAGCAGCAGCGGCGAGAGGACCCCAAGGGTCGCATAGCCGGGCAGCAGGCCCACGCCGGTCGTCGCCAGGCCCATCATCAGCAGCGCCGTCACCAGCGCCTTCTTGCGCCCGACCCGGTCGCCGAAGTGGCCGAAGATCACGCCGCCGACCGGGCGGGCGATGAAGCCCACGGCGAAGGTCGAGAAGGACGCGAGCTGCGCCACCGCCAGCGGTAGGCCGGCGGCGAAGAACAGCTTGGGGAACACCAGCGCCGCGGCGGTGCCGTAGATGAAGAAGTCGTACCACTCGATGCTGGAGGCGGCGAGCGAGGTCAGCGCCAGCTTGCCGATGTTGATCTTGGCCGGCGGCGTGGCGACGGCGGTGGCGGCTGCGGTCATGGTTCCCTCTCCCGAACGTTACGCGGCGTGACCCCGCGCTTGGCCGAATGGGTAGCGCACCCTGCCGGCTTGCGTAAGCTCGGGTCGCGATATGTCGGCGATTTTTCCGTACTGAATTTTTGACTCCCCGAACTTTACATGTTCTCTTTTTGTTCAGTAACAACGCTTCTGGCATAGCTGGCGCATCGGACGCGGAGACCGCGCGGCCTTTCCTCCTCGATGGGGAAAGGGCCGGGAAGGGCGCGCGCGAGGCCTAAGACGACGAGCACGGTTCGAGGCAGACGCCCGCATGCGCGGTCACAGGCGACTGGCGCGCCACACCCCACCGAACCCTCCCTGTCAAGGAGAAGGCGCTGCAGTGGCTCCTATGCCCGCGCCCCCTCGCTCGCTTCCGTCGCCAGCCGGCCGGTCAGCTCGGCCATATGGTCGAAGTCGGCCTCGAAGGCGCCCAGGCCCTGGGTCAGGCCGCGCAGTTCGGCGATCAGGCCCTGGCGTTCGGACTGCGGCAGATAGGCCTCGATCCGCTCCCAGCCGCGCCAGTCCTCGCGAGGCGCGAGGCCCAGGATCTGGCCGCGCCTGGCGGTGAGCGCGGAGGTGACGTTCGAGGCGCTGGGCGAGGGCGAATAGACCGTCAGCTTCTCGATCGGCTCCAGCAGGATCGCGCCGCAGCCGGGCAGGCCCTCTTCCATCGCCAGCCGTCCGGCCATGCGGAAGGCCATTTCGGAGGAGTCCACGCTGTGCGTCTGGCCGTCCACCAGGGTGACCTCCAGGTCGGTGACCGGGAAGCCGAGCTGGCCCTTTTCCAGCCCGTCGCGGACGCCCTGCTCGACGGCGGGGATCCACTGCTTGGGCACCGAGCCGCCGACCACCTTCTGGCTGAACACAAGGCCGGAGCCGCGGGGCAGTGGCCGGATCTCCACCGTCACGTCGGCGAACTGGCCGTGGCCGCCGGACTGCTTCTTGTGCCGCGAGCGCTGGGTCGCGCCGCGTTGGATGGTCTCGCGATAGGGGGTCTTCGGTTGCTCGGTGTCGATCTCCACTCCGAAGCGGCGTTTCAGCCGCTCTAGCGCCAGCCGCACGTGGCCCTCGCCCTGGCCGGCCAGCAGCACCTGGCGGCTCTCCGCGTCGTGGGTCAGACGCAGGCCGGGGTCCTCCTCGATCAGCTTGCCCAGCGCGCCGGAGAGCCGCACGTCGTCCTTGTGGTTCTTGGCCGACAGCGCCACGGCGAACAGCGGCCGGCGCGGGCTGGCGGCGGCGGCCACGGTCTGCGGCTTGCCGGTGGTCGACAGGATCTGGCCGGCCTGCGCCGCTTCTACCTTGCCGATGGCGCAAACCTCGCCGACCGGCGCGGAGCCGATCTTGCGGATCGCCGCGCCTTGCACTGAAAACAGGCCGCCGGCCCGGCAACGCTCGCCGTCCGGTAGCACGAACTCCGCCCCGTCGGGCAGCGCCTTGCCGAACACCCGGGCGTAGGCGAGCTTGCCGGACTGGCCGGCATAGGCGGCCTTCAACACATAGGCGCCGGCCTCGACGCCGATCCGCTTGGCGGCGCGTTCGGCCGACGGCGCCTCGTGGCGCAGCGCCTTCAGGAGGCGGCGCACGCCAAAGCCGTTCTGCGCCGAGCCGAAGAACACCGGCACGATCAGCCCCTCGTTCATCTCCCGCACCAGATCGGCGAACACCGCGTCGCGGCTGGGGGTCACGTCGGAGAGCAGCTGTTCCAGCAGTTCGTCGTCGAAGTCGGCTATCTGCTCCAGCATGTGGAAGCGCGCCTGGGTCTCGGCGTCCTGCAGGTCGCCGGGAATGTCGATCTGGCTCGAGGGCTCGCCCGGCCGGTAGACGAAGGCCCGCTCCAGGGCCAGGTCGATGAAACCGGAGACCTTTTCGCCGTCCCAGGTGGGAATCTGGCGGGCGACCAGCGGCGTGGAGCTCACCGGCGCCAGCGCGGCCAGCAGGTCCGAGAGCGCGCCGCGGGCCTGATCCATCTTGTTGATGAACAGGGCGTGCGGCACGCCCAGCCGTTCCAGCTCCCGCAGGGTCGGCTGCAGCAACGCGGCCTTGGCCGGGTCGGGCTCGGCCACCACCACGGCCAGGTCGACGGCGGGCAGGGCGGCGTCGAGGTCGGCGCAGAACTCCAGCGATCCTGGGCAGTCGATGACCGAATAGCGGTCGCCCATGAAATCGAAGCCAGCGAGGTTCAGTTCGACCGAATGACCGCGGGCGCGCGCCTCGGGACTGGAATCGCCGACCTTTTCGCCGCCGGCGCGCCGATCGACGGCGCCGGTGACCTGCAACAGGGCTTCCATCAGGGTGGTTTTGCCGCTGCTGGTGGGGCCCACGAGCGCCAGAGCGCGCACAGACCCCGCTGTTAGGATTGGCATGGTCGTCTCCCATCACCCTAGGGCGCCAGGGACGCGCCGGTGCGATGGAGCGATCCATGGCGCGGTTTTGGGACGGTCGCGGACCGGTTCAGGGGCTCGCGCCGCCCTGATGACGAAAGCCTACGCCCCGACTTCCGCCAGAGTCCAGATCGCGGAAGTCTCGATCACGAATCGGTGCGCCGGGCGGTCAGGCCCGGTCGCGGCTCGGCCGTGTCTGTCGCGCCGGTCAGGCGTCGGCGATCAGCGCCCGGATCGAGCGGAGCTCGTCGATCGCCCCGGCGCGCCCGGCGCGGGCGAAGGCCACCAGCTCCTCGACCGCGCGCAGGGTGCGGGTCTTGGTCGAGGGTCGACCGCCGCGACGGCGGTTGAGCCGCAGCGCCCGCTGCTTGAGCACTGCCGCCAGGCTGAGGTCGTCGAGCCAGGCCGCGAGGTCCTGGCGGAGGTCCCAGTCGGCGCCGTCGCTGCGCAGCCGGATCTGCTGAACCGCCCCGCTCTCCTGGGCGAATTCGATCAAGGCGCGGGCTTCCGAGGCGCACCGCTTAAGCGTGGTGGCCGGGATGCGCCGCTCGCTGGCGACTTCCGCCGTGGCGGCCTCGAGGTGGCCCGCCGGGTCGGCGGTTTCGGTGAGGTCGAGAAACAGCGCCAGTTCGGCGATGTCCTTGGCAAAGCTGCGGCCGTGACCGCCAGCTTTCCCCGAACCCGCAGCCTGATCGGCGCGGGACTGCGATTTTTCCATAGTGTAGCCACTGAAAGTTAGATCTGTGAGGACAGGTTTACGGCAGGAGGGATATAAAATCCATATAAGCTTTGTTGCGTAGACGAAAAGAAATCGCGCGAAAACCGAACCGCGTTATTCAAGCGCCACAAGAAAAAGGGCGGCGGATTGCTCCGCCGCCCCATTCCGTTGCGCCTGGCAACCGGCTTTAGAAGTCGGCGCTCAGTCCGACGAACACGAAGCGGCCCAGCGAGTCGTAGACCTGCGGGTAGGTGTTGCCGTTGCAGACCGTCGGGGCGCAGTTGGTGCCCACCAGCGGCGGATCCTTGTCGAACACGTTGTTCACGCCAACCCGGAAGTTCAGGTTGTTGTGGACCGTGAAGTTCGCCGTCAGGTCGATGTAGTTCTGAGCGGCGAGGTCCTTCTCGTTGGGGAACTGCAGCGCGGGATTGTTCAGCTGCGGGTTCGAGTCATAGGCGTCGAGCGACACCTTGCCGAAGTAGCGCCATTGCAGCGACAGGCTCGTCGACTTGATCCAGTCGCCGTACGACCACGGCGTGTTCCAGGTCAGGCGCAGCTTGTGACGCCACACCGGCGAGGGAGGCTCGCCGTTGCCGCCGTCGCAGACCGTGCCGTAGAGGCCGGCGCAATCGTAGCTCGGGCCACCCGGCAGGGGCTGGGTCGTCCGGTTTTGCAGCCAGGTGCCGACGAAGCTCGCCGACACCGAGCCCGTGTCGCCCAGGCCGATGCTCGACAGGTCGGTGCGATAGTCGACGGCGAAGTCGACGCCCGCGGTCGACAGCGAACCGGTGTTCAGGGTCGTGTCGGTGACGAAGCCTTGCGGGCTGAGGAACAGCGAGTTGTTCGCGTCGCGGTGCACCAGGCCGCAGAAGGTCGGGTTCAGCGTCGCTACGCACTGGTTGACGATGAGGTCGGCGCCGATGCCGCTGATGAACTGGTCCACCTTGATGTTGAAGTAGTCGGCGGACATGTTCAGGCCCGGCGCGAAGCCCGGACGCCAGACGATACCCGCGGTGTAGGTGTCGCTGATTTCCGGCTTCAGGTTCGGATTGCCGCCGGTCTGGCCGTTGTACTGGTTGGCCGGGTTGGCTTCGATCGCCAGAACCTGGGCGGTGGTCAGGTGGAAGGCCGCCGAGCACTGGGCGATCTTGGCCGCGTTGGCCGCCGCGTTGGCCGCGAGGCCGGCGCAGGGGTCGGTCGAGCCGTCGAGCACCACGTTCTGCGGTCCGAACAGTTCGACGACGTTCGGGGCGCGGACGGCGCGGTTGTAGCCGGCGCGCAGACGGACACCGTCGACGATCTCCCAGTCACCGGAGATCTTGTAGGTGTTGGTGTCGCCGATCGAGGAGTAGTCCGAGAAGCGATAGCCGAGTTCCAGGGAGGCTTCCTTGGCGAACGGCATGTCGCTGACCAGCGGGATACGGGCCTCGCCGAACAGTTCGTAGACGTCGAAGCCGCCGTTCACCGGCGGATTGGCGCCGCCGTTGCCATCGACCAGGCCGTTGTTCGACAGGAAGTCGGCGACGGAGTCGAGGTGCTCGCGACGGTATTCCGAACCGAACGCCACGCCGACGCCTTCCGAGGACCACGGGCTCTTGACGCCGTAGTCGGCCAGCTTGCCGGTGAAGGCCAGGCTGACCACGCGCTCGGTGGTGTTGCCGCTCGAGAAGCTGTTGATCGAAAGGAAGTTGATCGCCGCCGGCGAGATGGTCCGCGAGGTGAAGATGTTCAGCGGCACGCAGCCCGCATCGGCGCCGGGCGCGCACTGCGGACCGGTCGGGGTCTGCACCACGTTCAGCGCCTGGTTCTCACGGGTCAGGTCGAAGTTGCCGCTTTGACGGCCTTCGAACTGCACCGAGCCGTACTGCATGTAGCCGTCGTAGTTCCAGTTCTTGCCCAGGTCGCCGCGCAGGCCGATCACGATGCGGTAGTCGGTGTGGCGCAGGAACTGCAGGCGGCCGGTCTGCTCTTCAGGCAGCAGGCGGCGCGCGACGGTGCCGGTGAAGACGCCGCCCGGGTTGGCCGCGCAGCTCGTCCCATCGGTGGAGATCAGCGCGTTGGCTTCCTGAGTGCTCAGGAGCGGGTTGGCGCAGTTGATCGTGTGGGTGCCGGCGAAAATGCCGCCCGACGCGATCTGGCCGGTCGATTGGTCGTCCATGAACATGGCGTCCATGTAGGCGTCGGCCCAGGGCGCGATCTGGTAGTGCGCGAAGGACCCCAGCGAATAGCGCTCGTCAGGCCGCATCAGGAAGTTGGCGGGGCCGAAGTTGAACACGTCGGTCGCCACGCGGGGGCGGAAGGTGTTGAAGGTGGTCGGGTCCACCAGGAAGTTGCCGACGCGGGCCGGGAAGGCGGTGCCCGAACCCGAGCAGGCGAAGCCGGTTGCGGTCGAACCGAAGGTACAGGCGCTGAAGTCGCGCGTGCCTTCCAGGATCGGGTTGTTCTGGCGATAGGTGGCGTAGGCGGTGACGTTGCCCTTGCCGTCCGGCGAGTTGGCGCCGATCGTCAGGGAGACTTCCGAACCTTCGCCGCCGAACTGGTTGCCGGGGATGGCGAACTGCGAGGGGATGATCGCGGTGGCCCCGGCGGTGCGCAGGGCGTTCTGGCCGACGCTATTGTTGTTGTCGTGCTGGTAGCCGGAGTACTGGGCGTCGAGGCGCACGCCCTCGAAGTTGTGCAGCATGATGAAGTTGACCACGCCGGCCACGGCGTCGGCGCCGTAGGTGGCCGAGGCGCCGCCGGTCAGCACGTCAACCCGTTCCACCAGGGCGGTCGGGATGAAGTTCAGGTCGGCGGCGGGGAGGGCCGGGTCGCCGGGCATCAGGCGGCGGCTGTCGATCAGCACCAGGGTGCGGGAGGCGCCCAGGCCGCGCAGGTCGACCGTGGCCGTGCCGCTTTCGCCGTTGGTGATCGAGGAGCCTTGGCCCGCGAACACCTGCGGCAGGGAGTTGGTGATGTCTTCAATCCGGGTGACGCCCGCGGCCTTGATCTCCGAGCTGCCGACCGTGGTGACGGGGGCGATGGAGGTCAGGTTCGGCGACGGGATCCGGGTGCCGGTGACGACGATTTCGGAGACTTCCCCGGTGTTGGCGTCCGCCGCAGCGTCAGCCGCGAAGGCCTGGGTCGCAGAGAGGCCAAGGAAAGCCGCTCCGCAGATCATCGAGGAGGCCAGCAGGCGCTCCCGGGTGCTTTGAATCTTCAAGGTCTACATCCTCCAGCGGTCGGCCAGTGACGGCGGATCCGCTCCCCAACAATTGCCAGCCCAGGGCCAAATTCGGCTCCGGTTATGTCGGAGTTAGCTGCGACTGTAGTTTGGGGTCAACGCGGATTGCGCAGATGTTCATGATCCACACGCCAATATGTCGCATAATGGCCACATAAAATTATGAGATAGTGTGTCTCGGAGAGGGAAAAACGGCGCTTTCCGGGCAGACGACATCTGCGTCTTGGCCGAACACGGATCGCCAAAACCTCGAACGACGTTCTATTACGCTCGTTACGCTCGTAACCGATACTTACAGAGTCTGGTATTGGATATCCCAATACATCTGCGTTTTGCGGTCTCGCGTCAAAGTAGAAAAAGCTCTCGGTTCGCGGTCTGGACCTCACAGGGTGAGCGGATCGACCTGCAAAGCGCGCGGAGCGGCGAGATGTTCCCGCCGCCGGGATTTACCGCCCATTGGAAAGTTTCAATTGCAACTTAATGCCCCGCGTCCAAAGTCAGGCCAACACCTCAGGCGGGACCTCGCGGGATGGTCGATTTGCTTGAGTTGTCCGAATTCAGCCCGAATTCAGAGGGGCGCGCAGGCGCCCTCGAGCCAAGTCCGGGCATCGGCGGGGACCAGCGGCCCGATCTCGGCCAGCACGCGGGCGTGGTAGGCGTCGAGCTGGGCGACCTCTTCCGGCGACATCATCGCTTTCACGGTCAGCCGCCGGTCGATGGGGGCCAGCGTCAGGGTCTCGAACCCCAGCATCGGCCGCTCGCCGCCAGGGATCATTGCGGCCGGCGTGACATATTGCAGGGTCTCGATGCGGATGCCGTAGCCGCCTTCCTTGTAATAGCCCGGCTCGTTGGAGACGATCATCCCGGCGCGCAGGGGCACCATGTTAGGCAGCTTGGCGATCCGGTGCGGGCCTTCGTGGACACCCAGATAGGAGCCGACCCCGTGGCCGGTGCCGTGGTCGTAATCCAGGCCATGGGCCCAGAGCGCCATGCGGGCCAGCACATCCAGCGCCGAGCCGGTGGTGCCGGCCGGGAATCGCACCCGGGCCAGGGCGAGATGGCCCTTGAGCACCAGGGTGAAGCGCTCGCACATCTCCGCCGTCGGCTCGCCGATGGCGACCGTGCGGGTGACATCGGTGGTGCCGTCCAGGTACTGGGCGCCGGAGTCCACCAGCAGCAACGAGCCCTTTTCGGTGCGCTTATTGAGCCGCTGGGTCGGGCGGTAGTGGACGATCGCCCCGTTGGACGCCGCGCCGGCGATGGTGTCGAAGGAAAGGTCCTTCAGGGCGCCTGTCGCCTCGCGGAAGCCCTCCAGCTTGGAGACCGCCTCGATCTCATCCGGCGGGTTGCTCTGCCCCTCTGTGGCCACCCAATGCAGGAAGCGGGTCAGCGCCGCTCCGTCGCGGACGTGGGCGCGCTTGGTCCCCTCGATCTCAACCGGGTTCTTGCAGGCCTTGGGCAGGATGCAGGGATCCTCGCCCCGCTGCACCGTGGCGCCGGCGGTTCCCAAGGCTTCGAAGTACCAGGATGACGACTGCGCCGGATCGACCAGCACGGTCTGGCCGCGCAGCTCGGCCAAGGCCTGGGGCAGGTCGCCGGGGGTTTCCAGCCGCACCTCGTTGCCCAGCCACGCCGGCAGCTCCGGCGTCACCTTGGCCGGATCGAGGAACAGGCGCGCCGAGCCATCGGCGCCCAGGATCGCCTGGCCCAGCGGCAGGGGCGAGCGGATCACGTCGCCCCCGCGGATGTTGAACAGCCAGGCGATGGAGGCGGGTGCGGTGATCACCGCGGCCTGCGCCCCGCGGGCGGCGAGGCTCTCGCCCAGGCGATGACGCTTCGAGGCGCTCTCCTCGCCGGCGTATTGCAGCGGGTGCGGCACGACCGGCGCGGCCGGCTGCGGCGGACGGGCTTGGCCCCAGGCGGTGTCCAGCGGATTGGGCGTCACGGGGCGAAGCTCGGCGCCGGCGCGGGCGGCCGCGGCCCGTAGGCGATCGAGCGCATCGGGGCTATGCAGACGCGGGTCGTAGCCGATCACCTCGCCCTGTGTGGCGACGCTCTCCAGATAGGCCGGCACGCCGCCCTCCACGAGGTCGCGGATCTCGAACGAGCCCTGATCCACCTGGTCGCGCACCTGCAGGGTGTAGCGGCCGTCGACGAACACCGCCGCCTTGTCCTTGAGGATCACCGCCGCTCCGGCCGAGCCGGTGAAGCCGGTGGCCCAGGCCAGCCGGTCGTTGGCGGCGGGCAGGTATTCATTCTGATGCTCGTCCTCGTGCGGCACCACGAAGCCGTCGAGGCCCTGGTCGGCCATGGCCTTGCGGATCAGGGGCACGTGCTTGGGCCCGAAGGAGCGGTCGGTGGATTCATCGAAGGTCTGGCGCATGGCCGGGGATGTAATCCCTTCGGGCTTGTTCAGCCAAGCGTCGCGGCCGATCGGGTGTTTCGGTCGCATTTCACCCGGGTGAAATTGACAAGCTTCGCCCCGGGTCCTAGACGGCGGTCATGGACAAGCAGACCCGCCGCCAGGCCGTCCGTGACTACAAGGAGCGCAAGGTCCCGGCGGGGATCTATGCGGTGCGTTGCGCGGCGACCGGCGAGGCCTGGGTCGGCCAGTCGCCCAACCTGACGCAACAGCAGAACCGCATCTGGTTTGGCCTGAAGCAGGGGGCGCACCCGAACCGGAGCCTGCTGGCGGCCTGGGCCGCGCACGGCGAGGCGGCCTTCAGTTTCGAGGTGCTGGAGACCATCGACGACGAGGGGCTGGAGGCCTTTGGCCGCGCGAGCCTGCTGAAGGACCGCGACGCCCATTGGCGCGAGGCCCTGGGCGCCTCGAAGATCGTCGGTTAGGCGCGGCGCAGGACCAGGGTCGCCCAGGCGTCGCGGTGCAGCCGGCGCTCCAGCCGGAAGCCGCGCGAGGCGTAGGCCGCGAACACGCGGCGCTCCTGGGTGCGTAGCAGGCCGGAAAGGATGGCGATCCCGCCAGGCTTCAGCGCGCCCTTGATGTCCTGCGCGAGCGCCACCAGCGGCGGCGCCAGGATGTTGGCGAACACCAGGTCGTAGGGCGCGGGTGAACGCACCCGAGCGTCATTGAGGCCGCTGGCGTGGACGAAGCGGGCCTTGGCGCGGTTCAGCGCGGCGTTTTCGTTGGCGATCCGCACCGACGGGGCGTCGATGTCGGTGCCCACGGCGAGCTTCGATCCGGTCCGCGCCGCGGCGATCGCCAGGACGCCGGTGCCGCAACCCACGTCCAATACTCGAGCGAAGCGGCGGCGTTTCAGCAGGCCGTCGAAGGCCGAGAGGCAGCCCTCCGTCGTGCCATGATGACCGGTGCCAAAGGCCGCGCCAGCCTCGATGCGCAGGGCCACGGCGTTGAGCGGCGCCAGTCCCTTATCGTGGGCGCCGAACACAAAGAAGCGGCCGGCGCGCACCGGCGGCAGGCCCGACAGCGCCATCGCCAGCCAGTCGGCGTCGGCCAGCTTCTCGGTGACCACGCGGAGCGCCGGGAAGGCGGCCAGGGTGGCGGCCAGGGCGGTTTGCTCTTCCTTGGTGGTCGGAAAGGCGTCGATCCGCCAGACGTCGCGGTCCTCGTCCTCCTCCAGGATGGAATAGGTGAGGCTCTCGGTGGCGGGCCCGGCGTCGATGGCCCGGGCAGCGGCCTCGGCCTCGGCGCGCGGGCCACGGGCGACAGTCTGGACGGCGTCGGTTTTGCCGGGGTCTTGTTTGCCGGAGTCTGGGCTCATCCGCCGCCTCTAGCGGGCGGAGGCGCGAAAGGCGAGGGCGTTCAGCCCTGGTCGATCGGCAAGGTGTCGTCGTCGACGGCGACCTTGGCGTCCGTCGCGGCAGGCGCGCTCTTTGTCTCGCCGTCCAGGGGCGGATAGGCGGCGCGGGTCGCCTGGGCGGCGGCGGCCGGTGGCGCCGTGTCATCGTCGGCCAGGGCCAGGGTCGCCGTGGCGTTGGCGCTGCCGTCATCGTCGGCCACGTCGGAACGGGGCTGGGAGACCGCGGCGCGCTCGTCCGGCCAGGCCATCGCCTTCTTCGCGTCGGTTCCCATCACATAGTCGGGCGCGGGCGTCGGGTAGCTGGCCAGCGTCATGCCGGGATCGAAGGGGCCGGTGGAATGTCCGTCGGTCCAGCTGGCGACGATCTGCGGGCCGGCGGGGCGGGCGTCACCGGCGTCGAGATTGGGCTGCAACGCTCCGCCTAGCAACAGGCCTGCCGCCAAAGAGACCGCCGCGCCGGCCAGGGGAACCGTCGCGGAGCGGGAGAGGCGGAAATTCACGGCGAGGTCCAATCTGAGTGTGCAGATGGGCCCTACAGCGTGTGGGCGCGCCATTGGTTCAGCGCTAAGCTCATCGCCTGCGCCGCCGCCGCGGGAGTCGCCTTAGGATGAGCAAGCCGAAATCCCCACCCAAGCGCGCTGGAGTCCCCGTTGCGGTGGCTGCCCCCGCCGTCCCCGCGGCGCCGGCTGACGATGGCGCGGCGCAACTTCCGGCGGCGACGGACGAGCCGGCGATCGTTTCGCGCCTGGAGGCGCCGTCGAAATGGAGCGGGGCGCTGGTGGCGGGCGGGCTGATGCTGGTCGCCGGCGCGAGTTTCTTCGCGATCCGCCGCTTCGCGCGCCGTAACTAGGGCTCAGCCCTTGTCCACGAAGCTGTCGATGACCTTCTTCTCGCCGGCCTTTTCGAAGGCGACGGTGAGCTTGTTGCCCTCCACCGCCGTCACCGCGCCGTAGCCGAACTTCTGGTGGAAGACGCGGTCGCCGCGCTTGTAGTCGCTGGCCGCGCTTTCGGCCGAGGTGGCGACCAGGCGGCCTTCGCCCTCGATCACCGCCTGGCGGCCCGGGTGGCTGCCGCGATAGCCGGCGGCCTGGGCGCGGCGCCAGCCCGGCGAGGAATAGCCGCCGCCGAAGTCGGGGCTCTCGTCCCACCGGCTGCCATGCTGCTGCATGCCGGGGCCGCCGCCGTAGTAGCCGGTCTCCGACGAGGCCTCGACGTTGGCGATCGGCAGTTCGTCCACGAAGCGGCTGGGGAGCTGACTGGTCCAGCGGCCATAGACCTGGCGGTTAGCGGCGAAGGAGACGCGGGCCTCCTCGCGGGCGCGGGTGATGCCGACGTAGGCCAGGCGACGTTCCTCCTCCAGGCCCTTTTCGCCTTTCTCGTCCATGGAGCGCTGGGACGGGAAGACGCCTTCCTCCCAGCCGGGCAGGAACACCAGCGGGAACTCCAGCCCCTTGGCCGAGTGCAGGGTCATGATCTGCACCGCGTCGGCCTGCGGTCCGCGGTCGAGGTCCATGACCAGGGAGACGTGCTCGAGGTAGGCCTGCAAATTCTCAAAGTTTCCCATCGATTGGACGAGTTCTTTAAGGTTCTCCAGGCGGGTCTGGGCCGTCGGGCTTTTGTCGAGGCGAAGAGCGTCGGTGTAGCCGCTCTCCTCCAGCACCGCCTCCATCAGGCGCGGATGCGCGGTGCGCTCGGCTTCGGCGCGCCAGCGGTCGAGGTCGCGCAGGAAGTTGGCGAGCGCGGTGCGGGTGCGGGCGGCCAGTTCGTCGGTGAGCATGATCTGTCGCGCGGCGACCACCGCCGGCACCCCGCCCAGCCGGGCCACCTGGAGCAGCTTCTGCACGGTGGTGTCGCCGATGCCGCGCTTGGGGGTGTTGACGATGCGCTCGAAGGCCAGGTCGTCGTCGGGCGACTGGATCAGCCGCAGATAGGCGTGGGCGTCGCGGATCTCGGCGCGCTCGAAGAACCTGGGGCCGCCGACCACTGTGTAGGGGATCTGCAAGAGGACGAAGCGTTCCTCGAAAGCCCGCATCTGGAAGGAGGCGCGAACCAGGATCGCCATGTCGCGGAACTTGCGCGGGTTCTTTTCGGTGGAGCCTTTCTTGGCGCGTTCGATCTCGTCGGCGATCAATCGGCTCTCGGCCTCGCCGTCCCAGACACCGCGCACCACGACCTTTTCGCCGCCCTGCGCCTCGGTCCAGAGCGTCTTGCCGAGCCGGCTCTTGTTGGCCTTGATCAGGCCGGAGGCGGCGGCGAGGATGTGGCTGGTGGAGCGGTAGTTACGCTCCAGCCGGATCACCTTGGCGCCCGGGAAATCGCGCTCGAAGCGCAGGATGTTGTCCACCTCCGCGCCCCGCCAGCCATAGATCGACTGGTCGTCGTCGCCGACGCAACAGACGTTCTGCCGCTTCTGGGCCAGCAAGCGCAGCCACAGGTACTGGGCGACGTTGGTGTCCTGGTATTCGTCGACCAGCAGGTAGCGGAACCGCCCGTGGAATTCCTCCAGCACATCGGGGTTGGAGGTGAAGATCGTCAGGTTGTGCAGCAGGAGGTCGCCGAAGTCGCAGGCGTTCAGGACGCGCAGCCGTTCCTGGTAGAGCCGGTAGAGCGCCTGGCCGCGATTGTTGGCGAAGTGGGCGCTCTCAGCCGGCGGCACCTGGTCGGGGCGCCAGCCGCGGTTCTTCCAGTGGTCGATCATCCCGGCCAGCATCTTGGCGGGCCAGCGTTTGGCGTCGACGTTCTCGGCCGCCAGCACCTGCTTCAGCAGCCGCTCCTGATCGTCGTCGTCGAGAATGGTGTAGTTCGACTTCAGTCCCACCAATTCGGCGTGGCGGCGCAGGATCTGGGCGGCGACGGAGTGGAAGGTGCCCAGCCACCGCAGCCCCTCGGCCTGCGGCCCGATGATGTGGGTGATCCGCTCGCGCATCTCACGCGCGGCCTTGTTGGTGAAGGTGACGACCAGCAACTCCCAGGGCCGCGCCTTGCCGGTCGCCAGGATGTGCGCGAGGCGGGTGGTCAAGACGCGGGTCTTGCCGGTGCCAGCCCCAGCCAGCACCAGCACGGGCCCTTCGGTGGCCTCGACGGCGGCGCGTTGCTCGGGGTTCAGGCCGTCCAGATAGTCCGCCGGCCGCGCGTCGGCGCGGGCCAGGTCGCTGATACGCCGTGCGGGGGGCTCGAAGTCGGATTCGGGAGAAGACATCGGACTTTATCTAACACGTCCGGCGCGCCGTGGGCGCCCGCTCGTTCGTGATGTGTTCTAGCCGCCTGTTGTCGCGGCGGGCGTCTGCGGCGGGGCGGCCTGGGTGGGCGCGGGCCGCACGCCGATATTGCGGAAGGGCCGCTGGCAGTCGCGCAGGCGGCTGAGGAACCAGCCGTAGCTCATCTGGGAATCCGGAACGGTCATCTTCAGCCACTCCCGCGACGGGTCGCTGCTGCGCAGCCGGCCCAGATATACGCGCACCAGCCGCAGCGCCGTGGGACTGGGCGTGCCGCTGTGGGTCGAGTTGGCGAGCACGAAGCCGATGCTCAGGCACTCCAGGTCGGACTGCTGCCCGGCGGTGAGGGCGGGCGGCGCGGCGGGCGGCGGCTCGGCGAACATCGGGCTCTTTTAGCACGCCATGCGCAGGACTTAAGTCCTGCCGGCTGCGCTAAGGTCGCGCCTCGACGAAGGCCAACGCCGCCACGCGGCAGGCCGAGGCGAGGGGGCGGCTGGCGCGGGCGTCGTCGATGCGGCCGATCAGGGCGGCGAGGCTCAGAGCCTCGGCGGCCGCCATGGCCTCCAGCACCGCCCAGAACTCCGGCTCCAGCGCGATGGAGGTCGCGTGGCCGGAGAGCTGCACGGAGCGTTTTCTTAAGCCCGCCATGGTGGACTACGTCGGCCGTTTCGGGGGTCCGAGGCAACCGCCTTGGATAAAGTTGACGGAGGCGTCATTTTTCTGCTTGCATTAAGTTGACGGAGGCGTCATCTTTATGGGGTCAGGCTTGAGCGAGGAATTTCCCATGGCCATGGTCGACGCCGCCGAACGTCCCGCCGCCCGCGCGGTCTCGCCCAAGCTGGACTGGGGACACGCCCTGCGCTCGCTGCGCCGGCTGCTTAACGACAAGGAAGACACCGGCCAAGTCTTCGAGATCATGCGCGCCTTGAACGGCAGCGCCACGGCCAAGAGCTATCTGCGGCTGCTGGAGACCCCGCAGGGTGGGCGCATCGCCTTCCAGCGGCAAGAGTTCGCCGAACTCCTGATGGACGACGCCTGGCTGGACAGCCTGCCTGACGGCAGCGTTGGCGCCACCTATCGCCATTTCATCCGCAGCGAGCAGATTTCCGCCGAGGGCCTGATCGAGATCAGCCGCCAGTCCGCGCCGGCCAGCGTCGACGAACAACATCCCTACGCCTGGATGGGGCGGCGCACCCGCGACGTGCACGACATCTGGCACATCCTGTCCGGCTATCACCGCGACGGCCTGGGCGAGGCGTGCCTGGTGGCCTTCTCCTACGCCCAGACCAAGGGCCTCGGCTGGGCGCTGATCGCGTTTGGCGCCGCGTCCCGGGCCCGCAAGGGCAAGGACTATCCCTATGTGAAGGCGATCTGGCAGGGCTATCGGCGCGGCAAGGCGGCCAAGTGGCTGCTGGGCCAGGACTACGAGCGCCTGATGAGCGAGCCCCTCGAGAGCGCGCGCCGTCGGCTGAACATCACCCCGGCGACGATCTACGACTCGATTCCCGTGGAAGCCCGCGACGGCTCCCTGCCCAAGGCGGCCTGAGGCGTTCACGCCGGCAGTTCGGTCGCGCGTTTAAGCGCACGACGTTCTGTGGGATGACAACCGGCGTTCTCCGACCTATTCTTCCGCCGACGCATTGCTGGGGGAACCCATGCTGAACGCCGTTTTCGCCGCCACCGCCCTGTTGCTGCAAGCCGCGCCCACTGCCGCGCCGGTCATCACGCCCGCGTCCGCGCCCGTCGCCGCTCAGGCCCCGATCAGCCCGGTGACCGTGCAGGGTCAGAAGAAATCGGTGGTCGAGGACAACAAGATCATTTGCCGCAAGGAGCAGGTGCTGGGCACCCTGTTCCCCAGGGAGGTGTGCGCCCGGAAGTCGGAGATCGAGGAGCGTCGACGGGTCGACCAGGCCGAGCTGCAACGCGGAACGGCGCTGCACCCCTACGACAGCTTCAGCGGCCTGCCGCCGCTTCCCTAGGCAGCCCGACGACGGGCCCGGTCAATCCTCGCGCTTGGCCTGATCGAGCTTGCGGCTCGCCCGCGCGGCCTCCATCTCGGCGACGATTTTTTCGGTCTTCTTCAGGCCGAACAGGGTGCGGTTCTGGCCGCCTTGGGTCTTGGCCTGCGCCTTCGCACGAGCCTTGCGGGCCTTGTTGAGATTGATTGGCTCGACCATCGGCGAAACTTCCCACGCTCCGCGCCGTTTCCCAAGCTTCAACCGCTTTGAGGAGACAAGACGATGATCCAGGCATCCCAGATTCGCGAACACATGGACGTGGTCGGTTCCGACGGCGGACACGTCGGCCGGGTCGACAAGGTGATGGGCGAAGAGATCGAACTGACCAAGCTCGATATTTCTTCGGGCCTCAAGCACCATATGATCCCGGTGAGCTGGGTCGAGATGATCGACGACGACACGGTGCGTCTCAACATGACCAAGGACGCCGCCAAGGCCGCCTGGCGCACCAAGCACTAGCGTTCGTCAACCGTTCGTCGCGCCCCGTCTGGCGCGCCGCCAAGCCCCATGCCAGTTTCGCCCCTGGCATGGGGCGACGCCGTCGCTCGGTCTGACCCGGAGCGTTGGTGAAGTCCTCAGTCCTTTTCGCGGCCGCCCTGGCGGTCTCCGCTACCTTCGTCGCCGCGCCCGGCCGTCCCGTCGCGGCCAAATCGCCGCCGGTCTGCGCCGCCTGCGTCAAAGCCAACATGGAGCGTCTGGCGGGTGATGACCTGCGCGGGCGCGGCTGTGGCAGCGCCGACGAGAACGCCGCCTCCCGCTTCATCGTCGACACCCTGCGCCGCTCGAAGATCGATCCGGCGTTCGGTAAGGACGGCTACCTGCAACCGGTCCAGCTGCTGACGCCGACCTCGGCCGCGCCCCCGACACTGACCGTCACCAAGGACGGCCAGCAGGTCATCCTGCTGCAGGGCCGCGACATGATCGCGTTCGAATCGCCGGTGTCGCTGGACGCGCCGCTGGTGGTGGTCACCGACTCCCGGGCCGGCGCCGACATCGTGAAGGGCAAGGTCGTGGTGTTCGACACCCCGATCCAGGACCTGCCCGGGGTGCAGATCCTGCTCCACACCGGCGCCGCGGCGGTGATCGCGCCTGCGAACGACCAGATCAGCGAGCACTGGGACGAGCTCGCCGCCCGCCCGCCGGGCCGCACGCAGATCACTGGCCTCCCGCCGCACGCGGGGCCGACCCTGGGGGTTTCCATCTTCGCCAAGCCGGACGCCATGAAGGCGGTGCGGGGTCTAGCCGGCGGCGAAGCGCGGCTGGACGCGCCGCGTGGGCCGCCGAAGGAGCGGACCACCTACAATGTGCTGGGCGTGTTGCATGGGACGGCGCCGGACGCCGACCGGCACGCGCTGCTGCTCACCGCGCACTACGACCATCTGGGCGTCCGCAACGGGGTGATCTTCCATGGCGCTAACGACGACGCCTCGGGCACCTCGGCGGTGCTGGAGTTCGCCCGCATCCTGGGCTCCAGCAAGCGCAACAAGCGCACCGTCTATTTCGGCCTGTTCGGCTGCGAGGAGGAGGGCGAACTGGGCGCCCAGTACTTCCTGGGGCACGCGCCCATGGCCAAGAGCGACCTGATGGCCAACCTCGAGTTCGAGATGATCGGCGTCGACGATCCGCAGCGGCCGGGCGCCCTGATGCTGACCGGCTGGGAGCGGACCAACCTTGGCCCCGCGCTACAGGCGCACGGCGCCCACGTCGGCCCCGACCTCTATCCGCAGCAGCACTTCTTCCAGCGCTCGGACAACTATCAGTTGGCGCTGAAGGGGGTGGTCGCCCAGACGGTCAGCGCCTGGCCGGTGCCGCCGACCTATCACGCCGCCTCCGATGACCTCGCCCACGTGGACCTGAAGTTCATGGACACGGTGATCGGCTCGATGGTCGAGCCGGTGACCTGGCTGTTGAACAGCGACTTCCAGCCGGCCTGGCTGGCCGGGCAGAAGCCTTCGCCGGGATGAGCGGTCTTCTCTATTTCACCGCCGCGCAGAACCGCTGGATGCGGCTGCAGGCGTCTTCCAACTGGGCGTTGGAGGTCGCGTAGCTGATCCGGAAGTGCGGCGAGAGGCCGAAGGCCGCGCCGAACACCACCGAGACGCCCTCGGTCTCCAACAGTTCGACGGCGAAGTCGGAGTCGTCGCCGATGACCTTGCCGGATGGCGCGGTCTTGCCGATCAGCTCGGCCACCGAAGGATAGACGTAGAAGGCGCCCTCCGGCGTCGGGCAGTGGATGCCGCGGGCCTGGTTCAGCATGGAGACCACCAGGTCGCGGCGCTCCTCGAACAGCTTGGCGTTGGGCTTGATGAACTCTTGCGTCCCGTTCAGCGCCTCCACCGCCGCCCACTGGGAAATCGAGGACGGGTTCGAGGTGGTCTGGCTCATCACCTTGGCCATGAGCTTGATCAGCGGCTCCGGCCCGGCCGCGTAGCCGATCCGCCAGCCGGTCATGGCGTAGGCCTTGGAGACCCCGTTCATGGTCAGCGTCCGGTCGTAGAGCGCCGGCTCGACCTGCGCGATCGTCGAGAACTTGAAGTCACCGAACACCAGGTGCTCGTACATGTCGTCGGTGAGGATCCAGACGTGCGGATGGCGTAGCAGGACCTCGGCAAGCGCCTTCAGTTCGTCCCGGGTGTAGGCGGCGCCCGACGGGTTCGAGGGCGAGTTGAGGAACAGCCAGCGGGTCTTCGGCGTGATCGCCTTTTCCAGGTCGGCGGCCTTCAGCTTGAAACCGGTCTCGGCGCTGGTCGGCGCGGCCACCGGCTGGCCGCCGGCGAGCAGCACGATGTCCCAGTAGCTCACCCAATAGGGCGTCGGGATCACCACCTCGTCGCCGGGGCTCAGCGTGGCGATCATGGCGTTCCAGATCACCGGCTTGCCGCCGGGCGAGACGTTCACCTGGCTGGTCTTGTAGGTCAGGCCGTTCTCGCGCGCGAACTTGCCGACGATGGCTTCCTTCAGCTCCGGAATGCCGTCGACGCTGGTGTACTTGGTCTTGCCGTCGCGGATCGCCTTGATGGCGGCGTCCTTGATGTTGTCAGGGGTGTCGAAGTCGGGCTCGCCGGCCGCGAGGCTGATGATGTCGCGCCCAGCCGCTTTCAGCTCACGCCCTTTCTGGTCGGCCGCCAGGGTGGCGGACGGCTTCACGCGCGACAGGGCGGCGGATTCGAGCGGCATGGCGGGCAGAACTCCCGAGGGGTCAGGGTTGCAGGAACGCCGGTGGCTTTAGCCTAAGCCGCCGCCGCGGTGAACCCGGCGTGGCCCGCACAGCGCCGAATTCAACCGCCCATTCACACCAGATTGTGGGTTGGGTCGAAGTCGGCGAGGGAGCGGCCGACCAGGTCGACGACGCTGGTGAGGCCGCCGGAGCCGCCGGCGAAGATGACCAGGTCCGCGCCGACCTGCACGGCCACGACGTTGACGTGGTTCGAGGTCGTCAGCGTCGTCGCCATCGCGATGGCCGTGGAATAGTCGGGGGCGGTCGCCGAGGCGAAGTCCGAGGTGTTGGCGGTGACGCCCTGGAAGCTCAGCTTGTCGTCGGCGCCGGACCAGTCGTCGATCTGGGGCACGGTCCCAGGCGTGGTCGTGCCGGCGACCAGGATGAACTCGTCCGCGCCCGCGCCGCCGTTGATGACGTCGGGACCGCCGGAGTCGATGATGGTGTCGTCTCCGCCGCCGCCGTTGATCACATAGTGGGTGAAAGGGCCGACGGTGATCACATCGTTGCCGGAGCCGGCGACGATCGTGCCCGTTCCGCCGCTGGCGGTGATGGTGTTGTCGCCTTCGCCGCCGTCCAGCAACTGGTCCTGGCCGCCGGTGTCGGAGAGGCGGTCGTTGCCGTCACCTCCGGTGAGGGTGTCCCGAAGCTGGCCGCCGGAGATCGTGTCGTTGCCCGCGCCGCCGTCCAGGCTGGCGCCGCTCGACCCGCCGATGACGTCTGAGGTAAGGCTGTCGTCGCCATTGCCGCCCATCACCGTGTCGAAGGAGCCCGGCGTCCCCGCGGCCATGATCGTGTCGTTGCCATCCTCGCCCAGCAGTTCGCCGCTGCCGTTGACCTCGTCGTTGCCTAGATTGCCATCGAGGAGCCCAGTTCCGCGGCCGATGGAGTCGTCGCCCTGGCCGCCCAGGATGGTGTCGTGGGTGCCGCCCTCGATGAAGTCGTCGCCCTTGTTGCCTTGCAGGAAGTCGTTGGAGCCATTGGCGGTAAGATCGTCGTCGCCCTGGCCGCCGTAGAGGGTCGCCGATCCTCCCAGTGCGGCGATGCCGTCGTTCCCCTGGTTTCCCTGCGCCAAGCCGCCACCGGCGCCCAGGGTGAGGAAGTCATCGCCCTCGCCGCCGAATAGGGCGCCGGAATGGGTGTCCTGCTGCAGGCTTCGAACGTCGGCGGCGATGTCGCCGACGTAGAGGTGGCTGCCGTCCGGAAAGTTGAAGAAGCCTGCCTGCGCGCCGAAGGCCAGGGCTCGGGAGAACTCGACGTTCAAGGCGCCGACCGAGACCGTGATGTCGCCGTTCGGATCGTAGGCCACGCTGGCCTGGACCGCCGTGCCCGTATTGAAGGTCAAGGTGTCGCCGGCCGCGAAGCTCAAGGCCTGGGACGGGGTCACCGTCTCGAAGGTAAAGGTCGCCAATTCGCCCCCCGGCGCTGGACGACGCGCCCGCCAGCCGGAACGCGCGGTTACTTGTTCGGTGAAGCTAGCCATGGATCGGCCACCTCGCCAAGGCGCAGCTTGACCGCCCCGGCGTTCTCGGCGACCTCAGGCCGGTGATGCGCCGCCTCTTCCAGGTCCTGTCGAACATGGACGCCCAGGCGTGGCGGACGCTGGTGATCTCGTTCCTGCTGTTCGGCGGGGTGGGCCTGGTCTTCGTGTTCGGCGCGCCGGCCCTGGGATTCAATGGCGCGGCCACCGTTCAGGAGTGGATGAAGGCCGCTTCGGGCCCCTGGTCGCTGCCGGTGGCGGTGCTGGCCTTCGCGGTGCTGGCCTTTGTCGGGGTGCCGCAGATCATGCTGATCGCGGCCGCGGTGGTGGCCTTCGGGCCGATGACCGGCTGCGTCTACAGCTGGATCGGCACCATGGTCTCGTCCCTGGTGGGCTTCTACCTGGGCCGGACGGCAGGCGCGAAGACGCTGGAGCGGTTCTCGGGCGCGAGCGTCGCGCGGTTCATGACCCTGATCGCCAGGAATGGCTTCTTCGCCAGCTTCATCGTGCGGCTGGTGCCGTCGGCGCCGTTCATCGTGGTCAACATGGCGGCGGGCGTCACGCCCATGCGGGTGCTCGACTTCACCCTGGGCACCGCCGTCGGCATCGTGCCGAAGATCGTGCTGACCGCCTTCGCCGGCAATTCGATCTTCCGCGTGCTGCGCGGCGAGATCGGTAAGGACGCCCTTTGGCTGGTGGCGATCGCCGCGGCCTGGATCGGGATCGGACTGGTGGCGCGCGCCTGGCTGCGCCGCCGCGAACGAGAGGTGAGTTGATGCTGAAGCTGTTCCACGCCTGGGGATCTTGTTCGCTGGCCTCGCTGATCGCGCTGGAGGAGGCCGGCGCGGACTACGAGCTGGCGGTGATGAACACCAAGGCCTGGGACCAGCGGAAGCCGGACTATCTGGCGATCAATCCCAAGTCGCGGGTGCCGGCGCTCGTCACCGACCGCGGCGTCCTGACCGAGACGCCGGCGATCCTGGCCTGGGTCGCCCAGACCTGGCCGCGGGCGAGGCTCGCGCCGCTGGACGACCCGTTTGCGTTCGCGCAGGCCCAGGCGTTCAACAGCTACCTCTGCGCGACGGTGCATGTGACCCATTCCCACAAGCATCGCGGCTATCGCTGGACCGATGACGCCGACGCCCAGGCGGCCATGACCCGGCAGGTCCCGCAGAACGAGGTCGCCTGCTTCCGGCTGATCGAGGATCAGATGTTCCAGGGCCCGTGGGTGTTGGGCGACACCTACTCGATCTGCGACGGCTATCTCTTCACCCTGTTCGGCTGGTTGCCGGGCGATGGGGTCGACACCGCGCAGTTTCCACGCTTGGCCGAGCACAGCGAACGCGTCGCCGCGCGGCCCGCCGTGCGCAAGGTTCTTGCTCAACAGCCGGTCTGAGCGGCCATTCGACGCAAGATGGTTGCGCCGTTAAGGCCATTTCGCTAGACGCATTCGCCATGCGCACGCGCAACGCCAGCCTGCTTCTTCTTACGCTGGGGCTTAGCCGCCCCTGGGCGCCTTACTAGGCTGCGCGTCTTCGCGGCCGGGCGTTCAGGGGTTTTTCAAGCCGCCTGACCCCAGCAATTTCCGCGAAGAGACTTCAGCCATGACCGCCTCCGCCTCCAAGGGCTCCCCCGACGAATCCGTAAACGCCCGCGCCACAGGCGCCGCGCAAGACCGGGTCATCGTCTTCGACACCACCATGCGCGATGGCGAGCAGTCGCCCGGCGCGTCGATGTCGCTGGACGAGAAGATCGAGCTTTCCAAAATTCTCGAGGAAATGCGGGTCGACGTGATCGAAGCGGGCTTCCCCATCGCCTCCAACGGCGACTTCGAGGCCGTGCGCCAGATCGCCGAGCTGGTCACCGAGAGCACCGTCTGCGGCCTGGCCCGCGCCGGCATGGCCGACATCGACCGCTGCGCCGAAGCGATCAAGAAGGCCAAGCGCGGCCGCATCCACACCTTCCTGTCCACCAGCCCCAGCCACCGGGACCACATCCTGCATGCCTCGCAGGAGGACATCCTGGAGATGATCACCAAGTCGGTGAGCCATGCCCGCAACCTGTGCGGCGACGTGGAGTGGTCGGCCCAGGACGCCACCCGCACCGAGCAGGACTTCCTGCGCCATTGCGTCGAGACCGCGATCAAGGCCGGCGCGGGCACCATCAACCTGCCGGACACGGTGGGCTACAGCTACCCCAGCGAATACGCCGACATGTTCCGCGACATCCTGGAGAACGTCGACGGCGCCGACCGGATCATCCTGTCGACCCACTGCCATAACGACCTGGGGCTGGCGGTCGCCAACTCGCTGGCCGGCGTCCAGGGCGGCGCGCGGCAGGTGGAGGTGGCGATCAACGGCATCGGCGAGCGGGCCGGCAACGCGGCGCTGGAAGAGATCGTCATGGCGCTGAAGGTGCGGGGCGACGCGCTGCCGTTCCACACCGGCGTCGAGACCCAGCACATCACCCGCGCCAGCCGCTACGTCTCGGCGATCACCGGCTTTCCGGTGCAGTACAACAAGGCGATCGTCGGCAAGAACGCCTTCGCCCACGAAAGCGGCATCCACCAGGACGGGATGCTGAAGGACCGCGGCACCTACGAGATCATGAGCCCGGATACGGTCGGGCAGGGCGCGTCGAACCTGGTGATGGGCAAGCACGCCGGCCGCGCGGGCTTCCGCGAGAAGCTGAAGGAGCTGGGCTACGAGCTGGGCCAGAACGCGCTGAACGAAGCCTTCCAGCGCTTCAAGGACCTGGCCGACAAGAAGAAGAACGTCTTCGACGACGACATCATCGCCCTGGTGGACGACGCGCTGGCGTCGGGCGCCGACCGCATCCAGGTGAAGATGCTGCGGGTGATCGCCGGCACCCAGGGGCCGCAGGAGGCCTTTCTGACGCTGACCATCGACGACGAGGAGGTGGCGGCCAACGCCACCGGTGACGGCCCGGTGGACGCGGTGTTCAACGCCATCCGCAAGTGCGCCCCGCACGAGGCGACGCTGCGGCTCTTCCAAGTGCACGCGGTGACCGAGGGCACCGACGCCCAGGCGCAGGTCTCAGTCCGCCTGGAGGAGGAGGGCCGCATCGCCACCGGCCAGGCCGCCGACACCGATACGCTCACGGCGTCCGCCAAGGCCTACGTCAACGCGCTCAACAACCTGATGGCGCGCAAGGAAAAGTCCAACCCCGGCGCGATCGCGGCGGGGTTTTAGGTCGCTTTTCCCTCCCCTTCATGGGGAGGGTGGCGAGCGCAGCGAGACGGGTGGGGCTGTCGCGCTCAAGTGCTGACTCAGCACGCTGGCCCATGCTGCCCCACCCGTCTCGTCCTTTGGACGATCCACCCTCCCCATGAAGGGGAGGGAAAAAGGAACGACATGCTCTGGATCCTTCTCACAGCGGCCGCCGCGCCGTTGCAGGTCGCGCGCAATGCGCTGCAACGCGGGCTGGTGGGCGACGCGGGCCCATGGGGCGCGACCCTGGTCCGCTTCCTGTTCGGCCTGCCGTTCTCACTGGCGATCTTCGGCGCGGTGGCGCTGGCGACGCCGGGGGCGGCGCCGCATCTGTCGGCGGCCTATGGCGAGGCGGTGTTCATCGGCGCGCTCGCCCAGATGGGCGCGACGGCGGCCCTGCTTGTCGCCATGCGCAGGGCGGGCTTCGCGGTGGCCACGGTGATGCAGCAGTCCTCCTTGCCGCTCTCGGCGGTGTTCGGCTGGCTGGCGCTGGGCGACCGGATCGGCGCCCAGGCCTGGGTCGGCATCGCGGTGACGACGCTGGGCCTGGCGATCCTGTCCTGGCCGAGGCGCGACCAGATGAGCGGCGCAGGCCTCGGCTCCCTCTTGGGCCTGGCGTCGGGGGCGGCCTTCGCCGTGGCCTTGAACGCCTACCGGCAGGCGGGGCTGGCGCTCGATCCGCACCACGCGATCTATTCCGGCACGGCGAGCGTCTGCGTCGCCCAGGCGATCCAGTCGACGGTGCTGCTGACCGCGCTGGCGATCTGGCGGCCAGGATCGCTGAAGGCCGTGGCGCAGTCCTGGAAGCCATCCTTGGGCGCGGGGTTCTTCGGCGCCGCCGCCTCGGCCTGCTGGTTCGCCGCCCTGACCCTGCACGCCGCGGGCCCGGTCCGTGCGGTCGGCGTGATCGAGGCGCCGATCGCCGCCGGCGTCGGCCGTAGGCTGTTCAAGGAGACGCTTTCGCCGCGCCAGCTGGCCGGTGGCGTCATGGCGGCGCTGGGGGTGATCGCCGCCGCGCTGGGCTGAGCCGGCGCCTCCAAGCCGTGCCGCCGCGGCGACTATTCCGCGAGGGGCGCGGTTCGGACATAGTCCCCATGAGTTCGGGGGAGTTCGCATGACCGACGCGCTGACCATCCGGGGCCTTTCCAAGACCTTCGGCGGCAAGGTCGCGGTGGACGATCTGTCGCTCAGCGTCCGGGCCGGCGAGCTCTACGCCCTGCTGGGCCCGAACGGGGCGGGCAAGACCACGACTCTGCGGATCGTCGCGGGCCTCTTGAAGCCCAATTCCGGCGCCATCGAGGTGTTCGGCCGCGACGTCCTAGTCGATCCGGCCGCGGCCAAGCAGATCATCGCCTGGGCGCCGGACGAGCCGATGCTCTACGACCGGCTGACCCCGCTGGAATATCTGGAGTTCGTCGCCGGCCTCTGGGGCGTCGCCCCGGCGGTGGCCATGCCCAAGGCCGAGGAACTCCTGAAGTGGCTGGGCCTGTGGGACAATCGCGGCGAACGCTGCGAGGGGTTCTCGCGCGGCATGAAGCAGAAGACCGCCCTGGCCGGCGCCCTGATCCACGATCCGCAACTGCTGATCCTCGATGAGCCGCTGACCGGCCTCGACGCCGCCGTGGCGCGGCAGGTGAAGGACCTGTTGCAGGCGCGGGTGAAGGCCGGCGCCACGGTGATCCTGACCACCCACATCCTGGAGGTCGCCGAGCGGATGGCCGACCGCATCGGCATCATCAAAACCGGCCGCCTGGCCGCCGAGGGGACGCTGGACGAGCTGCGCGCCCGCACCGGCGAGGGACGAGCGACCCTGGAAGACCTGTTCCTGGAACTCACCGGCGAAGGCGCGGCCGCCTGATGTTCGCGCCGGGGTCGACGCTGTGGCTGATGCGCCACGAGCTGCGGCTGGGCTGGCGGGGCCTCACCGGCCGCCGTGGCGCCGGGCGAGGGCGGTTCCGCAGCCTGTGGCTGATGGCGATCCTGCCGGCGATCCTGCTGGTCAGCGCGGGCCTGCCCTTGAGCTTCGCCCTGCGCGGCGTGCAGATCCCTGTCGTGCCGATCGCCGCCGCCCTGGTCGCGGTGATCAGCCTGGCGCTGTTCACCCTGATGCTGTCGCAGACGCTGAGCGCCGCCGTCGCCGCCCTCTACGAGCGGGCCGACCTCGACCTGCTGTTCTCCTCGCCCCTGCGGCCGCGCCGGGTGCTGACGGTGCGGTTCCTGGCGGTGGCGATCAATGTCTACGCGCTCTTTGGGATCATCAGCGTGCCGATCGTGCTGCCGGTCGCGATCATGGGCCATCCGGCGTGGCTGGCGCTGGAGCCGGTGCTGTTCGCCATCGCGCTGGCGGCTACCGGGGCCGGGCTGATGATCGCGGCGAGCCTCTTCCGGCTGATCGGACCCCGGCGGACCCGCACCATCGGCCAGGTGCTGGCGGCGATCACCGGGGCGGCGGCCTTCCTGATGGGGCAGGCCT
The DNA here is from genome assembly GCA_036268175.1 of Phenylobacterium sp. Lineage (GTDB taxonomy): Bacteria > Pseudomonadota > Alphaproteobacteria > Caulobacterales > Caulobacteraceae > Phenylobacterium. The sequence continues at coordinate 21,677 of DATAUR010000114.1, read as the reverse complement.
ACAACATCCTGGGGCGCGGCAAGAGCGCCAGCGTCTGGGCGACGATGGTCCAGTGGACCAGCAGCTCGCACTTCACCCCGCCGCCGGGCTTCGATTGGCCGCTGCGCGCCATGCTAGGCCAGCCTGTGCCCCTGTCGGCGGTCGTCGGCCTTGGCGTGGGCGTCTTCCTGCTGGCCAACCAACTGCTGGGCGCGCGGTTCGCCGCCGACGCGGCCTCGGCGGCCGGCGTCGGGGTGGGCGAGGGCCGCAAGGCGCGAACGGGCGGGCGCTTGCGGTTCTCGGCTGACGCCTTCCACGCCACCCTGATCAAGGAACTGCGGCTGATCGGCCGCGACCCGGCCCTGATCTCCCAGGTGCTGCTGCGGGTGCTCTACATCCTGCCGCTGGGGTTCGTGCTGCTGCGCCAGGCGGGAACCGGCCAGAGCTACGCCCTGCCGGGCACCGCCGGGGCGCTCAGCCTGATCGCCGGGCAGATCACCGGCAGCCTGGCGTGGATCACCATCTCGGCGGAGGACGCGCCGGACCTGTTGAGCTGCGCGCCGGCGCCGGTGCGCAGCCTGCGCCAGGCCAAGCTTACCGCGGCGATCCTGCCGGTGGCGGCGCCGCTGCTGATCCTGCTGGTCCCGTTGATCGTCATGGCGCCTCTGGCCGGGGTCGCCGCGACGCTGGGCTGCGCGGCCTCCATGGCCATGACCGCGCTGATGAACCTCTGGTGGCAGCGTCCCGGCAAGCGGGCGGAGTTCCGCCGCGCCCGCCAGGCCTCGTGGTTCGTCACCCTGGCGGAGTTCTTCATCGGCCTGATTATCGCCGCGGCGACCGGCCTGATCGCCGCCGGGCTGTTCGGCTGGGCGCTGATCCCGGCGGTGCTGGCCCTGGTGGCCGTGCTGCTGCTCAGCCGCTCTGACGCCCAGATCGCCCAGGCTTTGCGCGCGGCGAGTTGAGGGCGATATAACCAGCGCCTGCATATCGGTTGGCGAGGGAGAAGCGCGATGCGCGGCGTGGCGGTGACGATAGCGGCGATCGCCCTGGCCCTGGTCCCGGCGATCGGCGCGGCGCAGGAAGCGCCGGCCTCCACGGCCGCCTGCACGGCGATGGACAAGACCCTGCCGCCGGAGCTGGCGGCCTGGACGGCCCAGACGCCGCTGGCGGCGGCCGCCAGCGCGGCGGGTCTGCGCAAGGCGTCGCTGACGCTCGGCAAGGCGGTGACCGCCGACCTGCCTCAGACGCCGCAGGTTCACTTCGTCACCCAGCCGGAAAAGCCCGGTGGCACGGTGAGCCACGGCGGCATGTTCGAGCTGAACATCGACAAGGCCGGGACCTATGTGGTGGCCCTGGGCTCGGGCGCCTGGATCGACGTGTTGAAGGACGGCAAGCCGCTGATGTCGACGGCCCACGCCCGCGGCCCGGCGTGCTTGACGCTGCGCAAGATGGTCGACTTCTCGCTGCAGCCGGGCCGCTACGTCCTGCAGGTCTCCGCCAACGCCGAGGCCAGGCTGCCGATCCTGCTGGCCCGCCGGCCCTGAGACCGTGAAAGCCCGCGCGCTCGCCGGCTGGGGTGCGCTGTTGGGCGCGGCGGCGGTTGGACTCGCCGCCCTGGCCGCGCCGGCCGCCTATCGCTGGGATCTGCCCAAGGGGATCGCGCCGCCGCCGGTTCCAGCCGACAATCCGATGACTGCGGCCAAGGTCGAGTTGGGCCACCGCCTGTTCTATGACGCCGACCTCTCCATCGACGGCACGCTGGCCTGCGCTGGCTGCCATGGCCAGCACCGCGCCTTTTCCGAGAGCAACGCGACCCACCCAGGCGTGCGCGGCGCCGCCGGGCGGCGCAACGTCATGACGCTGAGCAACGTCGGCTACTACGGCGTCCTGACCTGGGGCGATCCGGGCCTCAAGACCCTGGAGGCCCAGGTGTTGGTTCCAACGACGGGCGAGCATCCCATCGAGATGGGCATGAAGGGCCAGGAGGCGGAGCTGGCGCGCCGGCTGGGCGCCGACGCCTGCTATCGCAAGATGTTCGCCGCTGCGTTCCCCGGGCGGAAGGGCGCGATCGGCATGGACACCGTGGCGCTGGCGCTGGCGGCCTTCGAGCGGACGCTGGTCTCCTTCCGCTCGGACTATGACCGCCAGGCCCTGAGCGAGCCGGCCAGGCGCGGCGAGCACCTGTTCTTCGGTCCGCGGTTCGCCTGCGCGAGCTGCCACACAGCGCCCTTGTTCACCGACGCCGGCGCGGCCGATCCGCTGGTCGCCTTCCACCGGATCGAACCCGCCAACGGCTCCGACCGGGGCCTGGCGGAGATCACCCGTAAGCCAGAGGACGCCGGCCGCTTCCGCACGCCGAGCCTGCGCAACGTCGCCCTCAGTCCGCCCTATCTGCACGACGGCTCGGCCAAGACCCTGCCCGACGCCATCCGCCGGCACGAGCAGGCCGGCGCGATGACGGAAGCCGAGATGGACGACCTGGTGGCCTTCCTGGGCGGGCTGACCGATCGGGCCTTCGTCACCGACCCCAGGTTCGCCCTGCCCAGGACCCGCTGCGGCAAGCGGCTCTAGGCGGTCTCGCGGGCCTGGGCGTCCAGGGCGCGGAAGTCCGCATCGGTCAGATCAATGGCGGCAGCCGCGATGTTGTCTTCCAGGTGGTCGACCTTGCCGGTGCCGGGGATCGGCAGCATCACCGGGCTGCGCTTCAGGACCCAGGCGAGCGCGATCTGGCTGGGGGTGGCGTTGGCCGCGTGGACCACCTTGTTCATGGTCGTGCCGGGCTTGGCGAGGTCGCCGGCCGCCAGTGGGAACCAGGGAATGAAGCCGATGTTCTTGGCTTCGCAGTGGCTCAGCACCGCCTCGCTGCCGCGGTCGATGAGGTTGTAGCGATTCTGCACGGTCGCCACCGGGAACACCTTGCTGGCCGCCTCGATCTCCTCGACGCTGACTTCGCTCAGGCCCGCGTGCTTGATCAGGCCTTCCTTCAGCATGTCGGCGATGACCCCGAACTGATCTTCCCGCGGCGTCTTCGGGTCGATGCGGTGCAGTTGCCAAAGCCCGATCTGCTCGACCTTCAGGCGGCGCAGGCTCATCAGCACGCACTGGCGCAGGTATTCCGGCCGCCCGACCGGCGCCCAGATGTTCGGGCCGTGGCGGGTGAGGCCGCCCTTGGTGGCCACCAGAATGTCGCCATAGGGATGCAGCGCCTCGGCGATCAGGTCCTCGCTGACGAAGGGGCCGTAGCTGTCGGCGGTGTCGATGAAGTTCACGCCAAGGTCGGGCAGGCGCTTGAGGGTGCGGATCGCCTCGTCGCGGTCCTGCGGCTCGCCCCAGATGCCCTTGCCGGTGACCCGCATGGCGCCAAAGCCCAGGCGGTGGACGGCGGTGTCGCCGCCGATCTTGAAAACGCCGGAGGCGGCGGCGGAAGGTTGAGCGGTCATGGCGGGCTCCATCGTGGCGGCGGTCTGGGAAGACCGCCAGATATTCACGCCGCTACTCCACCGCCAGGATCACATGCGGCGCCTTGATCAGCGCGACGATCGGCTCGCCGACCGCGATGGCCAGCGCCTTGGCGCTTTCCAGGGTGATGGTGGCGGTCAGCGTCTTGCCGCCGCCGATATCGACGGCGATCTCGCTGTTCACCGCCCCGTCCTCGCGGCTGGCGACCACGCCTGCGATCTGGTTGCGGGCCGAGGTCCGCAGGTTCTCGCCCTTGGCCAGGATCACGAAGCTCGACTTGATCAGCGCGATGGCCGGCTTGCCGGGCGCGAGGTCCAGGTCGTGGACGCTGCGGCGGGTGACGATAGCGGTGATCTCGACGCCGTCGCCAAGGCGCAGCGTCACCTCGCTGTTCACCTCGCCGGGCGTGACGTGGGCGATGACGCCGCGCAGGGCGTTGCGGGCGCTGGTGCGCATGCCGAGGCTCCAGAACAGGTCGCGGGCCGGCTCGCCCGCCAGATTGCCTTCGAGCTTGGCCATGGCCGCGTCGATTTCGGCCTGCACCCGCCGGAAGGCGGCGACCACGGCCTTGCCACGCGGGGTGACGCTCGCCGCGCCGCCGGACTTGCCGCCGGGCGCCGCCTCGATCAACGGGCCGTCGAAGAGGTTGTTGAGCGCCTGCACTGCTTCCCAGGCGCCGCGATAGCTGATGCTCAAGCGCCCCGCGGCGGCGCTGATCGAGCCGAGCTCGGCGACGGCTTCCACCAGGGCGACGCGATCCAGGCCGACGCGGGCCATGGCGCCGCGGCGCAGGGTGAGGGAGGCGCTGAGATCGCCGTTGTCCGACATGTGATCAACCTACACCGGGCCCGCCCGCGACGCAGCGGCGATCTTCGCGCGCGGCTGGACCGCACGCGCCGCTCTTTATGCCTTGAATTCAAGAAGGGCACAGGGCAGAGGGAGCGCGACGCCTTCCGTAAATCGTAACGACTCTAGACGCCTTTTGGGCGTAGACGGGATCGTTTCGGATTTCCGGCCGGCAATCTCATTCCAGCCCCCAGTCCCCAGGGCCTTCCATGATCTCTTCGCTCTTCGGCGCCATCTCGAACGACATCGCCATCGATCTGGGCACCGCCAACACCCTCATCTACATGAAGGGCAAGGGTATCGTGCTGAATGAACCCTCGGTTGTGGCGCTGCGCAACGTGGGCGGGCGCAAGGTGGTGCACGCCGTGGGCATAGAGGCCAAGCAGATGCTGGGCCGCACGCCGGGCCACATGGAAGCCATCCGCCCGATGCGCGACGGGGTCATCGCCGACTTCGAAGTGGCCGAGGAGATGATCAAGTACTTCATCCGCAAGGTTCACAACCGCAAGGGCTTCGTGAACCCCAAGGTGATCGTCTGCGTGCCGTCCGGCGCCACCGCGGTGGAACGCCGCGCCATCAACGACAGCTGCCTGAACGCCGGCGGCCGCCGCGTGGGCCTGATCGACGAGCCGATGGCCGCCGCCATAGGGGCTGGCCTGCCGATCCACGAGCCGACCGGCTCCATGGTCGTCGACATCGGCGGCGGCACCACCGAGGTGGCCGTGCTCTCGCTCTCCGGCATCGTCTATTCGCGCTCGGTCCGGGTCGGCGGCGACAAGATGGACGAGGCGATCATCTCCTACATGCGCCGCAACCATAACCTCTTGATCGGCGAGACCACCGCCGAGCGGATCAAGAAGGAGATCGGCACCGCCCGGGCGCCGGCCGACGGCGAGGGCCTCTCCATCGAGGTCAAGGGCCGCGACCTGATGCAGGGTGTGCCGCGGGAAGTCCGCATCTCCGAAAAGCAGGCCTCGGACGCCCTGTCGGAGCCGGTGGGCCAGATCGTCGACGCGGTGAAGATGGCCCTGGAAGCCACCCCGCCGGAGCTAGCCTCCGACATCGCCGACAAGGGGATCATGCTGACCGGCGGCGGCGCCCTGCTGCGCGGCCTGGACGCCGAAATCCGCGACCACACCGGCCTGCCGGTGACGGTGGCCGACGACCCGCTCTCCTGCGTGGCGCTGGGCTGCGGCAAGGTGCTCGAACATCCGAAATGGATGAAGGGCGTTCTGGAATCCACGTTAGCCTAAGAGGCAATTGAGTCGCTGCGCAGCGGGGGCTGCCGCAACATCGCTCGAACGAGGCTTCCCACGTGTCCTTAAGGGACAATCCGCTCGGTGAACTGAAGGTCCCGCTGACCTGGGCGGCGGCGATCGCCCTCATCGTGGCCGTGGTGGCCGCGACCGCCATCCTGCTCTCCGACCGGCGCGAGACCTTCAAGGCCGAGGCCTATGGCGTCTCCCGCAAGGCCAGCGACACGGTTCTGGCCCCGGTGGGCGACGTGCTGGCCGCGCCCGGCCGCTGGATCGGCGCCGGCGTCGACACCGTGCGCGACTACTTCGGCGCGGCCTCCGAAAACGCTGACCTCAAGGCGCAGTTGAAGGTTATGCGCCAGTGGCGCGACGTGGCCATCGCGCTGAAAGACGAGAACGTTCGCTACCGCACACTGCTCGGCCTGAAGACCGATCCGCCGATCCCGATGGTCGCCGCCCGGGTGGTCACCGACAGCCACGGCCCCTTCGCCGACACCCGCCTGGCCAACGCCGGCACGGAGAAGGGCGTCAAGGTCGGCAATCCGGTGATGAGCGAAAATGGCCTGGTCGGCCGGGTGATCGGGGTGACGGAGGGCGCGAGCCGGGTGCTCTTACTCACCGACATCGCCTCGCGTACCCCGGTGATGATCGACCGGACCAATGCGCGCGCCATCCTGACCGGCGACGGCGGGCCCAATCCCAGGCTCGACTATCTGCGCGGCCGCGATCCGATCCGCGAAGGCGACCGAATCCTGACCTCCGGCGATGGCGGGGTGGTGCCGCGCGGCCTGCCGGTGGGGACCGCGGTCAAGGGGCTGGACGGCCGCTGGCGGGTGGTGCTGGCCTCCGACGCCGCCCCGATCGACTTCGTGCGCATCCTGCTGTTCGAGGACTTCACCCAGGTCATTGACTTGAAGAAGCTCGCCGCCACGCCGCCGCCGCCGCCGACCGGCGGGCCGGGCACGACACCGGTGACGCCGGCGGAAAGCCCGGCGGCGACCTCCGTGCCCAAGCCGGCGCCGGACGCTGCAAAGTCCGTCGTCAAGGCTTCGCCGCCCAAGGCTCCCGCCACCGACGCCGCGGCGCTGAAGACGCCGACCAAGTCGCCCTCCAAGACTCTGGCGAAGGCGTCCGCCGACGGAAGACCGACGAAGTCCCCGGCGGCCAAATCCACGGCCGCCAAGCCCAGCGTAGCGCCGCCACCCAAGACGCCGCCGAAGCCCAAGCCGAAGACCCCACCGGCCGATGGAGGCGGGACGTGAGCGGCGCGCGGCCGCTGGAGCCCTGGCGCTGGCTGGGCGTGCCGATGCTGCAGGCGCTGGCCGCCACCGTGCTGTTCGGCATCCCGATCCGCGCCTTTGGCCTGCAACTGCCCGAGCCGGTGTTCCCGCTGGCGCTGGCCTTCGCCTGGGCGGTGATCCGACCCTCGATCCTGGCGCCCTTCGCGATCCTGGTGATGGGTCTGTTCCTGGACGTGTTCTGGGGCGGGCCGCTGGGACTGTGGGCGCTCTGCCTGCTGATCGCCTATGGCGTGGCGCTGGCCGGGCGCAGCATGATGGCCGGACAGAACCGGGCGATCCTGTGGGCCTGGTATGGCCTCACCGTCGCCACGGCCCTGGTCGCCGGCTACCTCTTCGTGATGCTCGATTCCCGGTCGAGTCCGGGCCTGATCCCGATGGCCTGGCAATTCCTCGCCACAATCGTGCTTTATCCTTTTTCTCAGCGGCTTATCGACCTCTTCGAGGACGCCGATGTGCGCTTCCGCTGACCCCGGATCAGGGGCGGTGTTTTTGAATTCCGAGACCGGCGCCGGGCGTCGGTCCCTTGGGGGCTAAGGATGGCAGAGCCGTCCATCTTCTTCGCCGAGGTCAACGAGCGGCAGGGCGTGTTCCATCGCCGCGCCTTTCTGCTGGGCGGCTTTTCGGGTGTCGGCCTGGTGGCGCTGGGCGCCCAGCTCGCCCACCTGCAACTGATCGAGACCGAGCGCTACACCAAGCTCTCGGCCAACAACCAGTTCAACTTCCGGATGACGCCGCCGCCGCGCGGGCTGATCGTCGACCGCAACGGGGTGGTGCTGGCGTCCAACCGTCCGAACTTCCGGCTGATGGTGGCCAAGGACAAGGGCGTCGACCCGGCCGGGACGCTGAAGACCCTGGCCGAGTTCGTGCCGATGGATGACGGGCGCCAGGCCCGCCTGTTGCGGGAGATCTCCAACGCACCGCGCAGGTCGCCCGTGCAGATCATGGAGGACATGACCTGGGAGCAGTTCAGCGCGATCAACATCCGCGCGCCGGAGCTGCCGGGCGTCACCGCCGACATGGGCGAGGTGCGCGTCTATCCCTATGGCGGCGCCTTCGCTCACGTGATCGGTTACGTGGCCAAGGTCAACAAGTCCGACCTTAAGCCTACGGGGCCGAACGCCGACCCGATCCTGCTCAACCCGGGCTTCCGCATCGGCCGCCAGGGCGTCGAGCAGGCCTTCGACCTCGATCTGCGCGGCAAGCCGGGCGCCCAGAAGGTGGAGGTCGACGCCAACGGCCACGAGGTCGCCACCGATCCGGCCGGCGACATCAAGGCGATCCCCGGCAAGGAGATCGTGCTCACCCTCGACGCCGACATCCAGAACCGCGCCGAGGAGATTTTCGGCTCGGAAAGCGGGGCGGCGGTAATGATGGACTGCCGCAGCGGCGACATCCTGTGCATGTATTCAGGCCCGAGTTTCGACGCGAACAAGTTCGTCCGCGGCCTGACGGCCACCGAGTACAAGGAACTGGCGCAGTACGACCACAAGCCGCTGTTCAACAAGGCGCTGACGGCGAACTACCCGCCCGGCTCGACCTTCAAGACCATGGTGGCGCTGGCGGCCCTGGAGAACGGCTACGATCCCGCCACCACCCACGTCTGCGGCAAGGTCTGGTTCTGGGGCGGGCGGCCGTGGCACTGCGACAAGGCCCATGGGGTGCAGAACCTGCACACCGCCATCGCCACGTCCTGCGACATCTATTTCTACCAGTGCGCGCTGGCGATCGGACCGGACAAGATCGCCAGGGTGGCGCGCGAGTTCGGCCTGGGCAAGGAGTTCGACATCGGCATCCCTGGCCAGAAGAAGGGCCTGATTCCCGACACCGCCTATAAACGCCGCGCCTTTCCGAAGGACCCTGTCTGGCATCCCGGCGAGACGCCCAGCATGGGCATCGGCCAGGGCTATACCCACCTCAATCCGCTGCAGCTCTGCGTGCAGTGTTCGCGGCTGGCGAACGGTCGCAAGGCGCTGCTTCCGCGCCTGATCAAGTCGATCGGCGGCGTGGAGCGGCCGTCCGGGGCGGCGGTGAGCGACCTGCCGTTCAAGCCCGAGCACATCGATTTCGTCCGCACGGGCATGGCCGCGGTCACCGGGGCCAACGGCGAACGCATTGCGCATGCCACCGGCTTTGGCCAGGCCGACCTGGGCCTTGGACCCACCTTGCTGATGGCGGGCAAATCCGGAACCGCCCAGTCGCGCGGCTATGGCGGCGGCACTGGCGTCCACGACCGCAACGGCGCGTGGGCGTTGCGCGACCATGCCTGGTTCATCGCCTTCGCCCCCTATGACGCACCCCGTTACGCCGTGAGCGTCCTCGTTGAGCACGGCGGCTTTGGCGCGGGCGCCAGCGGCCCGCGAGCCCGCGAACTGCTGCGTATCGCCCTGCTGAAGGATCCCGAAATCCGCGCCAAGATCGAGCATCCCCTGCCGATCCCAGAAGCGCCCCAGGTCGACAGCGACCCCGACGTGGTGGATCCGCCCACACCCGCCGCCCAGGCCGTGCAGGCCGCCGCGGAGCAGCAGCCCACATGACCGTCTCGGCCCTCACGCGACCCGGCGAACGGGACCGGCTGATCGTCAAGTTCGGCGAAATCGACTGGATGTTCTGCCTGACGCTCTGCCTGATCGCGGGCGCGGGCGCGGTGATGCAGTTTTCCATCGCCGGCTCGTCGTGGTCGCCGTGGGCCGGGCCGCATCTGGCGCGCTTCGCCCTGTTCTTCGCGATCATGATCGTGCTGAGCCTGATCGACCTGCGGGTGTGGTTCGCGCTGGCCTATCCGATCTATGGGGTCGGCTTCCTGCTGCTGCTGGCGGTGATGGTCGTGGGCCACCACGCGCTGGGCGCGCAGCGTTGGCTGCAGGCGGGACCGATCACCATCCAGCCCTCGGAGATCATGAAGATCGGCATGGTTCTGGCGCTGGCGCGCTTCTACCACGGCCTGTCAGGGCGGAGCGCCCAGCTTTCCTGGTGGTTGCTGATCCCAGCCGCCCTGATCCTCGCGCCATCGTACCTGGTCTATAAGCAGCCCGATTTCGGCACCGCCATCCTGATGGCGTTCACCGGCGTCATTGTGGTGATCCTGGCGGGACTCTCCTGGCGGCTGATCGTAGCCGGAGCGCTGGGCGCGGGCCTGCTGGTTCCCGTGGTGGTGATGTTCGGCCTGCATGGCTACCAGAAGGCGCGTCTCACGACCTTCCTCGACCCGCAAGCCGACCCGTCGGGCGCCGGCTATCACAACCTGCAATCCGCCATCGCCATCGGCTCCGGCGGCCTGCTCGGCAAGGGTTACGGCCTGGGCTCCCAGGCCCAGCTCAACTTCCTGCCGGAGAAGCAGACCGACTTCATCTTCGCCACGCTGGCCGAGGAGTTCGGCTTCGTGGGCTGCGTCACGATCCTAGTGCTCTACGCGGCGGTGATCTTCATGGCGCTGCGCACCGCCTATCTTAGCCACAGCCACTTCGGCCGGCTGGCCGCGGCGGGCGTGACGGCCACCTTCGCCCTCTATGTGCTGATCAATGGCTCGATGGTCATGGGTCTGGCGCCGGTGGTCGGCGTGCCGATGCCGCTGTTGTCCTACGGCGGCACCGTGATGCTAACCGTCATGGTGGGCTTCGGCCTGGTCATGGCCGTCCGCGTCCACCGCTATTCTGAAGTCACCAGCGGCAAGGGCTCGCTGCTCTGAACCTCAAAAGGCCCAGGGCGCGAGCCCCGCGCCGTAGCCTATTTCTTGAGGAGCGTGCCACGGATCTCGCCGCCGGGGTTCGCCGCGGTGTGGACGTTGAAATACCACTTGCCGGCGTTGAGGTCGGCGATCTGGGCGTCGGTGAGCGTCGCCGTGCCCTTGATCGGGCTGGGCGAGACGGTCGCGGGCACCACCGGCGGGCCGTTGCCGCCCGGGGTCGGCGCGTTGTGGAAGTGGGCCGCGACGACGGGGCCGGTCAGGTCCTTGTAGGTCGCCGAATAGGTGAAGGTCTTGCCATTCAGCATGGCGGTGACTTCGCCGGAGCCCTTGACGCCAGTCGCGCCCTTCAGGGTCGCCATGTAGTGGACCATCTGGGCCGACGCGGCGTTGGCGGCCAGCAGGCTCACAGCGGCGACGGCGGCGAACAGGGTATAGCGCATTGCAGTTCCTCCCTCAGCTCCGGGCCAGCTCCCGGAAGAGGCGGCAAATTGCGCGCGCTCGTGCGTGCGCGCAACAGGCGTCAGACGCTAAGCGCCTGATCGGTCGCCCGCACCAGGGCGTCGACGATGCCGGGTTCGGTGGAGGCGTGGCCGGCGTCCCAGACCACCTCGAAGCGCGTCCGCGGCCAGGCGGACTTCAGCTTCCAGGCCGCTTCCATGGGCGTCACCACGTCGAAGCGGCCCTGCACGATCCATCCGGGGATGGTCTTCAGCTTCGCGGCGTTCTTCAGGATCCAGCCTTCTTCCGGGAAGAAGCCGTGGTTGGCGAAGAAGTGACACTCGATGCGGGCGAAGGCGATGGCGAAGTCGATCTCGTTGAACTTCGAGGGCCGGGCTTCCGGGCCGCGGATCGAGATGGTGTCGCCCTCCCATTGGCTCCAGGCGGCCGCCGCCTCGGCCTGCACGCGTCGGTCGGGGTGGGTGAGGCGCTTGTGATAGGCGCTGATCATGTCGCCGCGCTCGGCCGCGGGGATCGGCGCGCAGAACCGCTGCCACGCGTCCGGGAACAGCATGCAAGCGCCGTCCTGGTAGAACCAGGCGAGTTCCCGTTCGGTCAGCAGGAAGACCCCACGCAGCACCAGGCTCTCGACGCGATCGGGATGCTGGATCGCGTAGGCCAGGGCCAGGGTCGAGCCCCAGGAGCCGCCGAACACGCACCATTTCTCGATCCCCAGATGCTCGCGCAGCCGCTCGATATCGCCGATCAGGCTCCAGGTGGTGTTATCCTCCAGGCTGGCGTTGGGGCGGCTCTTGCCGCAGCCGCGCTGATCGAACAGCGCCATGCGCCACTTCGCCGGATTGAAGAACCGCCGCATGGTCGGGTTGATCGCCCCGCCCGGGCCGCCGTGCAGGATCACGCAGGGCTTGCCGTCCGGCTGGCCGCATTCCTCGTAATAGATCTCGTGCACCCCGTCGGCGGGCAGCCAGCCTGAGGCGAACGGCTCATTGTCCGCGAACAGGCCCCGCCGGTTCGAGGCGGCCGAGACGGCGGGCGGCGGGGTGCTGCGTTCCATGGGCGCGATCTTACGTCGGGAAGCGCCGTTGCAGCCAGTCCAGGATGAGGCGGTTCACCTCTTCCGGCTTTTCCTGCTGCGTCCAGTGGCCGGAACCGGCCACCATGTGCATCTCCAGGTCGCCGATCAGGGTCGGCATCCCTTCGGCCATGGTGGGGCTGAGGACCGGGTCCAGCTCGGCGGTGATCATCAGGCAGGGCAGGTTGTCGAGCCGTCCAGGGAAGCCTTCCGAGCGTTCCCAGTTGCGCGTGAAGTTGCGGTACCAGTTGATCCCGCCGGTGAAGCCGGTGCGCCGAAAGGTGCTGACGAAGGCGTCGAGTTCCTCGGCGGTCAGGAACTGGCCGCCCAGGTCGGAGGCGTCCCAGGCCTCGATCAGCGCCTTGAAGGCGAAGGTCGGCTCGCCGTCCGCCGCCTGCACCGCGGCGGCCATGCCCTGCGGTCGGCGCATGAAGAACCGCAGGGTCTTTTCGACATCGGCGGCGAGGAAGGCGTCGGGCTCCTCGGGGGTCTGGAACCAGATGATGTACATCTCGGGCCCAAAGCGGAATTTCATGAGCGCAATGGGGTCCATGGGCGCGCGGGCCATGAACGGCGTGTTGAGGCCGATGACCCCGGCCACGCGGTCTGGATGGATCAAGGGCATCTGCCAGACGACGAAGCCGCCCCAGTCGTGGCCGCAAAAGATCGCCTTCTCGACACCCAGGTGATCCAGCAGGCCCACGAGGTCGCCGGTCAGATGCTCCATGTCATAGTCGGTGATGGCGTCCGGGCGTGAGGTCAGGCCATAGCCGCGCTGGTCCGGGGCGATCACCCAGCGGCCGGCCTCGGCCAGCGCCTTGATCTGATGCCGCCAGGAAAACGCCAACTCCGGAAAGCCGTGGCAGAGCACGACGGGCACGCCCTGGCGCGGTCCGGCCTCGTAGTAGGCCATCTCGATGCCGTTCACCCGGGCCCGCTTGACCGGTGGCATCTGGGTTTCGAGCGCGGACATCGGCAGCCTCTCCTCGTGACCGGCCACCTTTGCAGCAATCGCGGCGCGGCGGAACGGCAAGTGCTCGTCGCCTAGGCGCGATCGACCTCGCGGGCCGCCCAGGCGAGTACGGCCCAGCCGGCCAGGAAGCCAAGGCCGCCGATGGGCGTCACAGCTCCAACCCAGCGCGGCGCGCCCAACGCCATGGCGTAGAGCGAGCCGGAGAACAGCAGGGCGCCTGTCAGGAAGAAGGCTGGGGCGAACCGCGCCCGCCGGGCGCCGGCCTGCATGGCGGCCGCGCAGGCGAAGGTCGCCAGGCAATGCAGGAACCCATAGAGCGAGCCGGTCCGCAGCAGCTCCTGCGCGCGCGGATCGCTGACCCCATGCGCGGCGAAGGCCCCGAACCCCACCGACAGGAAGCCGCCGAGCGCCGCCAGCGTCAGCCAGTTCCTGCGACTCCAGAAACCCATCAACCCCAGACCTGCGGTCGGCGGTCCTTCCAGGGCGCTTCCTTCTCCAGCTGGGCGGCCAGGCGGAACAGCGTCGCCTCGTCGGCATAGCGGGCGGAGAACATCATGCCGATCGGCAGGCCGGCCGCGTCCACCTCCAGCGGCAGCGACAGGGACGGCTGGCCGGAGAAGTTGAACGGCGGCGTGTAAGGGAAGGTGCGGCCCTGGCGGCGGTTCACCTCGCGCGGCTCCAGGTTCACTGGGTCGATGAAGCCGATCTCCGGCACGGGCGTCCCCAGAACGGGGGTCAGGTAGACGTCGACGTCCTCGAAGAAGGCCAGGGTCTGGCGGTTCAGCATGCGGGTTTCCTGCAGCGAGCGCAGGGCGTCGGCGCCGGTCTGCCGGCGGCCGGCCTTCAGGATGCTCCAGGTCAGCGGCTCCAGCTCATCCGGTTCGGGCTCGCGGCCCACCAGGTCGATCAGGCGCGCCATGCCGGCGGCGAAGTTGGATGCGGCGGCGGGGCCGCGGGAGGCGAAGAGGGCGCGGTAGTCGATCCCCATGCCCTTTTCGATCACCTCGTGACCCAGGCCCTGCAACAGGGCGGCGGTGCGCTCCAGGGCGGCCTGGATCTCCGGGTCGATGGGCCGGCCGGACGGCGTCTCGGACGACCAGGCGACCCTGAGCTTGCCCGGGCTGCGCTCGATCTCCTCGAGGTAGGGCCGTTCCTTGGGCGGGGCCGGGTAGGGCGAGTGGGGCTCGGCGTAGCCGGTGGCGTCCAGCATGGCGGCGCTGTCGCGCACGGTGCGGGTGACCACGTGGTCGACCACATTGCCGAGCGCATAGTCGAAGCCGTCCGGCAGGTTGGGGTTGCGGTCGCGGGTGACCTTCAGGCCCACCAGACCGCAGCAGGCCGCCGGGATGCGGATCGAGCCCAGGCCGTCGGAGGCGTGCGCCAGGGGCACGATGCCCGCGGCCACGGCCGAGGCCGCGCCGCCGGACGACCCGCCGGCGATATGGCCCGGGTTCCAGGGGTTGCGACAGGGGCCCAGCGCGGCGCTCTCGGTGGTGCCGGTGATGCCGTATTCCGGCGTGTTGGTCTTGCCGATGGGAACGACGCCCGCGGCGCGATAGCGGGCGGTGAGGCCGCCGTCGGCGCTGTCGACCACGCCGCGGGCGAACTTCGAACCATGGCTGCGCGGCCATCCGGCCACCGGCATGCCCAGATCCTTGATCAGGAAGGGCACGCCCCGGAACGGCCCCGCGGGCAGGTCGTCGATGGCCCATTTGCGGGCGTCGTCGTAGCCCTTGTAGACCACCGCGTTGAGGGTCGGATTGTGCTGCTCGATCCGGGCGATGGCGGCCTCGACCAGCTCCAGGGGCGTCACCGCGCGCTTGGCCACCAGCTCAGCGAGACCCAGGCCGTCGTAGTCGGAATAGTCAGGCATTTCCATCGGGCTCATCGCGTACCTCCGGTGGTCAGGAAGGCCAGTTTCGGCACCGGCGGCAGGGTGGCAGACTGCTTTTTCAGCGCGCCGAACGCGCCTTCCGCGGCGTTCAGGGCGTCCTCGATGTCGGCGTCGGTCATCGCCGCGCAGAGGAACATGTTGTGCCAGGGGTGCACATAGACGCCGCGGTCCAGCATCTCGCTGGAGAAGCAGAAGCCCTTGCGCAGATCCGGGTCGTCGTCGAACAGGAACAGCGGCATGGTCACCGGGCCGGTCTGGCGCAGGGAGAAGCCGGCGGCCGAGGCGCGTTCGCCCAGGCGATCGCGCAGCCGTTGGCCGAGCGCGGTGATCCGTTCCAGGTAGTCGGTGGTCTTGACCAGGCCCATGGTCTCCAGCGCCGCCGCCATGGGGGCGGCCTGGAACCAGAAAGAGCCGGTGACGAAGATCGAGGACGCCGCCTTGCGCGCCTTGTCATTCCCCAGCAGGGCCGACAGGCCATGGCCGTTGGCCAGGCACTTGCCCCAAGTGGAGAGGTCCGGCTGCACCCCGATTTTCGACCAGGAGCAGTCGCGGGCCAGGCGCAGGCCGGCCCGCACGTCGTCGATGATCAGAAGCGCGCCGGTCTGGTCGCAGAGCTCGCGGGCGCGCCTGGCGTAGGCGAGGTTCGGTTCGGCCTGGTCAATGAAGGCGTCGTGCTTGAAGGGAGCGGCGAAGATGCAGGCGAGGTCGTCGCCGGCCTGGGCGACGGCGGCCTCCAGGCTGGCCACGTCGTTGTAGTCGCAGAGGATCTGGTTCGCCCGGTCGCTTTCCAGCGTGCCGGTCGGCCTGGGCACGCACCAGGGCGCGGCCCCGTGATAGGCGCCCTTGGCCCGCACCACGGTCTTTCGGCGGGTGTGGGCCCGCGCACAGGTTAGCGCCATGGTGGTGGCGTCCGTGCCGTTCTTGCAGAACATCGCCCAGTCGGCGTGGCTGACCATGGCCACCATGGTCTCGGCCAGCTCGACCATCAGGGCGGTGGGGCCGGTGAGCGTGTCGCCCAGGCCCAGCTGGCGGACGAAGGCGGCGTCGATCTGCGGATTGGCGTAGCCGAACAGGTTCGGCCCATAGGCGCACATCATGTCGAGGTAGCGCCGTCCATCGACATCCCAGATGTGAGCGCCTTCGCCGCGCTCGAAGAACTGCGGATAGTCGTCGGGCAGCAGCGCGGTCGACTGGTGACCGTACATCCCGCCGGGAATGACCGCCTCGGCGCGGGCCCGAAGCTCCCGGTCGCGGCTGTTGGTGCGGGCCATGACGCGTCTCCACTTATCGTTGTTCAGAGACATTACGCGGCCACGCCGTGGCGGCAACCGGGCTGGCGCCAGCGACTCCCTGTAAGGGCGAAGGACCATGCCGTTCACCGTGCGCCTCGGCCTGTTCTACGCGGCGATCTTCATCGGCTCGGGCGTGAGTTCGCCCTACATGCCGGTGTGGTTCGCCCACCATGGGATGTCAGGCAGCCGGATCGGCCTCATCCTGTCGTTGCCGATGCTGGCGCGGGCGGTGAGCGCGCCGCTGCTCGCGGTGTGGGCGGACAGCTTCAGGCTGCGCCGTACGGCGCTGCTGATCCTCGCACTGCTGGTGACCGCGACCTATGCCCTGATGGCGCTGCCCTGGGGGTTTGCCTGGCAGGCGGTGGTCTGGTTCGCGGCGTCTTCAATGTTCACCACCCTGCCGCCGCTGACCGATGTGATCACCTTGCGGCGCGCGCGGGTCGACGGTTTCAACTTCGGCTGGCCGCGGGGCATGGGCTCGGCCGCCTTCATCGTTGGCAACCTCGGCATGGGTTTTCTCCTGACCCGGGGCGCGCCGGAGACGGTGCTGGTCTGGATGGTCGCCGCCATCGCCATGACCTCGCTCGCCGCGCGCGTCCTGCTGCCGCCGGATCCGGTGCTGGAGGAGGGCCATTCCGCGGGCCTTGCCGACCGAATGGCGGGGCTGTCAGGCCTGCTGCGCGACCCGGTGTTCATGACCGCTGTGCTGTCCGCAGGCCTCATCCAGTCGGCGCACGCCTTCTACTACGGCTTCTCGACGCTGGCCTGGAAGCGGCAGGGGATCGCCGAGGACATGACCGGCGTGCTCTGGGCCACCGGGGTCACCGCCGAGATCGGCTTCCTGTGGTTCATGGAGCCCTGGCGGCGCCGGATCGGGCCGCGCAACCTGCTGGCGCTGGGCGGGGCGGGCGCGATCCTGCGCTGGACGGTGCTGGCCTTTTCGCCGCCGCTCTGGGTGCTGTTTCCGCTACAGACCCTGCATGCGCTGAGCTATGCGGCGACCTTCTTCGCCTCGCTCCTGCTGGTGGAGCGGCTTTCCACGCCCCGCAACGCCTCCGCCGCCCAGGCGATCAACTCGGCGCTGTCGGGCGGCGTGCTGTCGGGGATCGCGACGCTGTTCTCGGGCTGGCTGTTCGATCGGGCGGGCGCGCAGGGCTACCTGCTGATGTCGGCGATGTCGGTCGCGGGGCTGATCGGAACGTTTCGGCTTTATGGCGCCCGACGGCTCGACCCTGTCTGAGACCTGACGCCAGGGCGCCCTTGCTCCGCCCCACGGGCTCGCGCCTAAGATGCGCCGACTGCGAGAAGGACACCGCCATGCGTGCGCTGAGCGTCGCTGAACCCTGGGGACTCGACGCCCTCGAGATCGTCGATGCGCCCGATCCCACGCCCGGGCCGGGCGAGGTGCTGGTCAGGATGCGCGCGGTCTCGCTGAACTACCGCGATATGCTGATGGTCAGCGGCATGTACAGCCGGATGGCGGCCGGCGGCGGGGCGATCACGCCCTTCTCCGACGGCTGCGGGATCGTCGAGGCGGTGGGCGAGGGCGTGACGCGGGTGAAGCCGGGCGACCGGGTGGCGACGATGTTCTTCCAGCGCTGGATTTCCGGCCCGCCGAACCTGGACAAGCTGAGCTCTTCCCTGGGCTCGCCGATCCCGGGGGCCGGGCGGGAGCTGGCGACCTTCAGCGCCGATGGGGTCTCGAAGGTCCCGGAGTTCCTCACCGACCAGCAGGTCGCCTGCCTGCCATGCGCGGCGCTGACCGCCTGGCGGGCGCTGTTCGAGGACGGCGACCTTCGGCCCGGCGACACCGTGGTGCTGCAGGGCACGGGCGGGGTCTCGATCTTCGGCCTGCAGTTCGCCCATGCGGCGGGGATGCGGACGCTGATCACCTCCTCGTCGGACGAGAAACTGGCGCGCGCCGAGGCGCTGGGCGCGACGCACCGCGTCAACTACCGCCAAACGCCGGAGTGGTCGGGGCCGGTGCGCGAGGCGACCGGCGGGGTCGGCGCGGACCTGATCGTCGAGGTCGGCGGCGGCGGCACCATCGAGCAGAGCATGAAGGCCATCCGGATCGGTGGCCATGTGGCCATCGTCGGTGTGGTCGGCGGTCTCGGCGGCCCCTTCAATACCGCCGTCCTGATCGGCAATTCGGCGAGGGTGCAGGGTCTGTCGGTGGGCTCCCGCGACATGTTCGAGGCCATGTGCCGGTTCATGGACCTGCATAGGATCGGCCCTGTCGTCGACAAGGTGTTCCCCTGGACGGAGGCTACGGGCGCCTTCGCGGCCATGCAGGGCGGCGAGCATTTCGGGAAGATCGTGCTGGAATTCTGATCAGGGCGTAGGCTTCGGGCAACAAGAGGGAGAACCGCCATGCTGACCAAGGGGATCAACCATCTGGCGCTTGTCTGCCGTGACATGGCCGAGACGGTGGAGTTCTACACCCAGGCGCTGGGCATGCCGCTGGTGAAGACCGTGGCCCTGCCGGACGGCGGGCAGCACTTCTTCTTCGACTGCGGCGGCGGCGCGCTGTTGGCCTTCTTCTGGTGGCCGGACGTTCCGGCCGCGGCGCCGGGCATCGCCTCGGTGAAGGACTTTCCGGCCGAACCGCGCTCGGCGGTGGGGTCGATGAACCACGTGGCCTTCGACATGGACGAGGACCAGCTCGAGGCCTCCATCGGCCGGCTGAAGGCGGCGGGCGTCCACGTCTCCGTGCCCGTCGTGGTCAATCATGACGACAGCCCGATGGGCGTGGCGCGCGAGATGCACGAGGGCGTCTGGGTGCGCTCGGTCTACTTCCGCGACCCCAACGGCATCATGCTGGAGTTCGCCGCCACCCTGCGGGATTTCCGGCCGGAGGACGTGGCGCACGAGCCCGGCCGGGCCCTTGAACCGGCCGTCGCCTGATGCCGCGCCTGAAGCAAGTCAGCCGCGCCGAGGCGACCTCCGAGGTGGTGCTGAAGACCTATGACCTGCTGTTCGGCGATCACGATCCGGTGGCGGAGCCCGGCACGTCGACCGGCACCAGCGGCGACTGGTGGACCACATTCGCCCTGGTCCCCGATGTGCTGGAGCATGCCAACCGCGGCTTCGCCCTCTACCGCAGCCCCAAGCGCAAGCTCGATCCGGTGCTGCGCGAGCTGGCCCAGACTCGGGTCGGCTGGGCGAAGTCCAGCCAGTTCGTCTATTCGCAGCACTGCAAGTCCCTGCGCGGGCTGGGCGTGGCGGAGGCCAAGATCGCCGCGATCCCGAACTGGCAGGTCGCGGAGGGCTTCGACGCCCGCGAGCGCGCCGTCCTGGCCTATGCCGACTGCCTGGCCCTGCAGGCCGGCCGCACGCCGGACGCGGTGTTCGATGCGCTGAAGGCCTTCCTCTCCGACGAGGAAATCCTGGAGCTGACCTACATCGCCTGCCTTTACGACATGCACGCGGTAATGAGCCGGGCTCTGCGCACCGAATGGGACGACCGCGACGATCCCATGGTCGAGGTGGCCGCGCCGGAGGACTTCAGCGGCCGCGACTTCCTGGATATCGGGCGCCGGCCTTAAGGGCCCTAGCGGCTCTGCTGTAGCCAATCGACGACCTGCTCGGCCGCCTGTTCGGCCGAGAGCTTGGTGGTGTCGATGCGGATCTCGGGATTTTCCGGGGCCTCGTAGGGGCTGTCGACGCCGGTGAAGTTCTTCAACTGGCCGGCGCGCGCCTTGGCGTAGAGGCCTTTGACGTCGCGCTTCTCCGCCTCGGCGATGGGGGTGTCGACGAAAACCTCGATGAACTCGCCGTCGCCCATGAGCTCTCGCGCCATCCGCCGCTCCGCGCGGAACGGCGAGATGAAGCTCACCAGCACGATCAGGCCAGCGTCGACCATCAGCTTGGCCACCTCGGCGACGCGGCGGATGTTCTCGACGCGGTCCTCTTCGGTGAAGCCCAGGTCCTTGTTGAGGCCGTGACGGACGTTGTCGCCGTCCAGCAGGTAGGTGTGGCGGCCTTCGGAGAGCAGGCGCTTCTCGATCAGGTTGGCGATGGTCGACTTGCCGGCGCCGGAAAGGCCGGTCAGCCAGACCACCTGGGCTTTCTGGCCCTTGGCGGCGGATCGGGTCGCCTTGTCCACGTCCAGCGCCTGCCAGTGGATGTTCTGGCTGCGGCGCAGCGCGAAGTGCAGCAGGCCCGCGCCGACGGTGCGGTTGGAGATCCGGTCGATCAGGATGAAGCCGCCCAGGTCGTGGTTCTCGGCGTAGGGATCGAAGGCGACAGGCGCGTCCAGCGACAGGTTGCAGACCCCGATCTCGTTCAGCTCCAGCCGGCGTGCGGCCAAGTGCTCCAGGGTATTGACGTTGACCTTGTACTTGGGCTCGGCGACCTGGGCGGTGACCGTGCGGGTCCCGAGCTTCAACAGGTAGGGGCGGCCCGGCAGCATCGCCTCTTCGTCGAACCAGACCAGCGTCGCCTCGAACTGGTCGGCGACGGCGGGCGGGGCGCCGGCGGCGGCCAGGACGTCGCCGCGGGAAACGTCGATCTCGTCGGTGAGCGTCAGGGTCACCGACTGCCCGGCCACGGCCTCTTCCAGGTCGCCGGTGAAGGTGACGATGCGTTCGATGGTGCTCTCGCGGCCGGAGGGCAGCGCCTTGACCTTGTCGCCTGGCCGGATCACGCCGGACGCGATCGGGCCCGAGAAGCCGCGGAAGTCGAGGTTCGGGCGGTTCACCCATTGCACCGGCATGCGGAACGGCTTGTCCCGCAGGTCGTCCTCGACCGGCGCATCCTCCAGCCAGCGCATCAGGGGCGGGCCGGAGTACCAGGGCGAATTGGCGCTGGGCTCGGTGATGTTGTCGCCGCGCAGCGCCGACATGGGGATGGCGGTGAAGGCCTTGATGCCGATCTGCTCGGCGAAGGCGGCATAGTCGCCGACGATCTCGTCGAACCGCTGCTGGCTCCAGTCGACCAGGTCCATCTTGTTGATCGCCAGGACCACGTGGCGAATGCCCAGCAGGCTCACCAGGTAGCTGTGCCGCCGGGTCTGGGTCAGCACGCCCTTGCGCGCGTCGATCAGGATCACCGCGGCGTCGGCGGTGGACGCGCCGGTGACCATGTTGCGAGTGTACTGTTCGTGGCCGGGGGTGTCGGCGACGATGAACTTGCGCTTGTCGGTGGAGAAGAAGCGATAGGCGACGTCGATGGTGATGCCCTGCTCGCGCTCGGCGGCCAGGCCATCGACCAGCAAGGCGAAGTCGATCTCGCCGCCCTGGGTGCCGATCTTCTTGCTGTCGGCTTCCAGCGCCGCGAGCTGGTCCTCGAAGATCATCTTGGAGTCGTAGAGCAGGCGGCCGATCAGGGTCGACTTGCCGTCGTCCACCGAGCCGCAGGTGATGAAGCGCAGCAGGGACTTGTGCTGGTGCTGTTCGAGGTAGGCGTCGATGTCCTCGGCGACCAGGTCGGAAGCCTTGTAGGCCTTGTCTTGGATGTC